>CAZXVL010000027.1:0-11575 GCA_964644425.1 uncultured Candidatus Planktophila sp.
CTGAAGATGCCTTGCCGACATCAGTTTGAATCAAGATATATGCCTGTACGTTCATAGGCGCACGCTACCTCATGAGATAGGTTTCTGACTATGGGATTTCGAGAGAGTGAGGTTATCGAGCTCCTCTCGCAGATTTTCGCCTCATCTGACGAGCGTCTTCTCTTAGGAATCGGCGATGATGCAGCCATAGTCCGTGGCTCTGCTCAGCAAATTCTTACGACAGATATCGCAGTTGAAGACGTTCACTTTAAGGTTCAGTGGTCTAGTCCATATCAGATTGGTGCTCGCGTAGCGACTGCCAATATCGCAGATATTCTCAGCATGAATGGTCGTTGCGATTACCTACTTGTGGCAGCATCACTTACAGGCAACGAGTCACTTCAATGGATAGGCGACCTCGCTCGCGGTATTGCAGATACCGCTCGTAGCGCCGGCGCGATAGTTGTAGGTGGAGATCTTTCAAGATCTGAGAAAGTTCAGCTAGTCATTACAGCGGTGGGAAACACAGATAGAGCTGTAACTCGAAGCGGAGCGCGTGTGGGTGACTCAATATATCTCTCATCTCTGACGGGTTGGTCTGCTGCTGGCCTTCATCTTCTGGCCAATCAGATCGGTACCAACTCACCTGCAGCTCGCAGGGCAATAGCCGCTTATCAATGCCCGACTTTGCAGATCGATCTTGATTTCTCTTCTGCACATTCAATGGCAGATGTGAGCGACTCAATCCTTACTCAGGGTGGCCAGATTGCACACGCCTCAGGAGTTGCTTTTGAATTCCAGGAGGAGCTCTTTGCTGCAATTGATGGTTTTGCAGATCTCGCTCACCTTGCCGACTCTTGTGGTGTAGATATTTGGCAATGGATCGTGGCCGGGGGAGAAGATCATGCTCTCTTAGCGACCGGTATCGATCTACCTGGGCATTGCATCGGTCGCGTTATTGATGGTGCAGGAGTGTCGATTATTGATAGTTACGGTGCAAAAAAAGTGGCCCCAGTTTCCTGGAGCCACTTCTCTTAATTCTGGTTAATTACGCGCGAGCAACCTTGCCAGCCTTAAGGCATGATGTGCAGACGTTCTGACGCTTTGATGCACCCTTAACGAGTGTCTTTACGCGCTGAATATTTGGATTCCAACGACGACGTGTCTTCACCTGTGAGTGTGAAACGTTGTTACCAAAGCTTGGACCCTTGCCACAGATGTCGCATGTTGATGCCATTGCGGTACTCCTTGAATATTTAAAGCTAACCGCCCTGAGCGCTCAGCAGGGCGAAAGGATATCAAGGCAGGGGCCAATTCAGCCAATCGCCATCGTAGGAGTGCCAGCCCTCATGATTTTGAGCGTGAATTTTTCAGTGTGAGTTGCCAGACATCAAAAACAGGAGTTTTTGCAGTGGGGGAGGTCGAAGATAGAACCAAGCAAGAAAGAGCCCAGAAAGGGCTTGAGAAAGAAACGGAGAGTTCCATGAATTCCCTTGATCTAGCAAGATGGCAATTCGCAATCACAACGGTCTACCACTTCCTCTTTGTGCCAATCACTATTGGACTTGGATTTCTTGTAGCAGGGCTACAAACAGCGTGGTATCGCACCGATAACCTCAAATACCTTCGCGCAACTAAATTCTTCGGAAAGCTATTTCTTATCAATTTCGCAATCGGAGTTGTGACAGGAATTGTGCAGGAGTTCCAATTCGGAATGAACTGGTCTTCCTACTCTCGATTTGTCGGCGATATCTTTGGTGCACCGCTTGCCATGGAAGGCCTTCTCGCATTCTTTCTTGAGAGTACCTTCTTAGGTCTCTGGATTTTTGGCTGGGATCGACTTCCTAAGAAGTTGCACTTGGCAACAATTTGGATGGCCTCAATCGGAACACTTCTATCTGCTTACTTCATTCTCGCCGCGAACTCCTTTATGCAGCACCCAGTTGGGTATGTGATTAATGCTGAGAAGGGTCGCGCAGAGTTGACCAGCATTACTGATGTTCTCTTCCAAAAGACGGCTGTCGTCACATTTCTTCACACGATTCCATCGGCGTTCTTCGCATCAGGTGCGTTCATGGCCGGCATTTCAGCATACCTGCTCCTTAAGAAGAAGGATGAGGAGATGTCCCGCCCTACCTTAAAGCTAGGCTTGATCACAGTCATTATCTCTTTTGTTCTCGTCGGATTAACGGGTGACACAATCGGTAAAGTTATGACTGAGCAACAGCCGATGAAGATGGCAGCAGCTGAAGCTCTCTATGAGACAACTGAATCCGCACCATTTTCACTTCTCACAGTCGGAACCTTGGATGGATCAAGACCGATCTTTCAGATAGACCTTCCATCAGTGCTCTCCTTTCTTGCCACGGGAGATTTCAACTCCACTGTTGAGGGAGTCAATAATCTAGAAGCACAATACGATGCAGAGTTCGGTCCTGGTGACTACACGCCAAGTATTCCATTGGCATACTGGTCGTTCCGCCTCATGATTGGCTTTGGAGCGATTGCATTCTTCATAGCAATTTACACTCTTCGTAGAATTCGAAAGGGCGGATCGCTGCCTACGGGCAAGTGGTTTATGCGATCAATGATTGCAATGCCTTTTATTCCTCTTATCGCAATTTCATTCGGTTGGATCTTTACCGAGACAGCGCGTCAGCCATGGGCGGTCTTTGGTCTCATTAAGACAGAAGATGGTGTGAGTCCAATGGTCTCTGCGGGAGCAGTTCTCTTTACGATGATTGTCTTCACTCTTCTCTATGGCTTGCTCGCTGTAATCGAGATTGGCCTCACCATAAAGGTGATCAAGAATGGACCTGCCCCAGAAGTTGATTATGAAAATCCCCAGCTCGGCGGAAGCGCCGACAAACCACTCGTGATGTCTTACTAAGGAGGGCGAGAGACTATGTCACTAGAAACACTTCAAACTATCTGGTTTGCACTCATTGCAGTTCTCTGGGTCGGTTACTTCATATTAGAAGGGTTTGACTTCGGCGTCGGAGTTCTTCTTCCCTTCGTTTCCAAGAATGAGGCAGATCGACGTGCTGTTCTTACAACCCTTGGTCCTGTCTGGGATGGAAATGAAGTCTGGGTTCTCGTTGCAGGTGGAGCGACCTTTGCCGCTTTTCCGGAGTGGTATGCAACGCTCTTTAGTGGCTTCTATCTTCCACTTTTTCTCATCTTGACCTCGCTAATCGTGCGCGGCGTTGCATTTGAGTACCGCTCAAAGTATGGCAAAGCCCAGTGGCGCCAACGTTGGGATATAGCAATTGTTATAGCTAGCTTCTTACCGGCACTTCTGTGGGGTGTGGCCTTTGCCAATATTGTGCGCGGTGTACCGATTGAGTTGGTTGAGACTGCAAATGGAAACACCTCATACCTTGAATACACAGGTGGATTCTTCAACCTGCTCAATCCTTATGCGCTACTGGGAGGTGTAGTCACATTGACTGTATTCCTCACCCACGGTGCAATCTTCTTATCCCTAAAAACCGATGGCGGAATTCGCGAGCGTTCACGGGCACTTGCGATCAAGCTTGGACTGGTTGCCGCACTCTCTGCTGTTGCATTTTTGGCATGGACCAACTTTGCAATCTTGCCTGAGTTCAATGGTCTTGTCTTCGCCCTTTCACTCCTTGTCGCCATCTTCTGGGTCGCAGGAATCTTCTCAATTCTTAAGGTGCGGGAGGGGTGGGCATTTATACTCTCAGCTGGGACGATTGCCACCTTCGTTGCAACGCTCTTCTATGCACTCTATCCACGTGTCATGCCAAGTTCGATTGGTTCACAATTCGACCTCACCATTACCAATGCATCTGCAACGGAGACCACACTCAAAGTTATGTCTTGGGTTGCACTTGTGATGACTCCACTAGTCCTGATTTATCAAGGATGGACCTACTGGGTCTTCCGTAAACGAATCAGTGCTTCACAAATATCTAATCCAGAGATGGGAGCGCTGGACACTGTCCATCACCCATAAGGGCCGATATTGCGCATATATTGAACTCGTGAAATCCAAAGACTTACGGCTACTGCTCTCATTGGGCAGTAGCCGTAAACTCTTTATTGGGGCAGTCATCGGGGCGGTTGTTAACACAGCAATAGTGATTTCAAGTGCTTTTCTGATCGCAACAATCATTGTGGGAATCATCGAAGAGAAAGAGATAGTCGCAGAGCGAATAATTGAATTAGCATTATTGCTCGCCTTCAAGGCCTTATTTGTCTCTTCATTTGATCGCTGGGCCTCCTCGCAGGCAGCATCCTTTAAGGCATCACTTCGAGCATCAATCCTTGAATCACCCGAAAGGTTGATATCAACTCCCTCTACGCACCTAACGACACTCCTGGTCAAAGGCGCTAACTCACTCGATATTTATTTAGCCAGATTCCTGCCTCAAATGTTTAGTGCTTCTCTGACTCCCATCGCTGTAATTGTCGCCCTTACACTTCTTGATCCACTCTCAGGCATTACTGCATTGCTCACGATTCCCTTGATTCCACTCTTTGGCGCACTTATTGGGCGATACACACAAGATGCCGTGAGTGCGAAATGGAAGTCCTTAGGAACGCTGGGCAAGTACTTCGAAGACTCTCTCCGCGGTCTCCAGACGCTTTCAATCTTCGGACGTATCAAGAGCCAAGAGAGCCGCATTCAGGAGATGGGGGATCAATACACGCGCGAAACGATGAAGGTATTGCGCATCTCTTTTCTCTCTGCGCTCGTCCTTGAGCTTGCTGCAACGATTTCCGTGGCTCTTATTGCCGTCTCTATTGGTATTCGCCTCGTGCACGGGTCAATGGAGTTCTGGCCCGCTCTAGCAGTTCTCATTCTGGCCCCCGAGGTTTACTCGCCTTTGCGCAACGCTGCCTCTCTATTTCATGCTTCAGCAGATGGAGGTGCAGCTCTGCATCAGCTCACCTCGAAAGTTACTCTTCCCGAAAAAACTTCAGATGTACCGGGTAAGAAGATTGCAAGGATTCAAGAAATCTCTTGGACTACCTGGAGCTCTCCATTCTCAAAGGGGCATATCCCAGCTGCATCACTTTCATCATCAATGTCATTGGTAATTCGTGGTGGCTCAGGTCTTGGAAAGACAACTTTCTTTAATTCACTTCTTGGATTTAGAAGCGCTCCTGAATTTTCAATCAATGGTGATCCCCTCGATGGGCTTGATCTCATTTCACTTCGAAAGCAAATTGGATGGATTCCACAGAACCCACAATTGACTTCAGGAACCCTGCGCGATCTCTTTCGATTACTCAGCAGCGATGTTTCAGATGTCGAGATTGAGAGCCTCTTAAGTCATGTCGGCCTGCCTTTATCTGATCTTCCAGAAGGATTAGAGACCCAACTAGGCGGTTTGAACGAGAAGAGCGCCCAATTATCTGGTGGGCAGATTCGCCGAATTGCAATTGCACGTGCTCTCTTTATCAAACCTTCACTCATTCTTGCCGATGAACCGACAGCCGATCTCGACCCGGCATCTGCCCAAGAGATTTTGACTCTTCTCGCCAAACTTTCATCAGATGGCGTGATTGTTATCGCAGTACTCCACGCGCCCGATCATCAGATCAATGGTGCACAGGAGATTGAGATGGTGGAGAGATGAAAAATTCCCAACGGGCCACCTACCTCTTGGCCATTTTGCTGGGGGCCTTTGCCTTGGCAGGCGGAACTGGATTAACGGTTTCAAGCGCCTGGTTGATCACCATGGCTTCAGAGCAGCCACCCATCATGGTCTTGGGAGTCTCCATCGTGTTGGTGCGATTCTTTGGAATCTTTAGGTCGGTTGCCCGCTACCTCGAGCGAGTAATGAGCCATGAGGCAATCTTTCGAAAACTGACATCTCTACGTGTGAAGTTATTTCACTCGATATCCAGAGAAACTTCTACAAATTCAATCTCCACTTCAGTTAAAGCAATTGTGGACGATGTTGAGCGTGCTCAGGAGTTTTTCCTTCGTATCACTCTGCCTGCTTACGCAGCTGCACTCTCTGCTTTGGTCACCCTTGCCTTAGCGATTTGGATTGATCTAACGACATTTGTGATTGTCTTGGTGGCCACTCTCATATTGGCTCTTTTGATTCCCTATCTCTCGCGAAAGTACCTAGACCCTGCCTCCGTAGAAATCGAAGATAGCGAAAATGAATTTGCACAAAGAATTTCCGCTGCAGCTCACGCCATGGTTGAAGCGGAAGTATTCGGGTATGGAGATCAATATCGCCAGAAATTATTGGAGATGTCTGAACAACTAAAGGAGCAAGAGGGGCGTTTGCATCGGAGGACCTGGAGCTTGCAATTGCTCATGACTCTCACTCTTGGAATAACAGTTTCAGGCGTAGCTCTTCACTCTTATCTTGCTAAAGATATCCTTCCCATTCATGTTTCAATGGCAATCTTCTTAGCTTTAGTTGGGTTTGAGGGTTACACCAGCTGGTTCCCAAACCTCTTTCCATCAGGAAAAATTCGACGCGCTGCGGTCAATGTTGCCACACTCGCAACGACCACCTCTGATCTTGCACCACTGGCAACCTCAACCCCCAGTGGCTTTAAGTTGGTCTGTAGAAATGTGTCGCCATATTGGAGCAATCGATTTCTTTCACCGATCTCATTTACAGTCGATGAAGGTCAAATTCTTGTAATCCATGGTGCTAGCGGTCTAGGTAAATCCACCCTTGCCGGAGCTCTTTTAGGGTTAGCTCAATTTGATGGAGAGATTACAGTCGGAGGGGTTGGATTGAAGGAGCTAGAACATGGCACCTTTGCAGGAACGCTTCAAAGGGGACATATCTTTAACACTACTCTTCGTGAAAATCTCAAGATTGCTCAGCCTTGCGCCGATGATCAGGAGCTTCTGCGAATTCTCCACCTCGTGGAGCTAGAGGAGATAAGCCTTGATGAAATTCTGGGAGAGTTCGGCCGCACTCTCTCTGGGGGAGAAGCGAAGCGATTGGCTATTGCACGCGCACTTCTTTCTCGTGCAAAGATCTTGATCCTCGATGAGCCCCTAGAGCACATAGATCATGAGCGTGCACTTCGCCTTCAGCAGGCAATTGTGCAGGAATGCCAGGGGCGCACCTTGATTGTTATCACTCACGCACCATGGCTTCAATACTCGCTAAAGCTCGAGCTCGCGAGAGAATAGGTCCATGGCCACTCTCGACTCCAAACTAAGCGGAGTCGTAGGTGACCGAACAGCTAAGGTCTTTAAGGACCTCTATGGCTATGTAACGGTAGGTGATCTACTTACACACTTTCCTCGTCGATATCTTGTCCGCGGTGAGCTGAGCAATATCAATGAACTCGTCGAAGGTGATGAAGTCACAATTTTGGCTGAGATCGCAGATGTGAGCGTTCGAAAATTTTCACAACGCAAAGGAAATATTCTGGAAGTAATTGTCACCGACGGTACAGCGAAGTTATCTCTGACTTTCTTCAATCAAGCCTGGCGAGAGAAAGATTTAAAGATTGGCCGGCAGGGACTCTTCGCTGGAAAAGTTGGAGCATTTAATCAAAAGCGCCAATTGACACATCCTGATTACGAGATGATCAGAGATGGTGACGACGTTGATGGCGCTGTAGACAGTTTTGCCGGAAAGTACTTACCTCTATATCCATCAAAATCAAAGTTGCCATCTTGGAAGATCGCACAATCTATTGATCTCGCTCTAGCAGCTCTCGATGAAATCGAGGATTCACTTCCGAAAGAAATCCTCGAACGTTATGACTATCCAACGCTGCACCAAGCCTTAGTGCAGATTCATCATCCTATTGACCTGGATTCAGCTGAAATTTCGCGAGAGCGACTAACCTTTAATGAGGCAATTTTGCTACAGCTCCTCTTGCTCAAACGCAAAGACGAGCTTCGCAAATTAGATGCTGTAGCACGGCCATATGTCTCTGCGAGATTACTTGATGCATTTGATGCTCGTCTTCCATTTGAATTGACTGCAGGACAAAAGAGCGTCGGTAGTGAAATTCAAAATGACTTATCAGCAGCCCATCCCATGCATCGACTACTTCAAGGTGAGGTTGGTTCGGGTAAGACCGTCATCGCTTTACGTGCAGCTCTGCAAGTTATTGATAACGGGGGACAGGTAGCGTTACTTGCTCCTACCGAAGTGCTTGCAGCTCAACATCTGCGCACATTTACTCGCATGCTGGGTGAATTGGGAGAAGGAGGCACTCTTGGCTCTTCTGAACTATCAACTTCTGTCGTCTTACTTACGGGAAGTCAGAACGCGGCATCTCGTCGCGAAGCGCTTTCGGCAATAAAGTCTGGTCAAGCTGGTCTTGTGGTCGGCACACATGCGCTTTTAGGTGAGAGCGTGGAGTTTAACGATCTGGCACTTGTTATCGTTGATGAGCAACATCGCTTTGGAGTCGAACAGCGCGATGCTCTTAAGGCAAAGGCAAGTGTTACTCCACATCTATTGGTAATGACAGCAACACCGATTCCTCGAACCGTAGCGATGACAGTCTTTGGAGATCTTGATGTTTCAACTCTTCGAGAGATGCCTCTCGGTAGATCTGAGATCACTACTCATTTAGTTCCAGTATCCGAAAAGCCTCACTACCTTGATCGCACATGGCAGCGAGTCCGAGAGGAAGTTGAGCAAGGTCATCAGGTGTATATCGTTGCTCCTCGCATCACTGCCGGAGTCTCAGAAGATGCCGAGTTTGAATTTCTAGAGGGCGAGAACACATCAGTAACTGCCGTGGAGGAGTTAGGTCCAGAACTTCAAAGTGGGGCGCTAGCTGGCCTTCGAATCGCACCTCTGCATGGTCGCCAGAGCGCTGAAGTAAAAGATGAGACGATGAAAGCATTTGCCGCGGGTGAGATTGATGTATTGATTTCAACTACGGTCATTGAAGTGGGAGTCGATGTTGCCAATGCAACATTGATGGTGATTATGGATGCAGATCGCTTCGGCGTTTCACAACTTCACCAACTTCGCGGTCGTGTGGGACGCGGAACTTCTCCAGGCCTTTGCCTGCTCGTTACTCGCGCACTTGGCGATACTCCGGCACGAGCCCGTTTAGATGCCGTTGCTTCAACTACAGATGGTTTTGAACTCTCTCGTATCGATTTGGAGGCCAGACGTGAAGGCGATGTTCTGGGCACTGCGCAATCAGGATCTCGCTCGCACTTAAGACTTCTACGCGTCCTGCGAGATGAGAAGCTCATTGAAGTCGCTAGAGATGAGGCACTTACAATTATTAATTCGGGGCTTAGCTCGTATCCATTGCTCGCAGCAGAGCTTGCCCAATTAGAGTTAGATACAGCTACTGATTTTATTGATAAGAGTTAAGAAAGTGGCGGGGGATCGATGAGAATCATTGCAGGCGCAGCAAAAGGCCGACCAATCTCAGCTGTGGCAGGTGCAACTCGCCCTACCTCCGATCGTGCACGCGAAGCGCTCTTTTCAACCCTTACCTCAGAGTTTGGTGAATTTGAAGGACTCCATGTTCTCGATCTTTATGCAGGAACCGGCGCAATCGCCCTCGAAGCGCTCTCACGTGGAGCTTCGATAGTTCATGCAGTAGAAAAAGATGAGTCTGCCTCAAAGGCAATCTCGACAAATTACGATTCAATAAAGAGTTCGCAATTTGATGGAACGTTTCATCTCTACACAATGGGTGTGCATCGTTTTGTCGGAGATAAAGCTCAATACCAGTATCACTTCATTTACATCGATCCGCCGTATGACTTAGACGATATCGATATTGTGGAGACTCTTGTGCAATTGCGTGAAAACGGATTTGTACATCCAGATGCTCTTGTTGCAGTCGAGCGCAATAGCCGCACACGAGAAATATCGTGGCCCTATGGATATGAGCAGATACGCGTAAAGGATTACGGTCAGGCTCGAATTTTCTATGGAATTCCACTCGATATCACCGCTGAAAATGGATAACTCACGCCCAAGTTGCTAGCGTTGCCCTCATGAAGCGCGCAGTCTGTCCAGGGTCCTTTGATCCCATCACATATGGACACCTCGATATCATCGAACGAGCCAGCAAGCACTTTGATGAGGTTATCGTGGCCGTATTCGTCAATCGAAAGAAGGTGGGACTTTTCTCCATTGAAGAGCGCCTTCAAATGATTTCCAGCAATATCGCACACCTATCTAATGTGAAGGTCGATTCTGGTGCGGGCTTACTCGTTGACTATTGCAAGATGAATAAAGTGACTGCAATCGTTAAGGGCCTTCGCGCTGTGACTGACTTTGATTATGAACTGCAGATGGCTCAAGTTCACACCCAGGCATCCGGCGTTGAGACGATGTTTATGGCGACCTCGCCTACACACTCATTCCTATCATCATCAATTGTCAAAGAGCTGGCTTACTACGGAGGAGATGTCTCTTCCATGGTGCCAGCCAATGTCCATGCAGCACTTCAATCCCGCGCTGCAACTACTGCAGGAAAATAGAAACGGTAATGGCTATGGAATCTATCGAGAAACTCAATTCAGCGATCACTCTCATTGAAGAGGCTCGCAGCGTTCCACTCTCAGCCTCATGTGTTGTGCACCGCGGGGAGATCCTCGAAGTTCTCGAGGGCGCACGCGATATCTTGCCTACAGATCTCTTCGAGGCAGAGAAGATTATCTCTGACCGTGATCGCATTATTGAAGAAGGTCGTATTAGTGCTGAGTCAATGATCGCAACCGCTCGTGAAGATGTGGCACGAATGGTCGAGCAGACAGCAATTGTTCAATCAGCTCGCGATGAAGCTCAACGCATTCTCGATGATGCTCGCGATGTTGCCGCGCAAGAGCGCGCTGAGGTTGAGGCATATATTGATGGTCGACTTGCAACACTTGAAGTTATTCTCAATAAGACCATGGAGGCGGTCGCACGTGGTCGCGAGCGCCTTGAAGGTGCCAACGATAAAGATGTTCTATCTCAGCTCTCTAACGACTAAGCCGCCAAAATCATGAGTACTTTTAAGAACGAGAGCGCCTTTTGCCTGCAGACCCATGATCTTCCACGTCGCGCGGGGGAGATGAAGGAGTACCAGCTCGATATTGATTCACCAGAGCGCATTGGCGTGCCTCTGATTGCCGTACCCGAGGGTGATTTAATCGAGCTCGATGTACGCGCAGAATCTGTTACAGAAGGCGTGCTTATCACCGCTGAAATTTACGCAATCGCTCATGGCGAATGTATTAGGTGCCTTGACCCTGTGGAAGAGGTCATAGACCGCACAATCCAGGAGCTCTACCGCTATGAGCCCACAGACGATAGAGGTCGCAAGTCCCGCAAGAAGGATGAAGATGAGGGCGATCTGGATGAGGAAGAGATTCTCTATATGCAGGGGGAGGTAGCGGATTTAGAGCTCCCCATCATTGATGCGATTATCTTGTCCCTTCCCGTCAACCCACTCTGTGACCCTGACTGTATGGGCCTATGCCCTGATTGCGGGGAGAAGTGGGAGTCCCTCCCTGTAGATCACGCCCATGAGGTGACCGATATCCGTTGGGCCGGTCTCACAGGGCTCGATTTGGGTTCAACGCCGAATTAGGCGATACTTACGCCATATCCGCTGGGGTCGTATAAGCCCTTAGCAGTCGAGTTAAAGGACGGTT
>CAZXVL010000028.1:0-2150 GCA_964644425.1 uncultured Candidatus Planktophila sp.
TCATTACAGACTCCATTACTTCTCAATCGTGACGGAGTCTCCGTCAACGCGTACTAAATACTTACTTACTGGCATAACTGCTGGAGGTGTTAAAGCCTCACCAGTGCGAAGATCGAACTCGGCTCCGTGGAGCCAGCATTCAATCTTGTAGTCGGTGATATCACCCTCGGCAAGTGATGCATCAGAGTGGCTGCATGTGTCACCAATCGCAAAGACCTCATTGCCGATACGTGCAACGCAGATGGATTCTCCATCCTTTTCGATACGAACAGGCTTGCCATCAACCAGTGATGAGAAAGAAATATCAGACATTATTTACCTGCCTTCTCAAGCTCGTCATCAATGCGCGCCATTAGGCGCTCTTGAATCTCTTCATTACCAATAAGTGAGATGACCTCATTGAAGAATCCGCGCACGACAAGGCGTCGAGCATCTGACTCTTGAATACCTCGTGACATTAAATAGAAGAGCTGTTCATCATCGAAACGACCTGTAGTTGAGGCATGTCCAGCGCCAACAATCTCACCAGTCTCAATTTCGAGGTTGGGAACAGAATCTGCGCGAGCACCGTCTGTCAGAAGAAGATTTCGGTTGAGCTCGTATGTATCAGTACCTTCTGCGGCAGCGCGAATGTAGACATCGCCGATCCAGACTGTATGTGCCTTATCTCCGGCCAATGCGCCTTTGTAATTAACATTTGACTTAGCGTGCGCAACGGCGTGGTCAACATGCATGCGATGCTCAAAGAATTGACCCGCAGTTGCAAAATAGACACCTTGAAGATCTACAGATGCGCCAGATCCGATGAAGTCAACTTGAGGCAACATTCGAACTACATCGCCACCTACTGTTACATGGATTGCCTTCAGTGAAGCATCGCGATCAATGACCGCCTTATGTGAAGCGGCATAGACAGTTTTGGAATCCCACTCTTGGAGTGAGATAAAGGTGAGCTCTGAACCTGGAGCCAGGATGAGCTCAAGATCTTCAGCAAGATGGGTATCGCCAGTGTTTGCAAGAATCACTGTGGCGCGAGCGTGCTCGCCCAGGCGAATTTGAACTCGTGAGAGCTCAGCATCGCTTGTTCCACCACAACAGCGGGTAAGAACGATTGGCTCCTTTATCTCTGCATTCTTTTCAATTGCAAGAGTTGCACCTTCTGATGTGAAGTTACGGATGCGATTGACAATTGCATCACTGCTGGCAGCAACTGCCGAAATTGCGCCCCGGGTAAAGCTGACACCCGCTGGAGCGATGCCCGCTAGCGTCAATGACTCTCTCGCCACAGGAGTTGCACTTCCGTCATGCAGTCCAGCTAGACGCTTGAGCGGTGTAAAGCGCCAAGCCTCTTCACGCCCCGTCGGGGTGTGGTTCTCTAATAGATTGGATTGAAGGGTTGTCATTTAGCCAACTGCTCCTTCCATTTGAAGTTCAATCAGACGGTTGAGTTCAAGTGCGTACTCCATAGGAAGCTCACGAGCGATTGGATCATCGCCATCGCTTCATCTTCATTGAGTCCACGTGACATGAGATAGAAGAGCTGATCATCTGAGATCTTCGAAACAGTTGCTTCATGACCCATAGATACGTCATCTTCGCGAATATCCACATACGGATATGTATCTGAGCGAGAAATTGTGTCAACAAGGAGTGCATCACATTTAACTGTGCTTGCTGAGTGATGTGCGCCTTCATTAATCTGAACGAGACCACGATATGAGGTGCGACCACCACCGCGTGCAACGGACTTAGAGATAACAGATGAAGATGTATATGGAGCAGCATGAACCATCTTTGCTCCAGAATCCTGATGTTGACCTGGGCCCGCAAATGCTAATGAGAGAGTCTCACCCTTTGCATGTGGACCCATCAACATAACAGCTGGATATTTCATTGTGACCTTCGAGCCAATGTTTCCATCGACCCATTCCATAGTTGCGCCTTCTTCGCAGATTGCGCGCTTTGTCACAAGGTTATAAACATTGTTAGACCAGTTCTGAATAGTTGTGTAACGAACGCGCGCACCCTTCTTAACGATGATTTCTACAACAGCAGAGTGCAATGAATCTGACTTGTAGATAGGTGCAGTACAACCTTCAACATAATGAATGTAAGAATCCTCATCTGCGATGATCAATGTACGTTCGAAT
>CAZXVL010000028.1:2160-11325 GCA_964644425.1 uncultured Candidatus Planktophila sp.
ATCGACATGAACACCCTTAGGAACATAAATAAATGAACCACCAGACCAGACAGATGTATTCAAGGCTGCAAACTTATTGTCACCTACCGGAATAACTGTCGCGAAGTACTCTTTAAAAAGCTCTGGGTGTTGCTTGAGAGCTGTATCAGTGTCAAGGAAGATGACACCCTGCTTCTCGAGATCCTCACGGATTGAGTGATAGACAACCTCTGATTCGTATTGTGCTGCAACGCCAGAAACAAGACGCTGCTTCTCTGCCTCAGGGATTCCGAGGCGATCGTAAGTATTCTTGATCTCCTCTGGAAGGTCATCCCACGTTGCTGCCTGCTTCTCAGTTGAGCGCACGAAGTACTTAATTGTGTCGAAGAAGATTCCAGTGAGGTCAGAACCCCATGATGGCATTGGCTTCTTGTCAAAGAGTGCAAGACCCTTCAGACGAAGATCAAGCATCCACTCTGGTTCTGACTTCTTGGCACTGATGTCGCGAACAACTTCTTCGCTTAAACCTCGCTTGGCATTTGTGCCAGCATCGTTTCCATCAGACCATCCATACTCGTAATTACCGAGTCCATCGAGTTCAGGGTGTGCAGTTGTCATCAGAGCGCCTTTCCAGACGATAGTGGTTTTGTTGAAACTTTAGGAATAAATGTTGTGCAGACACCATCACCATGGGCAATGGTTGCAAGACGTTGTACGTGTGTGCCAAGTAACTGAGAGAAGAGCTCGGTCTCTGCCTCACATAGCTGTGGAAACTCCGCAGCAACGTGTGCAATTGGGCAGTGATGTTGACAGAGCTCTTCACCTTGTCCCTTGCTCTGCAACGATGCCGCGTATCCTTCTTTTGTGAGAAATTCTGTAAGAATTGCGCTGCGATCTCTCTTCTTTGAAAGATCCTTCCCGGCTCTACGCCCCATTTCATCAGCACGAAACTTTGCAAAGATATTCACTAGATGAGGACCCGACTGGGCGGTAATAAATCTCAGAGCAGCGACAGCTAAATCATCGTAAGAGTGCTCAAATTTTTCGCGACCCGTATCTGTCATTACAAATACTTTCGATGGGCGACCGCGACCTTTAGCAATAGCGCTATGCGGCTCCCGAGCCTCAATGACCCCATCGGCTACGAGATGATCTAGGTGGCGTCGTACCCCTGCCGGGGTCAGGCCAAGGCGCTCCCCGATGGATACAGCCGTCGATGGCCCATTCTCCAAAATGGAGCGGGCAACGGCATTGCGGGTGCCGACTTCATCGATTTTCACAACAGTATTGTGTCGTAATTCGCAGAGACCCGCTACTTGGCGCGCGAGGCCTCAAACTCCACCCCTCGATAGGCTAAGGCCATGCCATCGCGCCGCAGATTCTCCTCCTCAGCCTTAATCTCCCCGATAGCTCGTGCACTTCTAGGGGTGCATACCTTTCTTATAGTCACTGGGGGCGCAGTACGGGTTACAGGCTCTGGACTTGGTTGTCCTACCTGGCCTGAATGCACAGGCGATTCATATACCCCGATTCCTGGGCAAGAAGAAGGAACTCTCAAACCGTGGATTGAATTCGGCAACAGATTATTGACCATAGCCCTGGCGCTAGTGATTTTAATTCTCATTGGCCTAGTACTTAAAGCTCGCAGGCGCGATCTTCTTCCACTTGCTCTTGCACAGATTGCTGGAGTTATTGGTCAAATTATTCTTGGTGGAATCACGGTACTGACCGATCTTCACCCTATCTCAGTGGCATCGCACTTCATTCTCTCAATCATTCTCATTGCTGCTACCTACTCGCTACTGGTGAGAAGTTATGGCGAGAGAGTGAAGAATGCTCGCACATACTTTCTGATTCAGATTCATACCGCGCTCACATTTCTTGTCATAGTAGCTGGAACGCTGTTGACGGGAGCTGGACCACATGCCGGAGACGAGAAAGCTCCTAGACTCGAGATTGCTATCACCACACTTGCAGCTATCCATGGCTTTATGGTTATTGCACTTATCCTTCTTACAGTCTTTACCCTGTATATCAAATTTGATGGCGCTCCAGAGACAATCAATCGATATCTATATATCTTCTTTGTCGTTGCGCTTTCACAGGGCGCAATTGGTTACATTCAATACCTTCAAGGTGTTCCGGAGCTATTGGTAATAGTCCACCTCCTTGGTTCAGCACTAGTCTGGATTGCAGCATGGCGCATCCGATTGACACAGTTTTACACGATCCCATTAAGAGAACAGAGATAGAGATATGACAAGCATGAATGGCTGGACAGAACTTGATGATCGCGCAGTAGCTTATGCACGCGCGCTAGCGATGGATGCAGTTCAAAAGGTCGGCAATGGCCACCCGGGCACAGCTATGTCACTTGCCCCTGTTGCATATAACCTTTTCCAGCGCCATCTTCGTCACGATCCAGCAGATCCGAACTGGCTTGGTCGCGATCGATTCATCTTGTCGTGTGGCCACTCATCCCTGACTCTCTACACACAGCTCTTCTTCAGTGGCTATGGCCTTGAGATGGAAGATATGCAGGCATTTCGTACGTGGGGCTCTGCAACTCCTGGGCACCCTGAGTATGGACACACTGCAGGTGTAGAGACAACTACCGGCCCACTTGGCGCTGGCATTGCCACAGCAGTTGGTTTTGCAATGGCTGCTCGCTACGAACGCGGGCTTCTTGATCCAGAAAGCCCGGAAGGTGAATCACTCTTTGATCATGACATTTGGGTTCTCTGTTCAGATGGCGATCTCCAGGAGGGCGTAAGTGCTGAGGCATCATCGCTTGCTGGAACTCAAGCTCTTGGAAATCTCAATGTCATCTATGACGATAACCGCATCTCAATCGAAGGTGACACTCACGTCTCCTTTACTGAAGATGTCGCTGCTCGCTATCGTGCATATGGATGGCATGTTCAAGAGGTAGCAACTCTTGCGGATGGCAATATCGATCTTCACTCTTTGGATGCCGCAATTATCGCCGCAAAGGCCGAGCGCAGTAAGCCTTCTTTGATCAGGATGCACTCAGTAATTGCATGGCCCGCACCTAAGTTACGCGGAACAGCAAAGTCTCACGGATCTGCACTTGGAGATGAAGAGATTGCAGCAACAAAGGTTGAACTCGGACTAAATCCCGAAGAGATGTTTGCAATGCCAGAAGATGTCTTTAAGCACGTGCGCTCTGTTAGGGATCGAGGCGCTGCAGCACATGCGGATTGGAACGTGCGATTTGAGAAATGGAGCGCTGCTCATCCAGAACGTGCACAACTGCTCAAGAGATTGGTTGCAAAGGAACTTCCTGCTGGCTGGGAGAACTCTCTTCCGACGTTTGAAGCAGGCAAAGATGTTGCCACGAGAGCAGCATCGGGCCATGTAATCAATGCGATTGCAAAGGTACTTCCTGAATTCTGGGGTGGCTCTGCAGACCTTGCAGAATCAAATAACACCACAATTGAAGGTGGGAAATCCTTCCTGCCAACAACGAGTGCGATGAAAGACGCGGACCCATATGGTCGAATCATTCACTTTGGAATCCGCGAACATGCCATGGGCTCGATTCTGAACGGCATCACACTTCATGGCCTCTCTCGCACATTCGGTGGAACGTTCGCAGTCTTCAGCGATTACATGCGTCCCACTGTGCGCCTTTCGGCCCTGATGGATATTCCTACAACTTTTGTATGGACCCATGACTCAATCGGTCTCGGTGAAGATGGACCTACCCATCAACCAATCGAGCATCTTGCTTCACTTCGAGTTATTCCAAACTTCTCAGTTGTCCGTCCTGCTGATGCCAATGAGGTAGCTCAGGCATGGAAGTCAATCCTTGAGAGAAAGAAACCAGCTGGCCTCTTTCTCTCTCGTCAGAACCTTCGCACGGTAGATCGAACTACACATGGCCCCGCATCGGGTGTCGATAAGGGTGCCTATATTCTTAAAGAGGCCTCATCAAATCCCGATGTCATCATTATCGCAACCGGTTCTGAGGTCGCACTTGCTTTGGATTCACAAGTTGCCTTGGAGGCAAAGGGAATCTCCACTCGCGTTGTAAGCGCGCCTTGCCTTGAATGGTTCAATGAACAACCTTCGGCCTATCGCGAAAGCGTGCTTCCTTCCTCATCCAAGGTGCGAGCTAGTGTGGAAGCAGGTGTTGCACAAGGATGGCGTGAGTACGTTGGAGATAACGGAGTCATCATCTCAATTGATCACTTCGGTGCATCTGCGGGGGCTGCAAAGCTCTTCACTGAATTTGGATTCACCGTAGACCGAATCGTTGCCGAGATCGAAGGCGCACTCAAGTGAGCATCACGCTAACTGGAAAGTCTCTTGCCCAGGTAGATCGCACTAGTGCACGATATGCTCATTTGCGAGAAGTGCATCAACGTATAGCAAAGAAGGATCCGACTACTTGGGGTCCTAAGGCTGCAGCAGAAGCGGCAATACGACTGAACTGGGTTGATCTTCCAGAGAACTCTCCGGCTCTTAAAGATCAGGTGAGCGCTCTTGCCAAGAGATTCTCGAACTATAACCGCGTAATTCTCTGCGGCATGGGTGGCTCCTCGCTTGCCCCTGAGGTTCTCTCGAAGACATTTGGACGAGAGATTCTGATTGTGGATTCTACTGATCCAAATTATTTAGAAGATGCCCTTAATGGCGATCTTTCTAAGAGCGTCTTTATCATTTCATCCAAATCTGGCTCAACAATCGAAACTTCATCTGCACGCGCACTCTTTCAGAGCGAGGTAGAGAAAGCTGGACTGAAAGCAACAGAGCATCTTGTCTTTGTGACAGATCCTGGATCGCCTCTGGATATGGAGGTTCGCGCAGCTGGATTTGATGTAGTCAACGCTGATCCCAAAGTCGGCGGACGATTTAGCGCCCTTAGCGCTTTCGGAGTAGTTCCTGCAGCCCTTGCCGGCATTGATATCTGGTCTGTTTTATCTGATGCTGCTACAACTAAAGCGAATTTTCTAAGCCATGATGAACAAATTCTCGATGTCGCATATCTCTTAAGCGAGATTGCTGGACAGTTCATCGGCTTTACCGATCAAGGATCACAAGTTCCTGGCCTTTCTGATTGGATAGAACAACTCATCGCAGAATCAACAGGTAAAGATGGTCGAGGACGTCTACCTATTGTTGCCGAGAGCGTTGATGCAGCAGAGGTGGGAGATATCTTCACGGTTGCCTTCTCGGATGCTGGCGCAGATCTCAATGTAGTTGCGCCACTGGGTGCTCATTTCATCTTCTGGGAGTGGGTGACCGCAATTCTTGGAGCAGCTCTTGAAATCGATCCATTCGATCAACCTAACGTCACTGAAGCAAAAGAGCAGACGCTGGCTCTTCTTCAGGAGTGGAGATCAAGTGGAGCAACCAGAGTTCCTGTCATCACTGCCCCTGCTACCACCGGCGTCGTTGATATCTTCGGTGAAGGCCACTCCATTAGCGAAGCACTTCGGGCAATGATTAACGGTGTAGATCCCGATGGATATATCGCCATCATGGCCTACCTAGATCGCAAAGATGATGTGGCACTTGAAGAACTTCGCGCAATCATTGCAACTAAATCTTCTCGTCCAACATCATTTGGTTGGGGTCCGCGTTTTATGCACTCCACTGGTCAGTTCCATAAAGCTGGCCAACCTAACGGAACTTTCTTGCAGATTACCGGTGAAGTGGATGTTGATTTTGAAATTCCAGGACGTGACTTCACATTTGCCACTCTTGTGAGTGCACAGGGTTTAGGAGACGGTCGCGCCCTATCAAAGAGAAAATACCCGCTCACTCGATTTCACTTACGAAATCGCGCTGCGGGTATCTCTGAAATTCTAGAAGCTGCCAGAGCTCTATAACTTACTCTTCGTCATCTCCACGGAGCTTGCGAAGTGCATCTTCGAGGATCTTTGCTCCTTCAGCATCTGTGCGACGCTCTTTCACATATGCAAGGTGGGTCTTGTATGGGACATTAACAACGGCACTCGGCGGATTGTTGCGGTCACGTCCTGCAGGAAGTCCACACTTTGGGCAATCCCACTCTGCGGGAATCACAACTGTCTCTTCTACTGCAAATGAAACAGGAGTTTCGTGCCCCTTGCCGCACCAGTAGAGAACCGTTGCGCGTTCAATTTGATCTCCGCGCTCGGCCTCACCCATTGGGCCAGCGCCAACACGACTTCCGCGAATTGCACTTGCCATGGCTTTAGCCCTTCAAAACGATAGAGAGTGCGATCACAACTGCAAACCAGAGTCCGCCGACAACGATAGTGATGCGATCGAGGTTGCGCTCTACGACTGAAGAACCGCCATAGTTTGAGGAGACTCCGCCACCGAAGAGGTCTGAAAGTCCTGAGCCCTTGCCCTTATGGAGAAGGACGAGAAGGATCATGAGAACGCTGAAAATTACGAGCGTGATTGAAAGACCTAGTTCCACGGTGGTGACTCCTCTAAAAGTACTGATGTCTAGCGGGGGTAAGGATAGCGAATATTGCGACCGGTTACTTACTCGGCTACCGCGTAGAACTTGGCGATTTTAGCCAATTCCTCAGGATCTAGGCTCGCGCCTCCGATGAGAGCTCCATCTACATCTGCCTGCTTCATGATTTCCACGATATTCGATGATTTCACTGAACCTCCATAGAGGATTCGCATATTTGCGGCAATCTCAGAAGAACCGATTTGCTCTATCTCTTCGCGGATTGCTGCACAGACCTCTTGAGCATCCTCGGGCGTTGCAGTTTTCCCGGTTCCGATAGCCCAAACAGGTTCGTATGCGATAACAATCTTCTTGAGTTCTGGTTTTGTAAATCCTTCAAGCCCTGCGCGAACCTGGCGGATTACATGCGACACATGTGTACCCGATTCACGAACTGCAAGTTCTTCTCCTACGCAAAAAATTGGTGTGAGCTCATTTGCAAGTGCAGCCTTGATCTTGCGATTTACAACTGCATCATCTTCATGATGAATTGCGCGTCGCTCGGAGTGGCCAACAACTACAAATGTGCACCCAAGCTTGGCAAGCATCGAACCTGAGATGTCTCCGGTAAATGCACCTGAGCTTTCTGGTGAAAGATCTTGAGCTCCATATTGAAGGCGAAGTCGATCGCCATCGACCATCGTCTGAATTGAACGAATATCTGTAAATGGCGGAATGACAGCAACATCGACTGCGTCATAATCAGCATCGGTGAGTGAGTAGACCAACTTCTGTGCAACGGCGATTGCCTCAAGGTGATTGAGGTTCATCTTCCAGTTTCCTGCCATCAGTGGCTTGCGCATTATTACTCCTCGATGTTTGTTTTGATGTAGCCGGTGAAGTCTAGATTATGTTAAAGATTGAGGGCCTTAAGGCCGGGAAGCTCTTTCCCCTCGAGGTATTCAAGGGATGCTCCCCCGCCTGTAGAGATATAGCCAAATTGATCATCCTTGAAACCGAGTTTGCGAACTGCTGCAGCGGAGTCTCCACCGCCTACGACAGAGATTCCTGAAACTTCGGTGAGAGCTTGTGCAACAATTTTTGTTCCATTAGAGAAAGCGGCGAATTCAAAGACACCCATAGGACCATTCCAAAAAACAGTCTTACATTCGCGAATAGCTGCTGCAAATGCTGCCGCTGATTCCGGGCCTATATCTAGACCCATCTGATCTGCAGGAATTGCATCGGCTGCAACGATTGTTGCCGGTGAATCTGCTGCAAATGCAGGTGCTACAACGATATCTGTCGGAAGCACTAGACGCACATCCTTATCAGATGCTTCCTGAATGAGTCCGCGTACTGTCTCGAGCATCTCTGCCTCAACAAGTGATTTACCAATCTCATGACCCTGCGCCGCAAGGAAGGTGAAGACCATTCCGCCGCCGATTGCCATAACATCAACTTTGCCGAGCAAGTTAGAGATAACACCAAGCTTGTCTGAAACTTTTGCTCCACCAAGAACCACGCCATAAGGCCGCGCTGGATCGGTCGTGAGCTTCTTGAGTACCTCAACTTCGGCGGCAACGAGCGTTCCAGCAGCATGCGGGAGGAGTTTTGGAAGATCAAAGACAGAAGCGTGCTTGCGGTGAACAGCGCCAAAGCCATCTCCAACATATGCATCGGCAAGTGCTGCAAGTTCTGTAGCAAGTGCTACGCGCTCTGATTCGTCCTTCGACGTTTCTGCAGCTGCGTAGCGAATATTTTCAAGGAGAAGGATTTCACCACTCTTGAGCGCCTCTGCATGAGCAGTTACATCTGTTCCGGTGATGGCACCTGCGAATTGAACTGGCTTTCCTAAAAGTTCTGCAAGACGAACTGCAACTGGAGCTAATGAAAGTTCTGGCTTTGCTTCGCCTTTTGGACGACCTAGATGTGCCGCAATAACAATGCTTGCTCCCTTTGCAAGGAGAGCGTTGATTGTCGGCAGTGATGCGCGAATTCGCCCATCATCTGTGATCTTTCCGTCTTTCAAAGGAACATTGAGATCACAGCGGAGAAATACCCGCTTACCCTGCACATCTAGCTCGCTCAAGGTAGTCATTGTATTTAGAGGCTCTTTCCTACATAGCCAACGAGATCAACGAGACGGTTTGAGTATCCCCACTCGTTGTCATACCAACCAACAACCTTAACTGTGGTTCCGATTGCCTTTGTGAGCTGTGCATCGAAGATACATGATGATGGATCTGTCACGATATCTGATGAAACGATTGGATCTTCTGTATAAGAGAGGAAGCCCTTGAGTGAACCTTCTGCAGCCTTCTTCATTGCAGCGTTGATCTGCTCAGCTGTAGCTTCCTTAGCAAGTTCAACAGTTAGATCTGTTGCAGATCCTGTTGGAACAGGAACGCGCATTGCAAATCCATCGAGCTTGCCCTTGAGCTGTGGAAGCACGAGTGAGATCGCCTTTGCAGCACCTGTGGAGCTTGGAATGATATTTGTTGCTGCAGCACGAGCGCGACGCAGATCCTTGTGTGGGAAGTCAAGGATGACTTGATCGTTTGTATATGCGTGAATTGTTGTCATAAGACCGCGGACGATGCCGAACTCTTCATCGAGAACCTTTGCCATTGGAGCAAGGCAGTTAGTTGTGCAAGATGCGTTAGAGATGACATGGTGGTTTGCTGGGTCGTACTTATCGTGGTTGACACCCATAACGACAGTGATGTCCTCATCTGTTGCAGGTGCAGAGATGATGACCTTCTTGG
>CAZXVL010000029.1:0-10832 GCA_964644425.1 uncultured Candidatus Planktophila sp.
GGTTTGCTGGATCGCGATCTGCAAATACCTTGATTGTCTTTCCACCGACTGTGATTGTGTCTTCAGTGTGTGAAACCTCAAGGCCTAGACGGCCGAGGATTGAGTCGTACTTCAAAAGGTGCGCGAGAGTTGCATTATCTGTAAGGTCATTGATTCCTACGATATTGATATTTGGGTTAGTGAGAGCGGCGCGGAAGAAGTTGCGACCAATACGTCCAAAACCATTGATTCCGACATTAATCATTGTAAAACCTCATTCTTGAGAGTGAATTTAGGTAACTGCCCACAAGGCGACTTACTTTTGCGCCACAACACTGGGGACTTATGCGAAGGATACCAGCCCGAGATGTACTGGCAGGTTCAGCGCCCTGGTTATCGGGGCGGATAAATGAATGGCGGAGAGAATTACTCTCCGAGGAGATCGGGAGAGAGCCCTGCCTCAGTATCTGGAATTCCAAGCTCGGCGGCACGTTTATCTGCCATCGCTAGGAGTCGTCTGATGCGACCTGCAATTGCATCCTTTGTCATAGGAGGACTTGCAAGAGAGCCAAGCTCTTCCAGGGATGCCTGACCGTGAGCGATGCGAAGTTCGCCCGCCTCCTTAAGGTGTTCTGGAACTTGAGCGCCGAGAATTTCCATAGCGCGTTGTACTCGAGCTGCTGCTGCAACTGCAGCGCGAGCAGAGCGACGAAGATTTGCATCATCAAAATTAGCAAGTCGATTAGCTGTTGCACGAACTTCGCGACGCATTCGACGCTCTTCCCATGCAAGCACGCTCTCGTGAGCACCAAGTCGTGTGAGCAGTGAACCAATAGCATCCCCATCGCGAATGACAACGCGATCGATTCCACGGACCTCTCGAGCCTTAGCTGCAATGCTCAGGCGTCGCGCCGCCCCGACTAGCGCCAAAGCCGCTTCAGGACCGGGGCATGTGATTTCCAGAGAAGAGGAGCGTCCTGGTTCGGTGAGTGAACCATGAGCAATAAAAGCTCCTCGCCAGGCAGCCTCTGCATCGCAGACATTTGCCGCAACTACCTGTGGCGGCAATCCGCGAATAGGTCGCCCGTGGGTATCGATCAGACCCGTCTGGCGAGCAAGAGCCTCACCTGCCTCGATCACACGAACAACATAACGAGATCCCTTGCGAAGTCCGCTTGAAGAGAGAACCGCGAGGTCTGAGTCGTGGCCGTAAATGTCGGCTATATCTTTCTTGAGGCGTCTGGCAGATTGTGAGGTATCGAGTTCAACCTCAATTACAACTTTGCCTGAGGCAATGTGAAGGCCCCCAGCAAATCGCAAGAGGGATGAAACTTCGGCCTTTCGACAGCAGGGCTTGGTAACGGTGAGTCGACTGAGCTCATCCTTTACCGCAGCTGTCATTGCCATGGGGCTATCAAACCAGCATTTCGCGCGCTATGTGAGCGAAAGTAGAGGCTAATTTTCGCTCATCATGGTGGATGGTCATATTTTCATCGCGTAAATCGCCCTCAAAATACCTCGAACCCTTGATCTCGAGGTAGCTCTGAAGCTCGCCCCTGCCAGATAGATGTGAATCTGCCACGACTAGATCAAAGTGGATGTCGGGGGCATATCTACTCAGAATTTCACAATGTTCCCGGGGTGAATACCCTGCATACTCCCCCGCTTTAACTTCTTCGCGATTGGAGTCGAGATTGAGAAGGAGAATTTTTCGTGCCTTCGAGCGCGCAATTGCATCACGCAAAGATGGAACTAAGAGATGAGGGAGAACGCTGGAAAACCATGATCCGGGACCCATGGTGATCCAATCTGCATTTTCGATTGCAGTAATGACTTCACTTCGTGTGGTGGGATTCTCTGGCTTCATCCGTAGCTCTATAAGACGTCCTTGAGTAGTCGCTACAGCTACTTGGCCAATGGCCTCAATCTTCTCGCCTTTATCTTCGAATGTTGCCTCGATTGTCAGTGGTTCAGATGTCATCGGAAGAACACGTCCCACAACTTTAAGGAGCGCCCCTACCTGATCTAGGCCTGCAACAACGTCTTCATCGCGATCCCATAAAGCCGCAAGAAGTAAATTGCCCAAGGCGTGGCCATCAAGTGCACCCTCACTGGTGAATCGATACTGCATTATTTGCGCCCAGTTGCGACCCCACTCATCATCGCCGCAGAGCGCAGCAAGTGCCATTCGCAAATCACCAGGAGGCATGATGGGAAACTCTTCACGAAGACGGCCACTGGAGCCACCGTTATCTGCAACTGTAACAACAGCTGTAATCTCGCTTGTAAGTGAACGCAGAGCCGTCAATGTTGCTGCGAGACCGTGCCCGCCGCCGAGTGCTACTACGCGAAGTTGCTCACTCATTCACGACCTACATCACGATGTGTGGCATGTGCAGAGACTGCAAAATCGGATCCTTCACGATCTAATGACTGTGCGATTGCTCGAGCGATGGAAACAGATCGATGCTTTCCACCCGTACAACCGATTGCAATAGTCACATACTTTTTTCCCTCTTGTAGATAACCCGGGAGCATCTTTTCGACAACTGCAACGTAAGAAGAGACGAAATCTTCGACGCCATTAGTTGCCAGCACATGGTTAAAGACAGCATCATCAAGACCTGAGAGTGGACGTAGCTCCGGAATCCAATGTGGATTTGGGATGAATCTGCAGTCAAGAACCAAATCAGCATCAACCGGGATTCCGTACTTGTAGCCAAATGAAAGAACATTGATTCGTAGTGCTTTAGCCATGCCGGCCGCAAAAATCTCGGCAGTTCGTTTCTCTAACTGATGGACATTTAAGTTAGAGGTATCGATGACAACATCTGCCTGAGCTCTCAAGTCCTCTAACTTTGCACGTTCGCGTTCTATTCCATCGAGTATGCGATCTGACTGTTGCAATGGGTGCGGTCTACGCGTGGACTCAAATCGCTGCACCAGTGCCTGATCACTTGCATCGAGGAAAAGGAGTCGATACTTGATCTCTAATTTGCCAAGAGCATCGAGAGCACTCGAGAGTGCATCAAAGAACTTTCCACCACGAACATCGACAACTACTGCAACCGAAGACTCTGTCTTAGACATCTCAAGCGCCAGCTCGGGAAGTAGAGCGGGAGGAAGGTTATCGACCACATGCCAACTCAGATCTTCAAGTGCATGGGCCACCGTTGATCGACCAGCTCCGGACATTCCAGTCAAGATCAATAGCTCTCTATGACTCATGTCTTTATTCTGCCCTATCGGTCAAGTATCGAGAATTTCACCTGTCGCCATATCCACTGAAGCGACGGTGAGCTGCTCGAGATGAGAGTGAATTACCGCAGCGATGCGAGAGCCAATGCCCGGGGTGGTCTCTAGCTCGGCAAGGCTCGCCTTTCTAATTGCTGAAACCGAGCCAAATCTCTCAAGCAGGGCTCGGCGGCGAGTCTCCCCCAATTGAGGAATCTCATCTAGGAGTGACTCAAGCATCACCTTAGAGCGCTTAGATCTATGGAAGGTGATTGCAAATCTATGTGCCTCATCACGGATTCGCTGAAGAAGATACATACCTTCACTGGTGCGCGGAAGGATGAGTGGATCAGGTGAATGAGGCAACCAAACCTCTTCTAATCTCTTTGCCAACCCGACAAGTGCAACATCGGTGATTCCTAGCTCATCAAGTGCCCGTTGCGCTGCAGCAACCTGTGGCGCACCTCCATCGACGACAATGAGTTGAGGAGGGTAGGCAAATTTAGAGAGCTTTCCTCCTGTCTCTGCAATCTCGCTTTGGTTCACTTGTCGGTCTGCAATCAACCGCTTCATTCGCCGCGTAATCACCTGATGCATTGCACGTGTGTCATCTGTCGCCGTTGATGTATCTATTGCAAAACGGCGATACTCGCTCTTCTTGATGAGACCATCTTCAAAGACGACCATCGAGGCAACCACTGATGTCCCAGAGATATTCGAGATGTCATAACATTCAATCCGAAGCGGTGTGCGAGGAAGCTCAAGTTGCTCTTCAAGTTCTATGAGTGCTTTTCCGGATACTGCAGCATCTGTTGCTCTCTTGCTGAGATATTGAACAAGTGCGTAATGTGCGTTACGGCCAACTGTTTCAAGGAGTTCAACTTTCTCTCCCCTTTGTGGAACCTTAATCGTCACCTTGTGACCAGCTAGTGAGGTCAACCACTCCCCTAAAGCTTCACGATCTGCTGGCTCGCTATTGAAATGTATCTGTGAGGGAATCTCCATCGTGCCATCGCCATAGATTGATAGAAGTAGCGATCCAAATTGATCATCTCCTTCAAGGGTTTGCTCCTGATCGACAATCCAGGAACGAGAGCCCTTGATTGAGCCACGTCGCACTATAAAAATAGATCCTGCCGCATGCAGCCCCTCTTCATGGATCGCAATGAAGTCACCGTCAAGATCATCAGAGAGATTTCCCTGAGTCGAACGTTGCGCCTTCTCAAAAGATTCGATTTGGTCCCTGATGCGAGCAGCGCGTTCGAACTCTTCGCGCGAAGAGGCGAGTTCCATCTCACGTCTCATAGTCGGAACGAGATCTTCCATTCCTGCTTCCATGAATGCATCAAGCTTGCGGGCTATCTCCTTATGTTCTTCAGGAGTAACCCAACCAACGCACGGAGCGGCACACTTACCGATATCACCCAAGAGGCATTGACGCTTAGAGCGTTGTGCTCGGGCGAAATTACCTGCACTGCATGACCTCACAGGAAAGACCTTCAAGAGAACTTCATATGTATTGCGAAGCGCCCATGCATTTGTATATGGACCAAAGTACTTTAGGCCAGAGCGCTTCTCTTTTCGGGTGATGAAGATGCGCGGATATTCATCGTCAAGAGAGATTGCTAGATACGGGTAGGACTTATCGTCTTTGAACTGAACGTTATAGGTCGGGTGATATTGCTTGATCCAGGAGAACTCAAGGGCCAGAGCCTCGAGCTCTGTATTGACAATCGTCCAGTCGACGCGAACGGCTTCATGAACCATTCGATATGTCTTCTGTGCAAGGTTTGAACCAAAGTAGGTACTGAGGCGATTCTTAAGATTCTTCGCCTTACCTACATAAATGACCTTATCGCTCTTGTTATAGAAACGATAAACCCCAGGCTCCTCCGGAATCTCTGGTGGACGATAACTGGCCGGATCTGCCATAGCTACTTCTTCTTTACTGCAGCAGTCTTCTTGGCAGGAGCTTTCTTAAGCGCAGGCTGGGAAGATCGATTGCTCTCAAGGATTTCAGCGAGGAATTGTCCTGTGTAGCTCGCCTTGACCTTTGCAACCTCCTCGGGAGTTCCCTCGGCAACTACAAGGCCGCCACGGAATCCACCTTCAGGACCCATGTCAATTACCCAGTCAGAAGATTTAATGACATCAAGATTGTGTTCGATAACAACGACGGTGTTTCCGGTCTCCACAAGACGCTTGAGAACACCTAAGAGCTTGTTAACATCTTCAAAGT
The DNA here is from genome assembly GCA_964644425.1 of uncultured Candidatus Planktophila sp. GTDB lineage: Bacteria > Actinomycetota > Actinomycetes > Nanopelagicales > Nanopelagicaceae > Planktophila. The sequence continues at coordinate 5,453 of CAZXVL010000029.1, forward strand.
GAAGACCTGTGGTTGGTTCATCGAGAACGTAGATAGTGCGACCTGTCGAGCGACGTTGTAGCTCTGTTGCAAGCTTGACGCGTTGAGCCTCACCTCCAGACAGAGTTGGAGCCGATTGACCAAGGCGTACATAACCAAGGCCTACATCGCAGAGAGTTTTGAGATATCGAGCGATAGTCGGTACGGATTCGAAGAATTCATGGGCAATCTCGATCGGCATATCCAACACTTCAGCAATTGTCTTGCCCTTGTAATGGACTTCGAGTGTCTCTCTGTTGTAACGAGCGCCATGGCAGACCTCGCAAGGAACATAGACATCAGGTAAGAAGTTCATCTCAATGGTGATGGTTCCATCACCAGAGCAGTTCTCGCATCGACCACCCTTAACATTGAAAGAGAAGCGACCCTGCTGATAGCCACGGATTTTAGCTTCTGAGGTTTCAGCAAAGAGGGCGCGGACCTTATCAAAGACACCTGTATATGTTGCAGGGTTCGAACGAGGCGTGCGACCAATTGGTGATTGATCAACGTGCACAACTTTATCGAGCTGATCAATGCCAGTGACAGTGCGATGACGGCCAGGAACAAGTCGCGCCCCATTGAGTTTATTTGCAAGAGTTGTGTAGAGAATGTCATTGACCAGAGTCGATTTACCAGAGCCAGATACACCTGTCACTGAGACGAATAGCCCTAGAGGAATTGATACCTCGATATCTTTAAGGTTATTCTCCTTAGCACCCTTGACGACAAGTGTGCGCTTGGGATCTACTGGACGGCGCTGACTTGGAATCTCGATGGATCGACGCCCCGAAAGATATGCGCCGGTAATTGACTCCTGGGAATTAATCAGATCCTCATAAGAGCCCGAGACGACAACTTTGCCGCCATGCTCACCTGCGCCAGGTCCGATGTCTACGACCCAATCTGCAGTGCGGATTGTCTCTTCATCGTGCTCGACCACAATCAAGGTATTTCCAAGATTGCGCAGTCGTGTCAATGTGTCGATCAGGCGACGGTTATCGCGTTGATGGAGACCGATGCTTGGCTCATCGAGAACGTAGAGAACTCCAACAAGTCCTGAACCAATCTGAGTAGCAAGGCGAATTCGTTGTGCCTCTCCACCGGAGAGAGTTGCCGCTGGGCGATCAAGAGAAAGGTAATCAAGGCCAACATCGAGTAAGAAGCCAAGTCGGGCATGAACTTCTTTCATGACGCGCTCTGCAATCTGCGACTCACGAGCATTGAGCTCAATGCCTTTAAGGAACGTTGCACAGTCATCAATCGAGAGAAGACAGACCTCAGCGATAGATTTTCCACCGATTGTGACAGCCAGAACTTCTGGCTTCAGGCGCGCACCCTTACATGCAGGACATGGCGTCTCTCGCATATACGCCTCATACTTTTCGCGACTGTACTCACTATCAGTCTCGGAATGACGGCGATGAATGAAGGGAATAACACCTTCAAATCCAGTTGAGTAATTTCGAACACGGCCGTATCGGTTCTTATACTTCACATGCACTTCGTAATCAAAGCCATTGATAACAGCCTCTTTAGCTTTTGCTGGCAACTTTTTCCATGGAGTATCGAGCTTGAATTTGAGTTCACTGGCCAAGGCTTCGAGAAGTCGAAGGAAATATTCGGAGGATTGCCCACCTGCCCAAGGCGCAATTGCGCCTTCTTCGATAGAGATTGAATCGTCGGGAATGATTAACTCTTCATCAACCTCAAGTTTTGTTCCAATTCCAGAACACTCTGCACAGGCACCGAATGGTGAGTTGAAGGAGAATGAGCGAGGCTCAAGTTCTTCAAAGGAGAGATTGCAATCATGGCATGCAAGGTGCTCGCTGAATGTGCGCTCTTTCTCATCGCCCTTAGCATCGACGAAATCGAGGATGACAAGTCCACTGGCTAATTTAAGTGCAGTCTCAATAGAGTCAGTCAGACGAGACTTGCTCTCAGCCTTTGCTGTAAGGCGGTCAATGACAACCTCAATTGTGTGCTTCTCCTGCTTCTTAAGCTTTGGAGGCTCCGAGAGCTGAATAGTTTCTCCATCAACGCGTGCGCGTGAATAGCCTTGTGTAACTAGATCGCTAAAGAGATCAACAAACTCACCCTTGCGTTCGCGAACAACTGGTGCCAAGACTTGAAATTTAGTAGTAGCAGGCATTGTAAGAATCTGATCCACGATCTGTTGTGGAGATTGACGAGATACCGCCTTGCCGCAATTTGGGCAGTGTGGGCGACCAGCTCGGGCAAAGAGAAGGCGGAGGTAGTCATATACCTCAGTAATTGTTCCAACCGTCGAGCGAGGGTTTCGGTTAGTTGATTTCTGATCAATTGAAACGGCAGGTGATAGACCCTCAATGAAATCCACATCCGGCTTATCCATCTGGCCAAGAAATTGGCGAGCATAGGCCGAGAGTGATTCAACGTAGCGACGCTGCCCCTCAGCAAAGATCGTGTCGAAGGCCAGAGATGACTTTCCTGATCCAGAGAGACCGGTGAAGACGATGAGCGCATCACGCGGAAGCTCGAGTGAAACATCTTTCAGGTTATGTTCACGGGCTCCGCGAATGACTAGCTTCTCAATTGTCACGACTAATGTCCCGCCTCATCCATTGATCTCAGTTCTCGCTTCAGCTCTTTAATTTCATCACGCAAACGACCCGCTAATTCAAATGCGAGTTCATCAGCAGCCCCACGCATCTGTTCGGTGAGGGAGCCTATCAATGCTGCAAGCTCCTGGCGCGCCATGGAGCCCTTTCCGCGCTCAAGGAAAGGAAGTGAACCCTTTGCACCCTTGATTCCGGCGATGAGTTCATCAGTGTCATCGCTCTCTCGGGCGATGAGGTCGGTGATATCGGCAATCTTCTTCCGAAGTGGCTGAGGATCTACTCCTCTTTCGAGGTTGTAGGCAACCTGCTTTGCACGTCGACGATTTGTCTCATCAATTGCCTTCTCCATGGATGCGGTGATGTTATCGGCATACATATGTACTTCTCCGGAAACATTTCGAGCTGCGCGTCCAATTGTTTGAATAAGCGAAGTTGCAGAGCGCAGGAAGCCCTCTTTATCAGCGTCGAGAATAGCGACCAGTGATACCTCCGGTAGATCGAGACCTTCACGCAGCAAGTTGATACCGATCAAGACATCGTAATCACCTGAGCGGAGCTCGCGAAGAAGCTCTACACGTCGAAGGGTGTCTACCTCAGAGTGAAGATAGCGAACTCGAACACCACGCTCCTGAAGGTAATCGGTGAGATCTTCAGACATCTTCTTTGTCAAAGTAGTAACAAGCACGCGCTCATTGCGCTCGGCACGAATATTGATCTCTTCTAGCAGGTCATCAATTTGTCCCTTGATTGGCTTGATCACAATTTTTGGATCAATCAAACCGGTTGGGCGAATTACCTGCTCAACAACATCACCCTTGACCTTCTCAAGCTCATACTTTCCGGGCGTTGCAGATAGATAAATTGTCTGACCAACGCGCTCTTGGAATTCAGGCCACTTCAGAGGCCGGTTATCGAGTGCGCTCGGCAACCTGAAGCCATGTTCGACAAGAGTGCGCTTACGGGAGGCATCGCCTTCAAACATTGCACCGATTTGAGGAACAGTCACGTGGCTCTCATCGATTACAAGTAAGAAATCTTCTGGGAAGTAATCAAGGAGGCAATTGGGGGCTGTTCCAGGTTCGCGACCGTCGAGATGTCGAGAATAATTTTCGATACCTGAACAGAATCCAAGCTGCTCCATCATCTCCAGATCAAATGTAGTGCGCATCCGTAGTCGCTGCTCTTCGAGAAGCTTTCCCTGCTTGATAAATGTGTTGAGCTGAATCTGTAGCTCATCTTGAATATCGCTCATGGCGCGCTTCATCGTCTCTGGCCCTGCTGCGTAGTGAGTTGCTGGGAAGATATAGATCTCTTCCTCATCCCGGACGATCTCACCAGTTAATGGATTCAGCGTCGTTATCTTCTCAATCTCATCACCGAACATTTCGATGCGAATCGCCAACTCCTCATACATCGGAATAATCTCAACGGTATCGCCTCGAACACGGAAGGTTCCGCGCTCAAAGGCAACATCATTTCGTTTGTATTGCACATCAACAAAGCGACGAAGCAAGGCATTGCGTTCAATCTCCTGGCCAACCTTGATGTGGATCATTCGATCGATGTACTCCTGAGGAGTGCCCAGACCATAGATACAAGAGACCGTAGCTACAACAATGACGTCTCGGCGAGTAAGCAGAGAATTGGTAGCCGAGTGGCGTAGGCGCTCGACCTCATCGTTAACGCTTGAATCTTTCTCGATGAAGGTATCTGTCTGAGGAACATAAGCCTCTGGCTGGTAATAGTCGTAGTACGAAACAAAATACTCCACAGCGTTGTTGGGAAGTAGTTCGCGAAATTCATTCGCTAACTGTGCGGCCAATGTTTTATTGGGTGCAAGCACCAATGTTGGCCGCTGAAGTTTCTCTACCAACCACGCAGTTGTCGCAGACTTTCCGGTACCTGTTGCACCAAGGAGAACCACATCGCGCTCCCCCGCGTTAATGCGACGAGCGATCTCTTCAATGGCAGCTGGCTGGTCTCCCGCCGGCACGTAGTCGCTGATGACTTGAAAGGGTGCGACCTTACGCTGGACCTCACTGACGGGGCGCATCGAGCTCGCTCTCCCAAATACGTGCACATTGGGCAAAGAGATCTGCGCGATCGCCGTCATTGATAATGACGCAATCTGCAACAGCCTCACGTTGCGTCTGTGAAGCTTGTGCAGCTATACGCCTCTCTGCCTCATCTTCATCCATGCCACGTTCAAAGAGTCGATCCAGTCGATTTTCGATATCAGCCTCAACGGTGATGATGTAATCAAACTTTTCCGCGGCCCCTGTCTCTACAAGAAGAGGGATTTCATATACCAAAATATCGCCAGGGCTGAGGGATTTAATCTTTTCTGCAAGTGCTGCCTGCACTCGAGGATGAATAATCGACTCTAGTTTCTTGCGTTTCTCAGAATCTTTAAAGACAATTTTGCCGAGCTTTGCCCTATCGATATCCCCATCTTTAACAACTTTGGAAGAGAACTCAGCGACAACTTCATCAAAGCCGGATGTGCCAGGCTCAATAGCTTCTCGCGCTAGTTGATCCGCATCGATTGTGAGCGCACCAAGCTGGGCAAACATATTGGCCACCGTGCTCTTACCTGCACCGATTCCACCAGTAAGGCCCACAATTAACATAGGCCAACCTTACCGAGAAGAATGAGAAAAGCCCCCCGAAGTTAATCGAGGGGCTTTTTCCGGTGAATCTATTTACTCAGCTGGAGTTGATGCAGCCTCTGCTGCCTGTGCTTCAGCCTTCTGCTTCTTGTG
>CAZXVL010000029.1:10842-11061 GCA_964644425.1 uncultured Candidatus Planktophila sp.
CTAAAGAATTGAGCAACAGTTGATTTGCCCGCCCCGATCCCTCCGGTGAGTGCGATAACGATCATGGGGAGAGCCTACCTTTGGTGATCAGGAAATAGTTGTGGAGAGAGATAAGGGAAGAAGAGAGCCCCGCACGAATATCGCGCGGGGCTCTCTTCAATTTGCTTTACTTATTCGGCTGGAGTTTCAGCAGGTGCGCTTGCTGCATCTGCCGCCTTC
>CAZXVL010000030.1:0-11035 GCA_964644425.1 uncultured Candidatus Planktophila sp.
GGCTGCATTGTGTGCCTGCTCTCCGTTGCCCACAGGCAATGGAATAAACAGGGCAAATTTTCCAAGGGCATATATCTCTGCGCAGGTCACGGCGCCGCTTCGGGCAATAATGAGATCAGCGGCTAGGTAGAGCTTTGCCATCTCATCAATATAGGAGAGAGGGCGATAGTGATTAGATGATGCGGGAAGCAGATTACTCTTTCCTACTCCATGAATCATTGAGTAGCCATAGTTCTCTAAGTCGCCTCGAGCGCCATCAATGACAGCATTGATTGCCTGTGAACCTTGTGAACCGCCAAAGATAAAGATGAGTGGGTTCTTACTATCGAGACCATATTGACTTGCTACTTCATGCTTTGCGCTTTCACGAGCACTCTTCCAGTCACTGCAAGCTCTCCGGCAGGCTTCAATCACATCACTTCGTAGAGGCAGGCCAGTTAAGACGCCTTTGTGAAGTGCGCCCTTCTTAATGGGATAACTCAGCGCAACATGTGAGGTAAATCGTGCCCCAATACGATTTGCCCATCCAGGATGAGCATTCTGCTCATGAATAAGAATGGGCACTTTGAGTACTTTGGCTGCCAAATAAGCGGGAGCCGATACATACCCACCAAAGCCTATGAGGAGATCCACTCCGTTGAGTGCACGTGCAGATGCCAATACAGATGAGATCAGCTGAAAGGGGACTTTCAGAAGTGAAGGATGAGCCCTGCGGGCAATCTTCACCTTAGGAATCAGATGCAGCTTAAATCCAGCAGCTGGAATCAGAGTGTTCTCCAACCCCTCTGAAGTACCTAGAAAGAGGAGCTCACAATCTGGATTGCGCATTTGCAGAGCACGTCCGACAGCAATTGCAGGTTCGATGTGGCCTGCTGTGCCTCCACCTGCAAGGAGAACCTTCATCGATTCGATCTCATCTTTCTAACTCACTTCTTCTGTGCAAAGCGGGCAATAAGAGCCTGAGAGACTTCCTTATCGCGAAGAGCAACGCCCACGACAAAACCTAATGCAACTACTGTAGTAAGTAAGGCAGAACCGCCATAAGAGACCAGCGGAAGTGTCACACCAACAACGGGAAGAACGCTAATGGCCGTGCCAACATTAAGAAATGCCTGCATTCCTATCCAGGTTGCTATTCCCCCACAGACATAACGCGAGAATGGATCACGTGCGCGAAGTGCAATTTTGACAATAGAGAAAATCAATACACCCATTAGAACTAGAACTACAAAGGCTCCAATGAGTCCAAGCTCTTCTCCGATAACGGAAAAGATGAAGTCAGTATGCGCCTCAGCTAGATTGCCCCACTTCTGGCGAGAGCCACCTAGGCCAACGCCAAATACTCCTCCGCTTGCAAGACCAAGCAGGCTATGCGCCTGTTGCCAACCTGAGTTCTTGTATTCATCGGGGTCGAAGGGATTGATAAATGCTAAGAATCGAGCACGACGGTAATCTGATGTAGCAATCGCTGCCGCAAGAAGAACTCCCGCTGATAGGCCAACCATCATCATCTTCTTGATATCGACTCCAGAGATAAAAAGAAGTCCGACAAGAATTGCCCCCACTACAGAAGTTGTACCTAAATCGCCACCTCGCATAATCATTGCCATGACCAAGAAGAAGCCTGGTGCAATAAGTGCAATCACATGAAACTGCATCTTCTTTGCGCGCTCTTTCTTTGCAAGTAGCAGGCTTGCCCACAAAATCAGAAAGAACTTGACGAACTCTCCAGGCTGCACATCAATAACTTTAAGGTCAATCCAATTTCGATTTCCATTAACCTCTTTACCAACTCCTGGGATCATCACCACAGCTACAAGTGCAATTGAGATAAGTAATCCAAATCGGGCAATGAGCTCCCATGTCTGGACTTTAAATCGAGCAAGCCAGAGTGCAAATGGGAGGCCGACGGCCAAGAAGATGAATTGACGTAAAGCGACTGCGAAGGCATAGCCTTTTGTGTCAATAGCATGGATTGAAGATGCTGAGAAGACCATGACAAGACCTAGCACAATTAAGATTCCAGCACTTGCGCTGAGAAGATAGAAATCCTTAACTGGCGATGGTTGCTTACTTGCCATTCTGTATAGCCTTCTTTACTGCGCTGTTAAATCTATCTCCGCGGTCGGCATAAGAGAGGAATTGGTCCATCGATGCGCATGCAGGTGCTAAGAGGACCACATCACCTTCTTCTGAGAGCCCCTGTGCGGTAGCTACTACTCGCTCCATAAAATCATTGTCCTCACTGCCTTTGATGTATCCAGCAGGTGGATCGATAAGGATGATTGGCAACTCAGGATTCTTGCTCCGCAACTCTTGCTCAATCAGGCCTCGATCTTCACCAATAAGGATTGCCGCTTTAAGGCGAGACCACACACGATCAATAAGTGGTGTCATGGAAGCGCCCTTTGCCAGGCCTCCTGCAATCCAAATGACTGAGAAATGAGAAAGGATGGATGCTGCAGCTGCGTGAGGGTTAGTTGCCTTTGAATCATCAATCCAGCGCACTCCATCATGGATGCAGACCTCTTCTATGCGATGGCGACCTGGTCTGAAACTTCTCAGCGCTTCACGAATCTTCTCATGGGAAATTCCAGCTGTTGCTGCAAGCCCAGCTGCAGCAAGCGCGTTTGAAACTTGGTGTGGAACTGTCGGAATAATCTCTGAGAGCTCTGCAATCATCGCAGCCTCTTGTGGGTCAGCGACAAATGCTCGGTCAACCAATAGCTCCTCGACCACACCAAGTTCACCTGGTGCTGGAGTATCAATTGAGTAGAAGATCTTCCGGCCAAGCCAATGTGAGGTTCGACCAACTACTTCCCCATCGTCGCCATTGAGGATGGCAGTCGTGGATTGATCTAAGAGAGAGATCTTATCGGCCGCGTATGCATCAAATGATCCATGCCAATCCACATGGTCATCTGCAATGTTGAGAATTGCACATGATATGAACTGTGCATCTTCAAGCCAATGTAATTGAAAGGATGAGAGTTCCAGGATGAGATAGTCAAAGTTTTCGCTGCTTGTCACACTTTCAATAACAGTGGTCCCAACATTTCCGCAGGCACGCCCGCGAACACCTGATTCAGCAAAGATATGTGCCACCATCTCAACGGTAGTTGTCTTGCCATTTGTTCCAGTCAGAGCCAGCCATTTCTGCCCAGGATTGCGCTCCTGCTTTAGCGACCACGCAAAGTCAATCTCATTGAGAATCTCTTTGCCCCCACCGCGCGCTAACTGCACAAGCGGATGATCTTCGCGCCATCCAGGAGAGATCATCAGGGCATCAAAGTCATCTGCTGAAAATTCATCTGGACGCTTTACCTCAAATGAAGGAAGCTCGGTAACTTTCTCATCTGCAAAACAGACATTGGCTCCCTTGGCTACAAGTGCCTGTGCAACAGCGACACCGGTTACTCCAGCTCCAGCTACGAGGATGCGCTTATCACTCAGTGATTGGTAATACGAAAGGGCCATCAGCGATAACTCTTAACTGACTACCCATTGTGTGTAAAAGAGGCCGAGTCCAAGTGCCACGCTCAATCCAGCAATAATCCAGAATCTCAATACAACCGTGACTTGTCCCCAGCCCATCAATTCAAAGTGATGATGCAGAGGCGCCATCTTAAATAGCCTTTTGCCCTTGGTTGCCTTGAAGTAGAGAACTTGGAGCACTACAGAGAGAGTGATGATGACGAAGAGGCCTCCCAATGGAATAAGGAGAAGTTGCACACGTAGAGAGGCTGCAAATCCTGCAAGTGCACCACCAAGTGCGAGTGAGCCTGTATCTCCTAAAAAGATTCGTGCAGGAGAAGCGTTCCACCAAAGAAAACCTGTACAAGCTCCTGCAAATGCCGCTGCAAGCACCGCTAGATCGAGTGGGTCGCGGACGTTATAGCAATTGCTCGTTGCAGTAATTGCGCAGCTTTGTCCAAACTCCCAAACGCCAATCATGATGAAAGCGATAAAGGTCATTACTGATGCGCCAGTTGCCAATCCATCAAGGCCATCGGTGAGATTGACGCCGTTACTTGCTGCCGTGACCATTAATACAATCCAGAGCACGACGGCGATGACACCTAAGGTAATTGATGTGTCTCGAACAGTCGAGAGCTGAAGGCTGATAGGGGTGAGCCCATCTTTATCTGGAAATTGAAGACCAAGATAGCCAAATATGGCAGCGGCAAGAACTTGGCCAGCAATCTTCTGCTTGCCATTAATGCCTTGCGAGTTCTGACGTGAAATCTTCATGTAATCATCGAGGAAGCCGATAAAACCTAGAGCAATGACAAGTCCAATAATCAAAAGAGCTGATGTACTGATGACATTGCCTGAGATCAAGTGTGCAATCAGGTATGCGGCAATCACACTTGCAATAATCATCAATCCACCCATAGTTGGGGTGCCACGCTTTGTGTGATGCGATGTCGGACCATCATCGCGGATAAATTGCCCAAATCCGCGTCGCGCAAGCCACTTAATTAGTACGGGTGTGCCAAAGAGAGAGAAGAAGAGCGCCAAAGATCCTGCGATCAAAATTTCTTTCATGCCTGCTCCTCGATTCGTGACATCCAGCTCTCTTCGATCTTGACTGCAATTTCCTCTAGGCCTGCCGAGCGTGATCCCTTGCAGAGAACCACATCGCCCCTATTGAGAAAACCTATAAAACGTTCAGCTTCACCCTTATCAGCACAGATATGTACTGATGTTGCCCCGTCACTTGTTAAGCGCGCACCGTATTCAGGTGCACCAATTGCAACGAGGTGATCAATACCCATCCCTAGGGCAAGGGTGCCAATAGCTTCATGTTCGTGCACCGCTGACTCGCCGAGTTCAGCCATCTTTCCAAGGAATGCCCACGACTCTCCCCCACGCTCTTGTGAGAGATGGGCCAGCGTGCGAATCGCAGCAGCCATTGAGTCTGGGCTCGCGTTGTAGGCATCATTGATGAGGAGAAGATCTGGAAGTTCATGAAGCTCCATACGCCACTTTGCATCACTTTCTGCCAAAGAAAGTGCCCCGGCAATCTCCTCTGCACTCCACTTGAGGGCATGCAGTACTGTTGCAGCCGCTAACGCATTGGCGATCTGGTGGGCACCGACCAGGCGCAAGGCAACAGTGCTGCGCCCCTCCGGTGTCACTAAATCAAAGTACGGGCGACCATCACGTAACTCGATGTCGGCAGCTCGGACATCATCTTCAGATTTCTCTCCGAACATAAGAACACGCCCCTGATGAAGTGAGCGCATTGCAGGGGTGAATGCATCGTAATCACCTAATACCGCTATTGCCTCGGAGGATAATCCCTGAATCATCTCTGACTTAGCCAGTGCAATGTTTTCCAATGACCCGAATTCGCCAATGTGGGCTGCAGCAACTCGTAGTACTACTCCAATATGTTGTTGAGCAATTGATGAAAGATGCAAGATATCGCCTTGATGGCGAGCACCCATTTCCACTACGCAAAATTCGGTGGATTCCTTGCACTTAAGCAGGGTCAAGGGAACGCCAATTTCATTATTGTGATTACCAGAAGGTGCAACTACCTCACCCTTGATACGAAGAGCCGATGCAAGTAATTCTTTAGTTGTCGTCTTACCTTGAGAGCCAGTTATTGCTATGACCATCATTTTTGGTAACTGAGTACGAATATGTCTTGCTAGAAGAGTGATTGCCTCAATTGGATTCTCAACAACGATGCAGCGAGAACCAACCTCTCTTGTTGAGATGACAAGAGACGCACCTCGAGATTCTGCATCTGATACATAGTCATGTCCATCAACTCTCTCGCCTGCAATTGCGACAAAAATCGATCCAGCTGTACAACTTTTCGATGAGATTTCAACGCTGCCGTTAATCTCACAATCTTCACCATAGAAAGTACCATTGACAATTGATGCAATTGTGCTCGCTTTAAGAGTTATCACTTCTTTCCCTCAATCGCTCGCGCTAGCTCTATGCGATCATCAAATGGGGTGATGCGCCCTGAAATCTCTTGACCGATTTCATGACCCTTACCTAAAACGACCACCGTATCTCCTGCTGCTGCAAGTGCCACCGCATGGATAATCGCAGCACTGCGATCTTCAACAATGATGCAGGATGGTGATAGCGAAATTCCGGCTGTCATCTGCGAAAGGATTGCCGCAGGATCTTCATTACGTGGGTTATCGCTTGTAAAAATTGCGACATCACTTGCCTGAGCAAGGGCCTTTCCCATGAGTGGACGCTTGGTCGCATCGCGATTACCGCCACATCCCAAGACTGCAATTACTCGCCCTGATGTAAATTCTCGCACAGCGCTGAGAACGTTCTCTACCGCATCTGGTGAGTGTGCGTAGTCGACCAGGGCTGTGAAGTTCTGACCAAGCGATACGCTCTCAAGTCGTCCTGGTGCACCAGTAAGGGAAGGAATAATTGATGCGAGCTCTAGAGGATCGATTCCGCACTCATAGGCTATGGCAACTGCCATTAAGAGATTATCTAGATTGTAATCACCGAAGATTTTGCAACTTGATTCAATCAGGATGCCATCGCGCCCGCGCATTGTGAATTCAAAACCATTGTTGGTCCGATGGATCTCGGTGAAGTGCCAAGTCGCGCTCTTGAGTGTTCGAGAGAGTGAAATGACAGGAATTGGTGAGTGCTCAAATAGTTGCAAGCCGTAACTATTGTCGATGTTAACGAATCCCAAATCTGCATACTCATGTGTGAAGAGCTCTGACTTTGCAGCAAAGTAGCGTTCCATGTCACCATGAAAATCTAAATGATCCTGTGACAAATTGGTGAAGCCAACAATAGAAAAATGAGTCCCTGTAAGGCGCTTAAGCGAGAGTGAGTGACTGGAAACCTCCATGACAAGATGGCGCATGTGTTGCTCCACCATTGACGCGGCCAGGGCAGCTAGTTCGCTAGCTTCGGGGGTGGTTCTATCGCTCTTAATCCTTTCTGTGCCTATGCGCGTTTCTACAGTTCCAATGAGCCCTGTTTCACGTCCAACGGCAGAGAAAATTTGGTAGAGCAAAGTGGTGACAGTTGTCTTCCCATTAGTTCCAGTAATTCCAATGCTTTGCATTGACCGGGATGGCTCTCGATAGAGATGCGAGGCAAGAATGGCTCCTGCTTCTCGAGCATCACGCACCACAAGTGTGGGAAGTGACGCTGAGATTTTGGCGCCTTCCTCATCCGTCAGAACTGCAACAGCACCTTTGCTCCTTGCGGATTCAATGAACGCCGCGCCATGACTTTTTGCCCCAGGAAATGCGAGAAAAATATCTCCAGGCAGCACAAATGCGTCATTATGCGTAGCGCCTGTAAATTCAACAGATGTGTAATTCTTTTTCTCAGCGCTGAGCAGAATCGCCGCTTCATCCAGTGATAGCGAGAAGGAGGTCAGCGGGCGAATCATGGCTTCTTCACACTTGCAGGTGCTGTCTTCATTCTCTTGAGATCAGACTGGGTAAGTGCAACTGGAACAACTGCCGTCCCTGTTGGGGCCACATGCTCTGATTGAAGAACAAAGGTCATGACCTTCTTAAAGACAGGCCCACAGAGTGATCCACCGAAGTGGCCATTGGTAGGGCGCTGCAGGGTCACATTGATGACATAACGTGGAGCATCAGCAGGTGCAAATCCAATAAAGGATGCGGTGTAACCGCTGTACTTTCCTGTAATCGGATCAACTCGCTGAGCGGTACCAGTTTTGCCAGCAACTCGATAGCCAGGAATTGCAGCACTCGGGGCAGTTCCATTAGCGGTAACGACGCTCTCCATCATCAGTCGTAGTGATGTTGCTGTGGATTCGCTGACAACTCGAACTGACTCACGATTTGATGCAGGTGTGAAGTGGCCTTCTGCATCACTGACTCCCGCAATAACTGTCGGAGACACACGGACTCCATTATTTGCAATCGTTGCAAAGACGCTTGTGGCCTGCATTGCTGTCACTGAATAGCCCTGTCCGAAAGAGATTGTTGGAGCAGAGGTACCAGTCCACTCATCAACCGGGTGCAAGATTCCAGCTGATTCGCCCGAAAGGCCTGAACCCGTTTTGCTTCCGATTCCGAACTTACTGAGGTAATCGTGAAGCTTCTGGCTTCCAATTGTCTCTCCGACCTTAATCAATCCGGTATTACTTGAAACTGCCAAAATTCCGGTTGTCGTCAGGTGCTGCACAGGATGTGGATCATGATCCTTAAATGGCTTACCTGCACGCACGAGCTTATAAGGAACTCTAAAGACAGTAGTCGGTGTAATTGTTCCCTCTTCAAGCGCAGCTGCCATAGTCATTACCTTGCCAGTTGAACCTGGCTCATAGACATCTTGCACTGAAGGATTTCGCATCAACTCCAGTGGAACACCCTTTGTATTATTTGGATCAAATGTTGGCGCTGTTGCGTGAGCGATGATTGCCCCAGTCTTAGGATCCATCACAATCACTGTTCCGTTTACAGCGCCAGAATCTTTCACCGCTTTGGCAATTGCTTCAGCTGCAACCCATTGAACGTCTCGATCAATGGTAAGGCGCACAGTGCTGCCCGCTTTTGGAGCGATGATCTCTGACTGTGAACCTGGAATTTCCGCTCCGTTAGCTCGTGCATATGAATACTGCCCAGAGACTCCAGTCAGTGTTGAGTTTAAACTCGATTCAATACCGGATGCGCCGACTCCATCTGCTCTCACAAAACCAACTAGCGAGGAGATGATCTGCCCAGATGGGTATTCGCGAACGAAGGAACGCTCTGGGAAGAAGCCCAATATGCGCTCCCCCATCTGCTCAGAAGTCAGTGCGGCATTATGTGTTTCAATCGCTGAAGTCAACTTATCCCAAAGTGCAGGACGGCCATTCTTGAGGACCATTGAGTATTTTCGTGTGCCAGTAATTGCACTCTGAACCTCTTCAACGGTCAGTCCAAGAATAGGGGCTGCAAATTGAGCAGTCATCGCAGGGTTCTTGATTTGAGTTTGATCGACCACAATTGAAATTGCTGAGACGCTTCTTGCAAATGTCACACCGTTGATGTCAGTGATCTCACCACGTGGAGCTTGAACGGTGCGCGTTGTCTCCATCTCATCGATTGCACGAATTTTGTAATTCGCCGCTTCAACAACTTGAACGCGAACGAGCTGCAATGAGAAGAGAGCGAAGATTGCGATAAAGACCAGGGCAAGAAGACGCATGCGTGACTTTGCTAGAAGAAGGTTACCCATTTGTCACATCCTCTGGAGCAAGGTTGAGAAAAACTGGAGACTCAGAGGCCTTCATACCTAGCAGTGCAGCAGCCTTAGCCAAGGCATCAGGAGCAGAGTGGGCATCAATTTGGCGGTTGATTGCATCTCGTTGATCTGCAACCTGCTTCGCCTCTAGCTTGAGATTAGAAAGTGTGAATGCATCCTGAGCAAGCAAGGTATTGATTCCAAGTAAAGCAAGAAATCCCATAGTGCTCACTGAAGTCACGAAGATCGCAAAGTACTTTCGGCTTGCCTGCTGAGCAACGCTCATCTGTGGGAATGTTGCATAGATGACCTGCGCTGTGCGATCAACAACCTGACGCTTGATACCTGTTGTCAGAGTTGATGTCAGAGTCGCAGAGGAACGAGCCTGTGCAGTCGTCATGCTGCCACCCGCTCAATTGCACGTAGTCGCACAGATGCTGCTCGCGGATTCTCTGCAAGTTCTTGCTCGCTTGGCTTCTCGCTTGAGTTAAAAACAAGCTTAAATTTTGCAGCAAACTCTGGAAGTTCTACTGGGAGCTCACGTGGACTCTTTGAAGTAGAAGCTTGTGAAAAGTGCTCCTTCACAATTCGATCTTCAAGTGATTGAAAGGACATCACAACAACGCGTCCTCCGACAAGGATGCAATCAAGAGCTTGAGGCAATGCGCGTTCAACCGCACCAAGTTCATCATTGACGGCAATACGAAGTGCCTGGAATGTTCGCTTAGCTGGATTTCCGCCAGTACGACGAGTCGCCGCAGGAATACTCTCTTTAACCAACTCTGCGAGTGCAACAGTCGAGGTCATGGGAGCGATTGCTCGAGCCTTCACAACATTTTCCACAATACGAGTTGCGAACTTTTCTTCACCGTAGAGGCGCAGAATTCGCACGAGCTCGCCAGGTTGATATGTATTAAGAATTTCACCAGCTGTAATGCCACGGCTTTGATCCATCCGCATATCTAGCGGAGCATCATGTGAATATGAGAAACCACGTGCACTCTGATCGAGTTGCATAGATGAGACGCCTAGATCAAAGAGTGCACCATTGACCTTGGAGTAACCATGTTCTGCAATCACATTCTCAAATTGATCAAAGATTGCATGGCTTGATTTAAATCGATCCCCAAACGGAGCAAGTCGTGTGCGGGCCTTTTCAAGAGCTTGCGTATCGCGATCGATTCCGATGACTGTTAAATTCTCAAAGCGCTGCAGAAGCGCTTCTGAGTGACCACCAAGACCTAGGGTTGCATCAACAATTACTGGGTTCTTCGTTGCAAGAATTGCAGGGGCAAGGAGATCGACGCATCGATCACGCATGACGGATATATGCTCCATCAACTCCCCCACTTCATCTTCTCGTTACTTACTTTGTTTTTTACTCACTACTACTTCTGGAACCGCGTTCATCTCTGGTCACCGCCGGCCGACGGATTGTTTTTCGAAAGCGACGTCGGGGAAGAGACGCCGCTGTCGGCCCACACTGTTATGTAGTGCTATTGGGTCGGCGGTGGCCACAGATGAACGAGGCCCATATTTATTTTTGTTATTCAGTTTTTTTTATTTAGTTTTAATACTTTTTGCTGACGCTCTAGAAAAGTCCCGGAAAAACTTCTTCAGATACGTCAGCAAAACTTGTTTCGCGATCTGCGAGATAGGTAGCCCAAGCAGAGCTATCCCAGATTTCAACTCGGGTATTTGCCCCGATAACAACGCAATCTTTTTCAAGACCTGCATAGGTGCGAAGGCCTGCGGGAATAGTGATTCGACCTTGACGGTCAGGAATTTCATCGTGTGCGCCGGCAAACATCACGCGTTG
>CAZXVL010000031.1:0-10881 GCA_964644425.1 uncultured Candidatus Planktophila sp.
GATCTAGTAGGTGCAGATACCGATGAGGGTGTTGCTGCAGGAAAGTGTGAAGTCATCTGCTTTACCGGAGACCACGGTGGATCCTTTAAGACTTTATCTCCTGCTCGCGTGCGCACACTTCTTGAGGCATGGCGTGATCGCACAGCTGAGCTCTCAACTCTGCCTTATGTTGAACATATTGCTCCATTCGAAAATCGCGGTGAAGAAATTGGTGTGACCCTTGCTCACCCACATGGGCAAATTTATGCCTACTCGTATATTCCACCTCGCACGCAAAAGATGTTGGCAGTTGCTCGCGCGCACAAGGAGAAGACAGGCCGAGTTCTCTTTGACGATGTTTTGGCACGCGAGCTTCGCGAGGGTGTCCGCATCATCGCTCGCAACGAGCATTGGGTTGCTTACACCCCTTACGCTTCACGTTATCCATTTGAAATCCATGTCGTTCCGCTCAATCCAGTAGCGGATCTGACCGAGCTCTCTCCTGCAGCCTGTGACTCATTTCCTTCTATTTCTATTGAAGTAATGAAGCGCCTCGATGGAGTCTTTAACATTGATATGGCATATATCGCAGCATGGCATCAAGCACCTGTGCGACAGGGCCGCGATCTACTTCGACTGCATTGGCAGATTACAAGCGTGCGTCGCGCTCCCGGCAAATTGAAGTATCTGGCAGGTTCAGAGTCTGCCATGGGCGCCTTTATTATGGATATGAAGCCTGAGCAATCTGCTGCACAACTCAAAGAGGTTCAACTATAAATGCCACTTCTTGAATCAACATTTCAAGAGCTCTTCGCTAAGAAAGTCGAAGTTCTGGCACAGGCTCCTGGGCGAGTCAATCTCATCGGCGAACACATCGATTACAGCGAAGGATTTGTGCTTCCCTTCGCCATTGCAGATTGCACATACGCTGCAATTGCACGTAACAACTCGGGCTTAGTACGTATTGCATCTCAGCAGCGAAAAAATCGCATCTTCACAATCGATATCAAAGATGTGAAGCCAGGCAGCGCTGGTGATTGGGAGAAGTATGTCCTGGGAGTTATCTGGACTCTGGGCATCACCGAAGGCGTAGATATCCTGGTTGATGGCCACGTTCCATCCGGTGCCGGACTTTCATCCTCTGCTGCATTGGAATGCTCAGTTGCAGTTGGTCTAAACCTTCTCTTCAATCTCAACCTCTCACTCGAAGACCTAGCGCGCGCCACACAAAAAGCAGAGAACGATTATGTCGGAATGCCATGCGGCATCATGGATCAATCAGTTTCTCTTATGGGACGCGCGGGTTCTGCCCTTCTCTTGGATTGCCGTGACTTGAGCACCGAGTCCGTGCCTTTCGATGTTGCATCCCAAGGTCTTGAACTCTTGATTATTGATACTCAAGCACATCATGCTCTAGTCGACGGTGGATATGCAGAGCGCCGAGCATCGTGTGAAGAAGTTGCTGCTGCATTCTCAATTCCTTCTATGCGCCATCTCTCACTTGAAACGCTCGAAGCGCGTAAATCTGAAATTACTGAAGTGCAATATAAGCGTGCTCGCCATGCTGTTACCGAGATAGCTCGAGTTATGGATGCAGTGAAAGCTCTCAAAGCCTCAGATTTCACAACTCTCGGTCAGTTGATTAACGCTTCACACATCTCACTCCGCGATGATTACACCGTCTCTTGCCCAGAACTCGATGTCGCAGTAGACGCAGCACTTGCTGCAGGGGCTATCGGATCTCGAATGGTGGGTGGCGGCTTTGGCGGAAGTGCAATTGCTCTGATTGATGCAAAGTCCATCGAAAGTGTCAAAGATGCAATCCGTAAAGCATTTGCGGATAAGGGCTTTAAAACACCGAGATTCTTCACATCACTTCCGTCCGAAGGTGCTAAAGCAAGACTTATTTAGTGATTCCTGCGCGTGACCGGTCAACAATGTACTTGAAATCACTTGAATCGATAAGTGCACTCTCTATGATTACGCCATGACATGTTCCGTTAATCACTCAACAATTACAACTAAGTTCTGCTCGGTTTGTGGTGCTCCGGCAACTACAGCTCAAGCACCAGCTCAGCCACCACAGTGGAACCAGCCACCTGCTGCTGCGCCACAGTGGAACCAGCCACCTGCTGCGCCGTATGTGCCACAACCAACATTTAGCGCACCGCAGCAAAATTACGGTGCACCTGGTGCAAATGGGTACGCATTTCCCTTTGCTTCAACAGGAAAACGTGTTGGTGCATTCGCATTAGACATGCTTTTCTTAACGGTTACTTGTGGATTGGCTGGAATCTGGGCATTAGTAGTCATGAAAGACGGCCAAACTCCCGGAAAGCAAGTTTTGAAGATGCGTGTCTATGCAACAACAACAGGTCGTCCTGCGACTTGGGGTCACATGGCCATCCGAAATATTCTCATTCCTCTTGTGCCATCCCTGTTATTCGTTTTTGCGGGTATTGCTTCCTTGGTTTACGAAGGATCCTATGACTATTACTACGACTACTACACTGCAACAGATTATTCGACAGCTCTAAACATCCTGTCATGGTTCGTCTGGGCCGTATTGAAGATCGTAGATCTTGTGATGATTTCTAATTCACCAACTATGCAAGGCATTAAAGACAAGCTTGCAAAGACAGTCGTACTTGACGAGTCATTTAGATAACTTCTAAACAAAAGAACCCCCGACCACTTGGCCGGGGGTTCTTTTGTTTACTTCTGCTGATTGACCATCACACTCACACGATGTTTCCGAGATCGATCTCCTGTGTTCAAGAATTTTACAATTCCAGCTATAGCGAAGGAGATGGAAAACCAGGAAAGAATCTGGGATGGGTCTACGGAAAACATACTGATTGCGGTCCCGGCAATCCCAAAACTCGTCCAAACTCCAGCAAATACATACGACTTCACAATGGATCTCTTAAAATCTGCGCTTTTTACCCATTCCGCTCTCGCAGCGGAATCCATCTGCTTCACAAACTCTGGTGCATTAGCAAGGATCTTCTCTTGCTTCAATGTAAGTCTACGTTCAGGATGGAAGAAGTAATCAATGTCCTCTTCTGTCCAGTGATCAGGAAAAGTAATTTCTTCAGTCGCAGTCCCTTTCAAACTCGCGACCCAGTAATTGTCTCTGTACTCCGCGTCTAACCAGTCGCAGGGAAGAGTTGGGCCTCCGAACACTTCGACCACCGCGATATCTCTAAAGTGAAGGTCAACTCCTTCTTCGCCGCCCCATATTTCTAATCCGTTTTCTTCTAGAAATTTTACCCACGGGCGTGAATCATGAGGTCCCATAAATGACACAGCGGCCAAATTCCCATCTGTGCAGAAAGTTCCATTTGGTGCGGCGTTCCTAAAGGCCTCAAATCCGCCGAGAAACTTCTCTTGAATGATCTTTACGGGTGTGATGACAGTAATAAATGGGCAGTGAATTGTCATGTGACGAAGCTATCTTGACCTGTAACTAACGAACAGGAGGTGACTAGTCACTTCCTGTTCGCAATTGCGCGGTGCTAGCTCGTACTGCTTGGCGCAGATCCCAGTGTTACGACAAATTCCTTCGTACCACCCGTAGGCAGGTCAACATTGACCTTTACTGTGGTTCCTGGCGGATATGAGCGAATCTTCACAATCGCTGCAACTACATCGACAATCTTTACTCCATCGATAGTTCGGATGATTGATCCTGCTGGAATACCGGCCTTCTCTGCGCTATCTCCTGGGCTTAAGCGAGCAATCTTTGCTCCAACACCTGTGTAAGTTGTATCGAAGAAGACACCTAGGACAGGGCGAGTTGATTTACCTGTTGCGATGATTTCATCAATGATGCGCTTTGCTTCATTGATAGGAATAGAGAACCCAAGACCAATATTTCCTGGAGTGCTTGAAGATACTGTGGCGATTGCAGAGTTGACTCCAATGAGTCGTCCCTGTGAATCAACCAGTGCTCCACCAGAGTTACCTGGGTTGATGGCAGCATCTGTCTGAATTGCGTTGACATATGACTGGATATCGGCAGAACCTGTGGTCACTGGTCGATTAAGGGCGGAGATAATTCCACTTGTCACAGTGCTAGCAAGGCCAAGAGGAGAGCCAATAGCAAGGACTGGATCACCAACGCTGACCCTCGTTGAATCACCAATTGCAATTACGGGTAGGTTGCCGAGGTTGATCTTAATGACTGCTAGATCATAGTTAGAGTCGCGCCCAACAATTGTCGCTTTGTATTGCTCCCCATTTGTCAGTTCGACCATGATTGTGCCATTAGTTGCGGCACCAGAGACAACATGGTTATTTGTGACAATAAAGCTGCTCTTGGCATCAGTCTTGTAAATAGAACCAGATCCATTGCCATTGCCAGTTGTGCTTGTTACGAGGATTGAAACAACTGACGGTGTCACTAACGAAGATATTGCCTTGGCATCGAGAGTTGCAACAGATCCTCCCCCGATTTCAACAGGGGTTGCGCTTGCTTTGCACTTTCCATTTGTTGAAAGTGATAGAGCTTTAGTGCGATTGTCGGCACATGCTGTGATTGTTCCTGTTGGTGAAGGGGCTGCAATAGCAACGGATCCGGCAACTGCAACACCTGCAACAAATGCAATGACTGCGCGTAGATTCTTCATGGCCTCATGATGCCTCGAACGGCTGAGAATTTCCTGTTATAAATTCTAGAAAAGCTTAAGGACGGCTTACGCCTCGACTACCCATCCACCCTTGAGCGCTACCTTGACCTTGGAAAGCGGCTTCTCCGCGGGGCCAGATAAAACAGCCGCACCCTTGAGTGGATCAAACTTTGCGCCATGGCATGGACAGACGAGTGACTTACTGTTCTTGCTATAGGTGACCGTGCATCCCTGGTGGGAGCAGATCATCGAGAATGCAAAGACGCCAGCTTTTGTGCGAAAGATAATCGCAGGAACACCTTGAGACGAGGTGGTGAATGTAAATGTGCCACCGACTGGAAGTTTGGTGAGCTTTACGATCTTCTTGCCGGTCGCATCTGCGCTCTGTGATGTGAAGATTGATGAGAGAGGAGCTAGCGCGAGAGCCATTACGCCGCGGAGTGCTCCGCGACGCGAGAGTGTGAACTTGCTCTTCATATGCTCCCTGACTTGGATTCGAACCAAGAACCTGCCGATTAACAGTCGGCTGCTCTGCCGTTGAGCTATCAGGGACTATTTTCTTGCGGAGCGCACTCTATCGCATAGGCGAAGGTGAGCCAAAATCTAAAATCTACGCCTTTACAGGCTGCCAACTGCCAACTCGTGGAGCTCTCTGCGGGTGGCCTCGAGAGCGACCAGCTGAGCAAAGGCGCCGTTGTACTCCTCGCCATTTTCTACCGGGTTTAATCTCTGGAGGCGAGATTTGAGATCTGCAATCGCACGAGAGATTCCTACTTCACGAAGACGAGCGATGATGCTCGCAACATATCGCTCGGTAACTTCACCATCTGCGCGAATTGGTTCTACAGATAGCTCGGTGAAGAGCGCCTTCATTTGAGGATCTGCTATCTCCTCGGATGTGATTGTGCGGGTAGCTCCCAATTGATTAATTGTTGCGGCAAGAGAGAGATAGGCAGGGTGAGTAAATGAGCCAGCCTCAATACTGTTCCAGGTTGCCACAAGTGCAGGTTGTTGAACTCGCGCCTTTAAAACTTCGCGCTCAAGAATTAAACGAGGATCTATCGGATCTGGTCGCCAATCACTAACTGGCATTGGCTCAGATGATTGCTCTTGCGGTGCTGAATTACTTCGCGCACCTTGCGCAACTGCCCGGGAAACTATCTCAACTTCAACGCCAAGCCACCCTGCAAGTAGACGTGTGTATTCAGGACGAAGAGACTTATCTCTTATCTGGCTGACAAGAGGAGCGGTTGCATTGAGTGCATTAACGCGTCCCTCTGCGGTATCAAGATTATGTTGATTGAGCTCTGTGCGAATTGCGAACTCAAAGAGAGGAATCCTGCGGGCAATGAGGTCGCGAAGTGCAAGATCGCCCTTATTCTGACGCAGGTCACATGGGTCCAATCCATCAGGCTCAACTGCGACAAATGTTTGGGTCACAAACTTTTGATCTTCGCTAAAGGCGCGCATTGCAGCTTTCTGACCAGCCGCATCACCGTCGAAGGTAAAGATCACTTCACCGCGAAATGCATCATCATCCATCAATAGTCGCCTAATGATTCGGATGTGGTCTGCACCAAATGCTGTTCCACATGTTGCAACCGCAGTGGTGATGCCCGCTAAGTGACAGGCCATCACATCGGTATATCCCTCTACAACGACTACTTGGCGCTTTTTTGCAATCTCTTTCTTTGCAAGATCTAGACCATAGAGCACCTGGCTCTTCTTATAGATCGGAGTCTCGGATGTATTGAGGTACTTAGGGCCCTGATCTTCGGCATCACTTGCGAGTTTGCGGGCACCAAAGCCCACAACATCTCCTGAGATATCTCGGATTGGCCACATCAAACGGTTACGGAACTTATCGATTGGTCCCCGCTCGCCCATCTTTGAAAGCCCAGAGAGTTCAAGCTCTTCGATTGTGAAGTCGAGAGAACGAAGATGTTTGGTAAGGCCATCCCAAGAGTGAGGTGCATAGCCAACACCAAATGCCTCACATGCGGCGCGATCAAAGCCGCGCTTTGTGAGCAGCTCACGACCAAAGGCGGCATCCGGCGATGTATTGAGAAGATCTTGATAGAACTTTGCAGCGGCGGCATGTGCTGCAACAAGTCGCGAACGATTTCCGGCCGGCGCTTTGCTGCCGCTATAGGACTCGTCATAGCGAAGTGTGTATCCCATGCGATCTGCAAGACGTTCAATAGTTTCAGTAAATGAGAGATGATCAATCTTCATCAAGAATGCAATGACATCGCCACCTGTCTGGCATCCAAAGCAGTGGAAATATCCCTTGCTAGGAGTCACATGGAAAGAAGGTGACTTCTCATCGTGGAAAGGACAGAGACCTTTCTTCTGACCGCCACCGGCGCTCTTAAGCTGCACATAATCGCCGACAACTTCATCGATAGGCGCGCGTTCGCGGATGTACTGGACATCCTCATCTCTAATGCGACCGCTCATGTTCCTACCTTAACCGCGCTTTCGGCTTAAGTGGGAGTGGAGGGCGTATGCGCCAGGGTCAGTTAGGCTCGCAATCTGATCAATGACCACTCGAAGACGCTCGGAATCATTGGTTGCCACCTTCCAATCGTCTTCAAAGATGGGGTCTAGCTCTGCCGGAGCTGCCTTGAAGAGCATCTCTACCAATTCATGAATTACAACTTGTTGTTTCTCATATCGCTCTTGCGAGGCTGCTGCATTAATCAAATAGTGACCAGCTACTGCTTTAAGGAAATCAACTTCAATGACCGCTTCACGAGGAATCTCAAGGTTTGCGCTGTATCGGGTGAGAGGGCCATCGCCATGCACTCTCCGAGTCTCATTCTCTGCTGCTAATACAAAACGGCCAATTAGTTGAGAAGTCGTATCTTTTAATCGTGCAAGTGATCGATGGGTGCGATCAAAATTTACTGGCCAGCAAGAGAGCCCCTGTAATCGCGTAAGAGCTGCAGCGGCTTCTTCTTCAGTAGCATCGCTCTTATAGCTAGTGATCATCTCTTTATACAAAATATCAAAGTCTCGATCAAAGTCTTTTACTGTTACTTGTCCTGCAAAGATTGCATCTTCTAAATCGTGTACTGAGTATGCGCAATCATCAGACCAATCCATAATCTGCGCCTCAATGCATTTGCGTCCATCTGGTGCACCAGTGCGCATCCAATTAAAGATCTCAACATCATCGGCGTAAACACCAAATTTGCGTGGATTAACTTCATTGCTCCATGGATATTTTGTTGCGGCATCAAGTGAAGCACGTGTGAGATTTAAACCCACTGTCTTTCCATTTGCATCAACAGTCTTTGCCTCAATACGAGTTAACAATCGGAACGATTGAGCATTTCCTTCAAAGCCACCACAATCTCCTGCAACTGCCGCCAACGCTTCTTCACCATTGTGACCAAAAGGAGGATGACCTAGGTCATGAGATAAGCACGCTGTCTCCAATAAATCAGGATCAGCGCCCAGTGATTCGCCCAGTTCGCGTCCAATCTGTGCGCACTCCAATGAGTGTGAAAGACGAGTACGCTGAAAATCATTCTCCCAAGGCACAGCTACTTGAGTCTTTGCAGCAAGACGGCGAAGTGATGCAGAGTGGATAACCCGTGCGCGATCGCGCATAAACTCTGTACGGCCCACTCGCTTTGCCGGTTCATCGAGGAAGCGATCTTGATCGCTTGCGCTATACCCCGATAGATTCATAGCCATACCTTATAAGCCCCCATTAGTAAGGTGGTCGCTCAAGTTGATTCCCCGACGACCAAGGGTGATATAGGCAAGATATGCACCTGCCTCTCGCACCAAATAGCGAAAACGTGAGTTATCAAGGTTGTTTGGCCCAGTAGGCACGGGCGAACATGTGGCTACTGCATCCAGATCCTGAGCCATGGTGATGGTGCGATTGCAGTGATAAGGATCGGTCGCGATGATCACATCGCGAATTCCTCGCTTCTTCATCTCTGCAACATACGTTTTTGTCTGCGTGCGGGTATCGCGTCCCTTAGGAAGAGCAACGATTGCAGATCGCTTTACACCATTCATCTGAAGCCAATATGAACCAGATGCTGCCTCAGTTGTGCGATCTCCGGGCGCTCCTGAGCCCACGGTAATAATCAGTGGAGCAAGACCAAGATCGTAGAGTCGCTTCGCTTCTTGCAAACGCGCCAGTAAGACTTCACCCGGTGTTCCATCAAGTTGGGCAGCGCCTGGAACAACAATGACATCGGCATGCCTAATAGTTGGATTATGGGCAGCATTCCATGTCACAACAATTGCGTAGCCAGGAACAGCAACGATGAGTGTGATGATGAGAACGAAGATTCTTCTAATGAATTTAAACATCAGCCACCCGAGAACATATCTTCTGCTTCGAGATGGATCATCTCATCCGGATCCTTGAGCCAACCATCTGGCAAAGTTGGTGTGCGACCATGGCTGGTGCGACCACGAGGCTTTTCGGCAACATCTGCAGGATATGGCTGATCATCTAACTGATCTAGAAGGTGGCGCAGCTCGGTCAATGAGCCCACCATTCCAAATTGTCGGCGGAGCTCACTTGGAACACGGAAACCCTTGAGATACCAAGCCATATGTTTGCGAAGATCTCGACAACCACGCTCTTCTGATTCAAAGTAATCAACAATCAATTCACCATGTCGGAACATGACTTCACGAACTTCAAAGAGGGTTGGCAATACCGGGGCTGCGCTTCCCTTAAGCGCAGCTACGAGATCAGCGAAGAGCCATGGGCGTCCTAAACAACCTCGGCCAACAACCACTCCTGCGCAATTACTACCTTCAATCATTGATATGGCATCTGCCCCGCTCCAGATATCGCCATTTCCTAGAACAGGCACACCCGTTGGCTTGAGATGCTGCACAAGGTTTGCAATCGCACTCCAATCAGCTTTGCCTTCATACATCTGCTCTGCTGTGCGGGCATGAAGTGCTACCCACGCTACTCCTGCATCAGCTGCTGACTGTGCAGCTTCAAGATAGGTGTGGTGATCGCTATCTATACCGATGCGCATCTTTACTGTGACAGGAATGCCGAATGGCTTGGCAGCATCTACTGCACCTTTAACAATTGCAGTGAAGAGTTTGCGCTTGAAGGGAAGCGCAGCTCCGCCACCTTTGCGCGTAACTTTAGGAACCGGACACCCAAAGTTCATATCAATATGATCGGCAAGATTTTCTCGCCCAATCATCTTGACTGCCTCTGACATGTGGTGAGGATCAACGCTGTAAAGCTGCACAGAACGTGGCCACTCTCCTGGCCCTGGTTCAATCATTCGCAACGTATCAGGAACCCGCTCAAGCAGAGCGCGCGCGGTCACCATCTCAGAGACAAAGAGACCTGCACCTTGTTCGCGACATAGCTGTCTAAAGGGTGCGTTGGTGATTCCTGCCATCGGCGCAAGAACTACAGGTGGATCAACCTGATGTACTCCATCGCGTAATGGAAGAGAGAGTGGTTTAAGCAATTGGAGTTAGCAACCGAGAAGTTTCGGTGCAAGCCATGCCTCTACCTGATCGATAGAGATGCGCTCCTGCTCCATTGTGTCGCGGTCGCGAATTGTGACTGCATTATCTTCGAGAGTCTCGAAGTCAACAGTGATGCAATATGGGGTGCCGATTTCGTCTTGGCGACGGTAGCGGCGTCCGATTGCACCTGAATCATCGAAGTCGATATTCCAATTCTTGCGTAGCGCAGCTGCAAGATCGCGCGCCTTAGGCGAGAGGTCAGCATTGCGAGAAAGTGGGAGAACTGCAGCCTTTACAGGGGCAATGCGGTGATCGAACTTCATCACGGCACGTTTTTCCATCTCGCCCTTAGCGTTAGGAGCCTCATCTTCGGTGTATGCATCCATCATAAATGTGAGCGCGCAACGATCAACACCTGCTGCGGGTTCAATAACAAATGGAGTCCATCGCTCATTCTTCTCTTGATCAAAGTAAGAGAGGTCCTTACCTGAAGCTGCTGAGTGCGCCTTAAGGTCGAAATCAGTACGGTTTGCAATACCTTCGAGCTCGCCCCATTCAGTGCCATTGAACTCAAACTTGTACTCAATATCTGTTGTTCCCTTTGAGTAGTGAGAGAGCTTCTCTTTAGGGTGCTCGAAGAGGCGAAGGCGCTCAGGGTTGATTCCAAGATCCTTATACCAATTCAGGCGGGTCTCAATCCAATACTTATGCCATTCTTCATCTGTTCCTGGAACGACGAAGAACTCCATCTCCATCTGCTCAAACTCGCGTGTGCGGAAGATGAAGTTTC
>CAZXVL010000032.1:0-10850 GCA_964644425.1 uncultured Candidatus Planktophila sp.
AAGAGCAATCAGTCTTAAAGAATTAACCTCTCCAAAAGAACTGGACCCGGCGACAGGCGCTCAGGGTCCATTTCTTTTTTGCGGCGATACCTTTCTTACTGAAAGAAGCCTTCACCGATATAGCCACCACGGTTGGTTCCTGCCGGCACTATAAAGAGCCCTGATCCGACTGGGGTGGTGTAACGATTGAGATCATCCATCTCATTGAGCTTTGCCTGGATATCCAAGTAACTTCTTACGTGAGCTTGGAATGAGATGAAAATTAACCCAGCATCACGAGTGCCATCCGGCAGATAGCTATCATCATAGTTAAATCCTCGTCTGATTATTCCAGCCGATCCCTTTGTAAAGGCTCTACTTTGATGAGCGCTCGGTGTAGAGGTCTCCAAGAGAGAGCCATCTTCAAGCGAGCGACCTATCACCTTGGACTTAGAGTCTGTAGAAACTTTGTTCCATGTATCTAGTGTCATTCGAATGCGACGCACAACCATCGTTGTTCCCTTAGCCAGTTTGCCGTCTTTGACCCACGCAATCTCATCAAACTCTTTCGTTTCATTCTTCTTGTTTGCAGTTCCGTCAAGTTGGCCCAATAAGTTTCGAGATACATTAGAAGTATTTACACCTGCAGGGTCTAAGAAGCCTCTCTGCTGCCAACGAACTCTCGCAAATGGTGCAGCATCTCTTTCTAATACTTGAGATGCATGAAAGATAGATTGCGGATTATCGCCTGAGATTTGCAGGATCAAATCCCCATCACTCCATCGATCTTCTAGGCGATCTATTTTATATCCCGGAATCGCTCTCTCGGATATCGGCCATTGATCTTCAATTCCAATTTTCTTAAAGAGTGAATATCCGTAACCGATGAGAACGGTCAAGCGCGCAGGATTTTCTGCCATTTCAGCTTGTGGGTCACCGATGATGGGATTGCCTTGCATAAGCTCCGACGAATCATTGGTCCAGATGCGCATTAGGCGGGCAACTGCGCTTTTATCGACGCCATCTCTAATGTCAAAGGAGATCAAAGTTGCATTGGATTGGCGATCGATTTCAATTCCATTTTGATGTACGCCATAGAACTCTTCTACTGCAGCGCCTATCGACGGATCTTTCTTGAGATCCACCATAGTGGCGGTGGCAAAGATGCCACCGCCAACCACGATGGAAAGCGCGCCAATGGCTAGCTTTCTATAGTTCATTTACATCCCGCCTGCAGCGCCATAGACCTCATCGTCCATAGCGATATCCTTCACAGGCGCTGTGATTGTCTGTTCAGTTCCATCGCTAAATCGAAGCGTTACTTCGGTCTCTTCTCCTGCTTTGATCTCGTTTGTGAGCTCAAGCAACATGACGTGGTAGCCGCCCATGCGAAGCTTGATGCTCTCGCCAGCAGGAATCACAAGGCCACCTTCCATTGGAACCATCATTCCGTTGATCACTTCATGAATTTCAACAATTCCAGCAATTGGAGATGATCCACCTTCAAGGGTGACATCCTCACTGCCGTTATTTGTGATTGTCATAAATGATCCAGTCATGTACTTACCGGTCTCCTCATTCTTAAATGAGGCGGCATCAATCGAACGTACGACAGGGTTCTCAATGACAATTGAAGCGTCTTTAGAGCCTTGTGTTGCAAAGAAAGCTACAGCGCCAAATCCAAGAATTGCGACAGCAGCCATTACCAATTTCTTATTCATAAATTCCTCTTTCAAGTGAAATCAATAGTTGAGACTTTCTCAACTACATGCAAGTGATTTCAGCGAAGAGGTGGCGCTCTTAATGAATACGCTAGAGAGAAAAAGAGAGTAGATAGGCTGCGATAGGTGAACCCGGGTATAGCCTGAATTGAGTGGAGAGAAAGCCTTTGGCGAAAAACCTTCGGAAAAACGAGCTCCATAAAGTAGTCTGTGACTGAAGCTAAACTTTGGCGGAGATGGGCAATCAAGTAGTAGCTCGCGACAGATGAGAGCAAGTGGCTTAAAATCATCCTGTTCTCATCACCGTAGCTTCCCCCTGTAATGAAGTGGGAGAGATTTTGGGCCAGGAAGATCGCCAAGGCAGTACGTACTGGGCTATCTGTGGCTCCAGAGATAAAGAGAGCGATGAGAAATAGAGCACCAACGAGTGAAAGCGCTGAATAGAAGGAAAGTTGCCCTCCTCCTGCGAGAATATGTGCAGATAGAGCAGCAAGGATCAAGGCTAAAGATGTGGCTAGCGCCTTGAGTGCTTTCACTCGGAAATAATCGCACATATCAGGAAGGAGAGTGAAGAAGAATGCGTTTCGCTCGCCCTTTACTTGCTCTCATCTTTCTTCTAATCGCCCCTCAGAGTGCTCTAGCCCACACCTCGGTGATCGATACAACCCCTCTCTATAAGAGCACCCTTACTTCTATGCCATCTGAGATTTCAATACGTTTCACCGACCAGTTAATGACGATTGGTGATAATCCTGTCAATAAGATTTCAGTAAGTGCACCTGACTCACAAGAAGTTTCTATTGTGAAAACCACGGTTGCGGGCAATTTATTATCTGTAACTCTTGGGGATGACTCCTATATAGATGGCACCTACATAGTCTCCTATCGTGTGGTCTCTGCAGATGGCCATGTGATTTCAGGAAGTTATGATCTCTATCTCAATAAACCAGGGCGTACATCCCCTGTAGCGACAGATCAACCAACAATTGAACATAGTTCTTTCTTCCATGTGCATCAGACGCATATTGCTTGGGCAGGCGCAATCTTGATTCTGATTATTCTTTGGGCGATCTATCGTCGATTCGATGGTGGAGATGAGTAAGGCCACGTCGGGAATTCGGCTGGTCGCAAAACCAATCACCAGGCCAGCTCTTGCTTTTGACCCTGAACAGCTCGCCGCTATCGCACATCGTGGGTCACCGCTCATACTTCGCGGAGCAACAGGAACCGGAAAGAGTTCGGTTTTAATTGAATCTGCAATCGCACGTATTGCAGATGGCACCGATCCTGAATCTATATTGATTCTCGCATTTGGCCGCGAGCGAGCCTCCGAGATTCGCGATGCAATTGTCATTGCAGTCGATGGAACCATTAAAGAGCCAGTAGCTCGCACATTTCACTCACTTGCCTTCTCAATTCTCTCAATGCGATCTGGTGAGACATTTCGTGAGACGGTTTTGATTTCAGGTGCCGAGCAAGAGAGCTTTATTGCAGCCTTATTAGCTGGAAATATTGAAGATGGAGTTGATTGGTGGCCCACCGACCTTCGCGCAAGTGAGCAGACGATGGGCGAACCACTGCTGACACAGGGTTTTGTTCGCGAGCTCCGCGATGTGATGATGCGAGCTACTGAACGTGGTTTGACTCCAGAGGAGCTTGCAGAAAAAGGTAAACGACTAGGCGAGAAGTACTGGCCGGCGGTCGCACGTTTTTGGGATTCATATCTGAAGATTTCTGCAGCATCTGATACCGGTGCTGGAGATTCAAAGATGCGCATTGATCCTGCCGAGATTATCAATGCAGCTCATGCTCATCTACTGCGCAATCCTGATTTGCTTGCAACGCTGCGTTCACGATTTAGAACAATCATGGTCGATGAGTTTCATGAGTCAGACCCTGCACAGCGTCGATTGCTCGAACTTCTAGCAGGTAATGAGCTCCTCTTTGTTGTTGACCCTGATAGCGCAGTCGGTCGATTCCGCGGTGCAGATCCCGATGGAGCCCTCGATTATCTTGGCCAGAAATATGAGCATGCAACCACCATTACTTTGCAGAGAAACTATCGAGGGGCACCTCAACGCTATGCGGTGGAACTTCACTCTGAAAATGAAGAGGCGCAATACATTGCCTACAACATTAAGCGCGCACATCTCATTGAAGGCATTGCCTACTCCGATATGGCGATCATTCTTCGCTCGCATGGCTCAACTTCAAATGCAATCCGCCGCGCACTCTCACAATCAGGTGTACCAGTTGCAGGAGACCGTGAAGCGATAGCTAGTAGCGCAGCCCTGGCCCCTTTTCTACTGTTAGCGCGCGTAGCAACAGGACAAGAGAAGCTGACACTCGATGTTGCAGAGCGACTACTCACAGCTGAGTTTGGTGGAGCTTCAACGATCTCTTTACGCCGAATTCGCACAGCGTTGTTGAAAGCGCGAGATGAGAGTCAAGATAAACGCTCAGGTACGCAGTTGATCATCGATGCTATTGATAAAGGCGACATTCCTTCAGAGGAATCATTTACTGAACGAGCTGAGTTAGAGCGGATTGCAGCGTTGCTAGCCACTGCCCGTGCATCACTTCGCAAGAAAGGCGCCTCAATTCATGACCTTCTCTGGGCAATCTGGTCTAGCGCTGAAAATGGTGAAGGGGTAAAGATCTCTGAGAGCTGGCAGAGCGCGGCCTTACGTGGAGGTTCACGTGGAGCTGCAGCAGATCGCGACCTCGATGCGATGGTCCAACTCTTTGATAGTGCAGCGCGTCATATCGACCGAATGCCCGGTTCGCATCCACGAGCATTTCTTACCGAGATTGCACAAGAGAACATTGTCTCTGACCTGATTACAGCTCAGGGAATTCGTCCCGATGTTGTGCAAATACTGACTGTGCACTCAGTTAAGGGGCTTGAATTTAAACGGACATTTATCGCAGGGCTACAAGAAGGCATCTGGCCTAACCTCAAAGAGCGCAGTTCACTACTAGGTGCTGAACGTTTAGTAGAACGTGAACGCCACGGTGAAGAACTCTCAACAGTTGCATTGCACGAGATCACAGCGCAATCGTTGGCGCAAGATGAACGTCGTCTCTTTCATGTTGCAACAAGTCGTGCTTCACAAGAGGTTCACTTGACAGCGGTAACTCGCGAAGATGATTCACCATCAACATACTTTTTTGAAG
Source organism: uncultured Candidatus Planktophila sp. (assembly GCA_964644425.1). Classification (GTDB taxonomy): domain Bacteria; phylum Actinomycetota; class Actinomycetes; order Nanopelagicales; family Nanopelagicaceae; genus Planktophila. Next base: position 4,878 of record CAZXVL010000032.1, read on the forward strand.
CCCTTGAATCCGACCTCTATACCGCGACTTCATTTGGTGATGTAAGGCCACTGACTGCAAGTGCCCTTGTGGCTTCTCTTCGCCGTTCACTTACTTCCTCGATCGCTACAGATGCAGCACCGATTCTAAAAAGCCTTGCCGAAGCCGGAGTATCGGTTGCAGATCCATCACAGTGGCTCGGCTCGACCCCCATTAGTACCGATGCACCGTTATATGGCGAGGATCAACTGGTACCTCTCTCGCCATCTGCAGCAGAGACCTTTGAAGAGTGTGGCCTAAAGTGGCTGCTCGAGCGCAATGGCGGAAGCAATGGAGACTCCACGGCGCAGCTTTTAGGCTCAGTTATTCACGAATATGCCCGCCTCAAAGTTGAGGGCCAAGATGTCACAGATCAATCTCTCTATCAATCACTCCACGAGGCATGGCCGCTGATCAGCGATACCTCCGGGTGGATTAACCGGACACAGCTGCAGCGTGCACAACGAATGCTTGAACGTTTTGCTCAATACCATCGTGAAAGCGTCAACAGGGTTCAAGGAGTTGAGCTGAAGTTTGAATTCCAACTCGGTCGTGCAACCGTCCGTGGTTCAGTAGATCGCTTGGAAGTAGATAGCGATGGAAAGTTCTTTGTTGTTGATTTTAAGACCGGTAAAGCGATCAAGAAGAGTGAGGCGCTAGAGAACTTACAGTTGGCCTGTTATCAAATCGCCGTTGTGCTTAATTCCTTTGAGCAAAAGTTTGATGATCCAAAAGTCTCGGGCTCACATTTAGTTTTCCTCGGTCATGATACGAAAGAGGTTGCAACGCGTGAGCGCCCACCTGTGATTGCCGAAGAGATCACAGAACGCCTTGATTTGATTGCCACACAGATGGCATCACCAACCTTTGTGGCACGAAAGAACCAGTTCTGTTCATCATGTCCTGTTAAGAGCTCCTGTCCGCTCCATAGCGAGGGAAGGACGGTGATTGGATAATGAGCAACGATAAGTTTGTTGAAATCTACACACCTGCTCAAGTCGCCGAATTCATTCAGCGCATCGACCCTACTTTCTGGGCTCCTAGCGCACCACAGTCGGCGATCATCTCTGGCCTTACCAATCCGCTCGAACCTGCAGTTGTCATTGCTGGTGCAGGATCTGGAAAGACAGAGACAATGGCTGCTCGCGTTGTCTATCTCGTTGCTAATCAGATCATTACCCCCAATCAAATTCTTGGTCTCACCTTTACCCGCAAAGCGGCAGGCGAGCTCAATATTCGTATTCGCAAACGTTTGAAGCAGCTGCATCAGGGCATGATTCAAGCTGGAATAACCCCTGGTTTTAGCCACTTTGATACATCGGTCACGACCTATCACTCCTATGCAGGACGCATCCTCTCCGAACATGCAATCCGTCTTGGAATCGATGCGGATTCTCAGCCGATGGGTGAGGCAGCTCTCTGGATGCTCGCTAATCGCATCGTCCAAAATTGGGATGCTGAGGGTTTTGCTAATGAGAGCGCCGTTAAGACAGTTGTCGATGATCTGATGGGTCTGACCTCGCAAGCGCTAGAGCATCAAGTATCAGGGGATGCAATTATCGCTGAAGATCAGAAGTTACTCGATGAACTTGCGCGAATGAGCGGTCCGCTCAATGATGGAGTGAGAACGGCAAAGCGAACTGCAGAACAGCGCATCGCTCTCGTTGAGATGATGAATCACTTTATTAACGAACGTCGCACAAGTGGACAACTCTCCTTCGATGATCAGATTGCACTTGCTGCAACGATTGCTGAGAAGTTTCCGGAAGTCGGTCTTATAGAGCGCAGTAAGTTCCCTGTGGTATTGCTCGATGAGTATCAAGATACCTCGCACTCTCAGGTGCGACTTCTCTCCACTTTATTTGGTGCAGGACATCCTGTAACGGCAGTGGGCGATCCATGTCAATCCATCTACACCTGGAGAGGCGCTGCCGCCGGAACAATTGGTGCATTCAATCGCTACTTCCCTAAGTCACCCGGCTCCACAGGTGCACTGCAATATGACCTCCTTGAGACCTATCGCAATGACATCAGTATTCTCTCTGCAGCTAACTTAATCTCTGATGAAGTGCGCGCAAATGACACAATCACAGTTGCTCCACTGAGTCCACGCAAGGGTGCAGGTCCTGGTGACCTCGTATGCGGAATATTTGAAAATCTTGAAGCAGAGGCCCAAGCAATAGTTGAGTACTTCCAACCTCTCTGGGGAGACAATGGAGTCAAGAAGAGCTCTCTCTCCTTTGCTGTATTGGTCCGAAAGAAGTCTCAGATACCAGTGATTCAAGCTGCTTTAACGGCCTCTGGAATCCCTTCAGAGGTTCTTGGCCTCGGCGGGCTCATCCATGTTCCTGAAGTAGCCGATATCGTTGCAATTTTAAAGGTTGTTGCATCTCCGGATGCAGGTGGCGCTTTGATGCGTCATTTAACAGGTCCTCGAATCAATTTAGGCCCTCGCGATATTGCAGCCCTTGGTCGATTCTCTTCCTCTCGTGCTCGTAATGAATCAAGTGATAGTCGTTCAATTGTCCGCAATATCATCGCTGGCAATCCGCTTGCTGCAGAAAATGATGACCAGTTTATGGGCTCACTCATCGATGCTCTCGATCAGATAGAAAGTGCTGATGTCTCAACATTTTCATCGGCTGGCTATGGACGTCTGGTGCAATTTGCAACCGATCTTCGCAGACTTCGCTCACGCGCATCAGGGTCAATCACCGATCTGGTTCTCGAGATTGAGCGTTATCTCAACCTCGATGCAGAGGTTGCTCTACGTGAAGAAGGAATCCACGGACGCCGACACCTGGATCGCTTCTTAGACGAGACAAGTAAGTTCTCTCGCTCAGGCGGTTCACTGACTGGATTCCTCAATTGGCTAGATGTTGCAAGTGAAGAAGAGGGCGGACTTAAGGCAGGTGCTCCCGAAGTAGATCAGAGCGTTGTGCAGATCCTGACAATTCACATGGCAAAGGGTGCTGAATGGGATGTTGTTGCCATACCTGGTCTTACTGAAGGAACTTTCCCATCAGATGGGGCACGAAGCCCAGAGAATTGGTCGACCAATGAACGTTTCATCCCCTTTGCGCTTCGTCGCGACAGCGATGTAGTTCCGCAACTCTCACTCGCTCATGTCTCTACAAACTCTGATGCAAATAAAGCTCTCGCCGAATACGGCAAAAGGTGCGTGCAGTACCGCTTAGGAGAAGAGATTCGACTTGGCTATGTGGCGGTAACTCGTGCACGTTCCCATCTCTTCGCATCTGCCTCATATTGGGGATCAGGCGTGAAGCCGTTGCAACCTTCATCGCTCTACCGAAAGATTGAAGAGATTGCTCGAGTTCAGGGTCGCGTAATTGATGAGCTCACTCCACCTGATGAGGATGCACGCAATCCTCGTGAAGGAATCGAAGAGAGCGCGCTATGGCCACGCGATCCACTGGGTGATTCGCGTGCTGCATTTAATGCAACGCTTGAGCAAGTCCGTGGTGCAACCGCCTATGACCTCACCGTCGATAACCCTGCTCTTCAATCATGGATTGATGATGCTCGTGCGATTATCGCCGAGTTCGCAGAGAGTCGTTCGACCTCCCTTGAAATTCCACGTCCAGTCCGAATGTCGCCTTCATCAATTATCGCCATGAAGAAGAACCCGGAAGAGTTTGCAAAGAGTATTCGCAGGCCGATGCCTCGCGCACGCGATGAGTACTCATCGCGAGGAACAGCATTCCACTTATGGATTGAACACCACCTCAATGGATCATCCATCTTTGATGATGAAGAGTTTGATCTCCTTGCTCCCATTGAAGATGACCGCACTCTCGAAGAGCTGAAAGCTAAATGGCTCGCCTCTGAATGGGCCGATCGCGCCGTCCATCGCGTTGAAGTTCCATTTGAGACAGTTATTGCAGGAACACTTGTTCGTGGCCGCATCGATGCTGTCTATAAGACAGAGGCAGGTTATGAAGTTATCGATTGGAAGACCGGCTCCAAGGTCTTAGATGATGACTCTGCAATACAGCTTGCAATCTATCGATTAGCCTGGGCAAAGCTTGCAGGAGTGCCTCTTGAGAGTGTCACCGGTGCCTTTGTTTATATTCCAACGGGTGTAACAGATCGACGCGGTGCGCTACTGAGTGAAGAAGAGCTCGCAGCTCTACTCTCCTAGTCCTACGCGATGATTATTAGACATCTACTGATATCGCGCGGTGGTCACTGAACTCAATTGGGCCATGCAAGAATTCTGTGATTTGATTCAAATTCTCATCACGGGTCAAAATGTAATCAAATGAAATCGCTGGTTTCCACGATGGATAGCTCAATGCGTTAGTCGCTCTGGCCCAACGCGTGAGCTTTGTGGGAAGCCCCCATGGCAGATTGAAATCTCCCACAAGCAATACCTTTGTTGAGTGTTCTATCTCAATCTTTCTTGCCCAGGCAGATAAACGTAGCAATTGATAGATATTAACTAGTGGCACAAATGAGAGATGTGTATTAATCACTGTCCAACCATTTTCAAGAACTGCAGCGAGTGCAACACGAGGTTCATCTTTGACATAGAGAAGTCGTGGCTTACCAGCGCTATTGGCAACTGCAAGTGGAAGGCCAATCAGCGATCGCCCTAATTCAAGGCGAAGCCAATTCTTGACTGGAACCTTACTTGCGATTGAGATTCCATAGAAGCCTTCTTCGGTAGTAATCTCATCTTGATTTTTGTTGGAGATCACCAACTTTTCGGATCTCTTGAGTTTCCTCCATGAAACTCCCGGAGTTCCTGCAATTGCAGGAGCAAATCCCCAATACTGGGCAGAGATTGATTCTGCGATTTGGCGACCCTGAATGGTGCACTCACTGCGATCGAGGCGATGATCCACCTCTTGGCAGGCGATTAAATCTGAGCCTAAAGAGGAAAGGGCTGTGGCGAAGGTGGAGCTCGGTTGCGTCAGGGGCTGGCCGTGGAGGATGTTCCACGATGTGATGCGCATGAGCCAAGGCTAGATGATGGCCGATTTATATGAGCTTTGAAGAGCGGGTAACCTCCACCTATGAGCCCAATATCTAGCAGAGCATCCTTAATGGATCGATCTGGAGAGCTCCGAAGCCAACCAGAGAAGTTAGATCAACTCTGGGGCAATGCTCAGATTATTGAGGTGGGCAAGGGTCGCGTGCGCAGCACCTCTGCCGGATTGACATATCTACCAGCTGATCAGGCAATTGGTGGAGAGAGATATTTTCTCGGAATCAGCCTTGAAGATAATCGCGCATACTTTGCATGGGCATCAGGTCGCGTCGTCTCAGATGTTGAAGATTACTTAACTCTTCGTGAATTAGCAGGGGAGTTATCACCTCTTGAATTAGAGATTGCGATGCATGCCATCGCTCTTGCTAATTGGCACGATGCGCATCCGCACTGCTCTAAGTGCGGTGCAGCAACGCGGGTCGATCTTGGTGGAGCGGTGCGAGTCTGCGATGTGGATAAGAGCCAACATCACCCACGTACTGATGCTGCTGTCATTGTTTTAATTAAAGATAGTAATGATCGAATTTTATTAGGCCATCAACCTGTCTGGCCTGAAGGCCGCTTCTCTACCTTTGCTGGCTTTCTTGAACCCGGCGAAACATTTGAACAGTGTGTTGCTCGAGAGGCATTTGAAGAAGCTGGTGTGAAGCTTCGTGAAGTGAGGTACTTGGGATCCCAGCCTTGGCCATTTCCTGCAAGCATCATGATCGCCTTCGAAGCAATTACGGATGCACCAGATGATGCTCGTCCCGATGGTGAAGAGATCACAGAACTCAAATGGTTTAGTCGCCAAGAGTTGAAGGCTGCAGCAGCTGATGGCTCACTCCTGCTTCCACCTACTGTCAGCGTCGCACGCCGAATGATTGAAGGCTGGCTCGGAGAGAGAGCAGTCGGCGGCGAGACATGGCGTTAATGACATGGTGTTAATGAGATGGCGTTAA
>CAZXVL010000033.1:0-10661 GCA_964644425.1 uncultured Candidatus Planktophila sp.
CACCACCTTGCTCTATGAAGTCCGGACTTTCCTCGGTATCTTGCGATAACGCGGTGATCCAGGCGACTCTTCTGGCCAAATTCTACAGTCAGCCATGACTAGCTAATTTCCTCTTATCTCTAGCGCTCACACACGCTCAAAGATAGGGTGGCCGGATGAGTAAGACAGTCGATCCAGATTTCCTAGCCCTTCCACTTGCAGCGCTCTCAGATGCTGCCATCTCTGCCGGCAAGGCAGCAGGTGCATCCCATGTCGATGTTCGCATCGAACGCACTCGTTCAGGGTTGCTCGCTCTTCGCGACACAGACCTACAAAGCCAATCAGATGAGACCGTCTTTGGCATCGGTGTCCGTGTCATCGTCAACGGTGCGTGGGGCTTTGCCTCATCACCAGATGTCTCGATTGCAACAGCCAAGAAGATGGCAGAGATAGCAGTGTCGATGGCAAAGACTTCAAAGCCACTATCGACAGAAGAGGTTACTCTTACACCAGAGCCAGTCTATGCAAATCAACAATGGGTCTCTGCCTATGAGATAGATCCATTTGCAGTCACAGATCTTGAGAAGATCTCACGACTGACTGATCTCAGCGCAACGCTTTTGAAATCATCTAACGTTAATCACACAAGCGCTCAATCAATGTATGTCAAAGAGCAGAAGCACTATGCAGATTCTTATGGCACCAGCACTACTCAACAGCGCGTGCGCGTGCAGACGCAGATTGAGGCAATCTCAGTAGGAGCACATGGCTTTGAATCCATGCGCACACTTGCTCAACCTGCCGGATATGGCTGGGAGTGGATGGGTAATTCAATCTGGAACTGGGATCAAGAGATCGCGCAGCTTCCAACACTTCTTGCAGAGAAAGTTGCAGCACCATCTGTGACTCCAGGAAAGTATGACCTATTGATTCACCCATCAAATCTCTGGCTGACAATTCATGAGTCTATTGGCCATGCAACAGAGCTGGATCGTGCAATTGGATATGAAGCCAATTACGCAGGAACATCATTTGCTACTCCAGATAAGCTCAACAATCTTCAATACGGTTCACATCTCATGAATGTCACTGGCGATCGTGAGACCGAACATGGCCTCAGCACGGTCGGTTGGGATGATGAAGGTGTTGCAGCACAGCGCTGGGACATCATTAAAGATGGAAAGCTCGTGGGATATCAGCTCGATCGCCGCATTGCAGCTCGAGTTGGCCGCGATCGCAGTAATGGTTGTGCCTATGCAGATTCACCGGCGCATATTCCAATTCAGCGCATGCCTAATGTTTCTCTTCAGCCAAAGGCGGGCGGGCCAACCCTGGATGAGATGATCTCGTCAGTAGAAGATGGAATCTACATCTTGGGTGATCGCTCATGGTCTATCGATATGCAGCGCTATAACTTCCAATTTACTGGTCAGCAGTTCCATCGCATTAAGGATGGCAAGCTTGCGGGTCAGCTTAAAGATGTGGCATACCAGGCAACTACCACTGACTTCTGGAACTCCATGAAGCAGGTGGGTGGACCTTCTACCTATCTCTTAGGTGGTGCGTTTAACTGCGGTAAGGCACAGCCAGGACAGATTGCGGCGGTAAGCCACGGATGTCCAGCTGCGCTCTTCGATAAAGTCAATGTTCTTAATACTGTTGCGGAGGCTGCAAAATGATGCGCGCTCAAGATCTCATTGAAAAGGTAGTTGCTAAGGCAGCATGCGATGACTGCATCGTTATTGTCAAAGATAAGACTCAGGCAAATCTTCGCTGGGCAAATAGCACTCTGACTACAAATGGTGTTATTCAAGAACGCTCCATCACCGTGATTGCATTTGTTGCAACAGATGGTGGAATGGCGATGGGTGCACTCACTCGTACCAATCTCGACGAGAGCGAAATAGATACGATCCTTAGTGAGGCAATCGTGCTTGCAAAAGCATCGGGTCCGGCAGCTGACTTCGCACCTCTAGCACGCGATGTTGTGATGGGGGATTGGTCTGCGCAGCACCAGCCAACAGGTCCGGAGGTCTTCAAGAGCTTTGCTCCTGATCTCGGCGATATGTTGTCTCGATCTGTAAAGGACTCAATCGAACTCTTTGGATATGCAGAGCATCAACATGAGAGCACATGGGTTGGATCTAAGGGAGGGCTTCGCCTTCGCTCTGATGCACCTATTGGACGAGTTGAGATGACAGGTAAATCTCACGAGCGCTCACGCTCCACATGGGAGGGCATTGAGACACATGATTTCTCTAATGTCTCTGTTGCATCAATTGATAAGCAGATTCGCCAGCGCCTTGATTGGCAGGCTCGTAAAGTCGATCTTCCAGCAGGTAAGTACGACACAATCTTTCCGCAGGGTTCTGTGGCAGATCTCTTTACCTACTTTCTATGGTCAGCATCTGCTCAATCTGCCCATGATGGTCAGAGCGTCTTTTCAAAGAAGGGTGGGGGCACTCGCGTTGGCGAGAGGCTGAGCGATTGCAAGGTCAATATGTATAGCGATCCTGCAAGCAAGCTACTTCCTGGAACTGCCTTTGTTGCTCACCCAACATCATCTGATTATGGCTCGATCTTTGATAACGGTCAGAAGTCAGTTCGGGTTGATTGGCTTAAGGATGGCGTCTTGCAGAGTTTGATTCAGACTCGCGCAACTGCTGCCCTTACCGGTCTAGATTTCACACCAGTCAATGACAACGTGTTTATGGATGTTGAAGGCGGCGCGGGAACTCTTGAAGATCTGATTGCGGGCCTAGATGATGGGCTATTGCTGACAACACTTTGGTATATCCGAATGGTTGATCCCAACTCATTGCTTTTGACAGGCCTTACTCGTGATGGTGTTTATCATGTGAAGGGTGGAGAAGTTCAGGGAGTTACCAGTAACTTCCGTTGGAATGATTCACCAGTCAGCGCGCTTTCACGAATTGCAAGTGCAAGTGCGCCTTCTTGGAGCCAACCACGTGAGTGGGCGGGAGATATCTTCCAGATGCATGTGCCGGCAATGGTGATCCGCGACTTCAATATGTCGACGGTGAGCCCCGGCAATTAATTCGGGAAGTTAATTAAGCAGGAATCTCAATGATCCTCATTGTTAAGTCATCACGCTTAATAATGAGGATCTTGTGATTTTCAAGCAGAGTCCAACCATCTTGGTTCCAACCGCTTGATCCAAATACAACAGCATCTGCATCTGCACGGTAGCGAATCTCGTAGTACTCATCTGTCAGCATGGGTGGCTTATTCGCTGGGTCATGCTCATTGATCATGACAAAGTACTCATCGCTTAAAAGCATTGAGTTAAGGCTTGCATAGGTGACATGGCTGCGAATCGTTGCTATTGCCTTCAGGATTCCGCCTTCAAAGCCATCGGTTGCAATTGACTGGGCCAGCAGCATGAAGAAGCGATGAGAATCGCTCTCACTCTTGATTTCAGCCTTGTATTTGCCCTCTAGAAGGCTATCAAGGCCGTCGTAGGGGTGGAGAGAGCCATTGTGGATGAATGAGAGCCCCTCGAAGGTAAATGGATGGCTATTGGATGGGTCTACAGGAATTCCTGGGCTCGCCCAACGAAGGTGGAGTAATCCAGCCTCAGAGCGGGCGCTGGCCAGGATCGCCTGGAAGTTCTCTGATTCGCGCGCTGCAGTGATCTCGGTATTGCATTGGCCATCACCATTGGCAACTCCCCACCCATCACAGTGAAGTGATGAGAGTTTTACAAAACCTGAGAAGTGCTCGCCAACGACCTCAGGAAAGGTTGTTGGCGACTTTGCTACATATCCGAGTAAGCGACACATGGGGGAGCGAAGTTACTTCGCTGCTGCCAAACGTGCTTCGCGACGGATGCGCTGCTCTTCAGGATCTGGAACAGGCACTGCAGAGATAAGACGACGTGTGTAATCGTTCTTAGGGTTCTTCAGGATCTGATCGCGATCGCCTGCTTCAACAAGTGAACCGTTCTGCATTACTGCAATCCGGTGAGACAAGATATCAACGACTGCAAGGTCGTGGCTGATGAATAGACATGCAAACTTCAACTTCTCTTGAAGCTCCTGTAGGAGATCAAGGAAGCGAGCCTGAACAGACACATCGAGTGCTGAAGTTGGTTCATCTGCAATCAAGAGCTCTGGTGTTAGTGCAAGTGCACGAGCGATACCGATACGTTGACGCTGTCCACCTGAAAGTTCATGTGGGAAGCGGTTACGGTAGCTACGTGGCAACTCAACCTGCTCGAGAAGTTCTTCTACACGCTTTGCAAGTGCATCACCCTTTGCAAGACCTGCAAGGAAGATTGGCTCGCCAATAGATTCACCAATTGGAAGACGTGGATTCAATGAGCTTGCTGGATCCTGGAAGACGATGCCTGTGTGGCGACGAATCGAGGAGAGCTCCTTCTGAGAAGCGCGGCTGATATCGCGGCCAACAATCTCAATCTTTCCTTCCTTGCTTGGAAGAAGACCGATAGATGCTCGACCTACAGTTGTCTTTCCTGAACCTGATTCACCGACCAGACCAACGATCTCACCTGGATAAATCTCAAGATTAAAGTTCTTTACAGCTGTAAATGCCGGAATACGTCCACGCTTTGGATACTCAATTGTGACATTCTCAAGCTTGAGTACAGGTGCTGCACCAGGCTTTGAATCGAGAACACGAAGCTTTGAGCTACCAAGCTTTGGCACAGATGCGAGAAGGCTCTGTGTGTATGGATGAGTTGGGTTAGCAAAGATCTGCTGTGAAGTGCCGCGCTCTACTGTGACGCCATCTTTCATGACAAGGATCTCATCTGCCATATCGGCAACAACGCCCATATCGTGGGTGATCAAGAGAATTGCAGAGCTGAGCTTGTCCTTAAGGTTACGCATCAGATCGAGAATTTCAGCCTGAACTGTTACATCCAGAGCTGTTGTTGGCTCATCTGCAACCAAAAGTCCTGGATCGCAGGCAAGTGCCTGAGCAATCATCGCGCGCTGGCGCTGTCCACCTGAAAGTTGGTGTGGGTACTTATTGATTGACTTTGCTGGCTCTGGAATATCAACCAGAGTAATGAGTTCAATTGCGCGAGCATGTGCCTCTTTAGGACCCATGTCGAAGTGTGTGCGAAGTGTCTCTTCGATTTGGAAGCCGATTGTGTAGACAGGGTTGAGAGCTGTCATTGGCTCCTGGAAGATATAGGCAACTTCCTTACCGCGACTCTTGCGCAGTGTTCCGCCTGATGCATTGAGCATCTCGACATCGTTTACCTTCACGCTACCTGACATACGAGCGTTGGCTGCAAGAAGGCTCATCAAACCGAGCGCTGTCGTTGACTTACCTGAACCTGACTCACCCACGATCGCCAATACGCGACCTGGATGAAGATCAAGGTTCATATCGATTACTGCTGGATACCAGGTTCCATCAACCCAGAAATCAACATTGAAATCTTTTACCTTGAGAATTGGCTCAGACATTTTGCACTCCTTGTGTCAGAATTGACGAATGAGTAGTGGTGAGAAGTTTCAAACCAAATCCAGTGTTATCTACTCCTGGATTATGTACATCTTTGTTGCGGTTATGGTGATTCAGACCTTCGTAATGAGCGGTCTGTTTGCTGGCATGATCGCCGCTGTAGTTGGAGGCGCTGTTGCTGCCTTCTTCTACTTTGTGATGCATCGCCCGCATCTCATCATTGGTGATGAGGAGATCGTGATTGTGAACCCGATGAGTACTCACCGCTTCAACTGGCTTGAGGTCGAGAGCATTGATACCAAGTTCACTATGTCCGTTACCGTTAATGGAAAGACCATCAACGCTTGGGCGGCTCCAGCTCCTAGTCGATACTCTGCCCGAAAGGTCCATCCAGAGGATGTCCGAGGCTTTAACATCGAACTTGCCGGAAGCATTGCCCATGGCGATTCGCCCCGAAGTGATTCGGGAGTCGCTAGCTTCCTTGCCCGCCAGAAGTGGAACGCTGCTCGTAATCGTTGACATTAATGTGCGCCCTTTGCAGCAACACGTGCCTCTTGGCGCTCTTTCTTTGAAATACGACGACGCTGGCGTGGGTCAAATGCATCGCGAAGTCCGTCACCAATAAAGTTAACGGAGAGCGCGATAGCGATAATAAAGAGACCTGGGTACCAGAAGAGCCAAGGACGTGTTGTAAATGAGTCCTGGTACTTATTAATCAAGAGACCGAGGGAGACATCTGGCTCAACAACACCGAATCCGAGGTAGCTCAGAGAAGTCTCAAGAAGGATTGCACCTGACATCAAGAGTGTGACTGAGACGATGATGACACCGACTGCGTTAGGCAAGATGTGCTTGAAGATGATGCGACGATTTGATGCACCAGCAACACGTGCAGCATCAACAAACTCACGCTCGCGCAAGGTCAAGAACTCACCGCGAACAAGTCGTGAAAGACCGGTCCAGGCAAAGAGTCCGAGATAGAAGGCAAGGAAAGTTGCACCGAGGTTACCGAAACGGTAACCAATCACAGCACCAATGATCAATGATGGGATTGTGATGATGAAGTCTGTAAAGCGCATCAAGATTGAGTCAACCTTGCCGCGATAGAAACCTGAGATTGCTCCCACAATTGTTCCGATTGTCGCGGCAATAACACCGATGATGAACATTACTGAGAGGGAACGCTGAGTTCCCTTCATAACGAGAGCGAAGTAGTCGCGACCAATGTCATCTTGACCGAATGGGTGTTCTCCAAGACCGATTCCATTACCGCCTAAGAACTTTGGACGCAATGAGATCGTTGGGCAACCGACTGTGTCACCACAGATATCAGTTCCGTAACGAAGCTCTGGAAGCTCTTCAGTGCTCCACTTCCACCAACCTGGCACGCGCCACTTACCCAAGAACTTCCAGTCAAGGGCGGTAAAGACTACGAGAATGATGAGAGTGATGGTGACGAGCGAAATCATCGCTGCCTTGTGGCGGAAGAAACGACGACGAATGATCTGACCTTGGCTAAGACCCTCAGTCTCCTTATTGGAGATTGCGTTCTCGCCTGAAGTAGTAGTTGCTACTTCTACATTCTTTTTACGTCCGAACATTTATGCACCACTTCCTACTCGAATGCGTGGATCCAGTGCAGAGTAGAGAAGGTCTGCAACTAGGTTGGCAAGAACTGAGAGGGTTGCTGTCACAAAGAAAACACCCATCAATAGATTGAGGTCGAATGTGAAGATTCCTCGACGGAAGAGAGTTCCCATACCTGACCATCCGAAGACGCTCTCTGTAATGAGCGCACCACCGATGATTCCGGCAAAGTCCACAACGATAATTGTTGTTAACGGAATCAAAGTATTGCGGAATGCGTGACGCATGATCACTGTGCGCTCGGTGAGTCCCTTTGCGCGTGCAGTACGGATGTAATCCTGGTTGAGAACCTCAAGAAGAGTTCCGCGAGAGAATCGAATGTAGCCGGCAAATGAGATGAGAGTCAGAGCAATTGTTGGCAAGAACAAGTGCAAGATGACGTCAAGGTTTGCAAGCCAGAAGTCGCTGAGATCAATCTGGTCATTGCGCTGGCCAATTGTTGGAACTGGGCGATAGTTAATCGCATCGGTCTCTGAGTAACGCTGCCATGTGCGCATGAACTTATCCACCAAGATAAGAAGAGCGCTCAGGAACGCGGTGATGACAGAGGTACGGATAATTGGTCCACGATCGACCTTTGCAAATGCAAGACCAGAGATGACGCCAAGGCCGATGGTCACTACCGCCATCAATGCGATAAACCAGATATTCATGTTTCTATCGAAGATGAAGTTAGCTGGGTAATAGAAGACCAGGGTTGAAGCTGCCATGACCAAAGATGCCTTGAGTGCTCCTCGGTTGTTGAGGCCTACTGAAAGATGGGTCACGCCAAAGGCGATTCCGACTGAGAAGAGAAGAATGACAATCGGACCAAGACGTGGGTTGATAAACCATTCAATTGCTTCAAGTGCTTTGAGTAGCGCTGCATTTGCTAGGAAGACAATTCCAAAAATCTTCCAGAAAGTTGCCCGTGAGCGTCCGATAAGTGATGCCCAGAAGAGTGCGACGACAAATGATGCACCGATAACAAACTTCCACGGAATCGTAGGGTCGGATAAGAAGTTGTTAAAGGAGATCGCTAGGTACTCCTTGAGAAGAACTGCTACCCAGAAGATTGGAAGCGAGAACATAAGGAATGAGAAGAATGTAATTGAATAGTCAAAGCGGCTGTATTGACGAAGCGCTGTGATGATTCCAAGTGCCAAGCCAAGGATGATTGCGATGATTGTCGCAGCTAAGACAAGGCGAATTGTTGTAGGGATTGCCTGCTTGAGCTCTTCACCGACAGTGATTCCGGCGCGAGTAAGTCCAAAGTTTGCCTGTCCGATGAAGATTCCAAGTACTCCGCGCAGCCATAGGAAATAGCGCAGCGGTGGTGGAACATCGAGTTGTAACTCGCGAGTACGCTGAAGGATCAGGAAGTCACGGTTGGGATCTGTACTTGTTCGCAAGTCATCAAGTGGATCACCTGAGAGAGCCGCCAAGTTATAGAGGATAAAGCTGGATCCAAAGAGGATCACAACTAATACTCCTAGACGACGGAGAATGTAAGCAACCATGAAGTACGTACCTTTCGGATCTGCTGCATGAGACCAGGAATCTCTCCCTGTGAGATGAGCGACTATACAGGAAAGAGGCACGCAGGATAAAAATCCTACGTGCCTCTTCCTATGCTTTGAGCTAGAAACTAAGCGTTATTAGCGACTTAGTATGTCCACTCCCAGTAGTTCCACACGATCTGTGGTGACAATGGGCTTGGCTTGATGCCCTTGAGGTCTTGGTTGACCGCAAGTACGCCTGGGTGAATAAACACACCAATTGTTACTGCATCCTTGTTTACGATCTTTTCGATCTGTGCGTACTTAGAAGCAAGTGCAGCCTCTGACATAGGAACGTCAAGAGTTGAAATGATCTGATCAACTGTTGCGTTGCTGTATCCGATGAGGTTGTTTCCACCAGCAGTGATGAAGTTCTCTGCTGACTGCTTCTGGTTTACAGAAGATGCAACCCATGCGAAGAAGAATGCATCGTACTTAGAGCTGCCGAGAAGTGATGGCCATGAAGTTGAAACTTCGCCAACCAACTCGAATCCAGCCTTAGCCATTGCTGCCTTCGCAATTGCGAACTGTGCTGCACGACGTGCGTTGTTACCTGGAACAAGAACGTTAATCTTGACAGGCTCCTTCTGCGCGTTTGGATAGTGCTTCTTTACCAATGCAAGCGCACGGCGCTCACGGTCTGCCTGGTTACCAATGAGGTAGAAGCCAGAACCGTTTGTTGAGATGACCTTGTTGTAAAGGTCTGATCCTGGTGATACCCATGTTGACTGGATTGGCTTTGTCTGACCGTTGATAGGTGCGATGAGCTTCTCCATGATTTCCTGGCGTGGAAGTGCTAGGAGGAACGCTGTACGAAGATCAAGTGACTTCTGACCGTACTTAGCAGCGAATGGACCGTTGTATGGAGCCTCTCCTGCTACTGCGTCATAACGAAGATCCCAGTGCTCGTAAGCAACTTCTTCCTTACCAAGAACGTTAACGCCCTTGATTGACTTGAGCTTTGCTACACCGTCAGCTGTTGCCTGACCTGCGTAAACATCGAGCTCGCCGTTAGCAAGTGCCTGAGCAGCTGCTGTTCCATCACCAATGAACTTGAAGATGATCTTGTCAACGCCACCTGAAAGAGCTGGACCTGAGTTGTACTTAGGGTTCTTTACGAGTGTGACAGATGACTTTGTAACTGCAGAATCAATCATGAATCCGCCGTTTGAGATAAGAAGAAGTGGGTTTGTCTTGTCATCAACCTGTGTGATGTTGAAGTCTTCGTTCCAAACCTTTGCGATCTTCTTGAGGTAAGCAGTGTCGCGCTTCTCAAATGCTGTGAGGAACTTAGCCTTTGCAGCTGTGTTTTCAGCAGCTGTGCCTAGCTTTGTCTTTCCATCAGCCATAAGAACAAGAGCGTGAACCGCTGATGGGCCAGGACCGTAGATGTCCCAGTTAGCGATTGGCTTCTTGTACTGAAGTGTGACCTTCATCTTGTCAGCAGAGAGAACTGGGTTGCCAACGATGTTGTCTGCGTATGTTCCACCGTATCCAAGGCTGTTAAACGCTGGAGGTGTCTTCTCATCCTTTGGATCGCCAAGACCTGCAGCGATTGAGTATGCATCTGAGCTAAGGACGTGTGAGAGAAGAAGGTCAACACCTGTGATTGGTGTGCCATCTGACCAAACGCGGCCTGGGTTCACTGTGTACTCAACACGGTAGTCAGTCTTTGTGTTCTTTACAACCTTGAATGAACCAAATGTTGTGTTACGAACGAGGACCTTCTTGTTGTTGTAGTAAGTGAAGCCAGCACTCTGCAAGTAGTTAACTGCAGCGCATGTTGTTGAGTTTGAATCTGGAGTGCCGCAGTTCAATGAAGTGATTGGGTTTGTTTCGTGAAGAATCACTGTTGAACGTGTTGCAGCATTTGCTGGAGACAGAGTTGAGACACCAACAGCTACTGCAGCTGCGATGGCCAACGCGGCCTTAGCGCGTGTTACCTTCATTAGTCCTCCTTGAGGGATTGTGTGTGAACACGTCTTATAAAGAGTCGACATCCTCTATAAGCCGTGCGGAAGCGCAATCTTTCCGTAGGGC
>CAZXVL010000034.1:0-10465 GCA_964644425.1 uncultured Candidatus Planktophila sp.
GGAGCGGTCTGGGGACTTTCATCTGTGGCTGGCCCCCTATTGGGTGGCTACTTCTCTGATGCCGACACAATCCTTGGTGCAGATGGATGGCGTTGGATCTTCTTTATCAACATGCCATTTGGAATCGCAGCACTAGTTATCACCTCAGCTGTGCTTCACATTCCTACCGTTAAGCGCGAGCACTCCATTGATTACCTAGGCGCACTTCTTCTCGTCGCTGCAGTGACAACAACTCTTCTTGCAGTAGCCGTCTATGGCCCACAAGATGGTTGGTCAGATACTCACACGCTGACTTATCTAGTAATTGGATTACTTTTGACAGTTGTCTTCATCTGGTGGGAAGGAAGAGCGAAAGAGCCAATCATTCCTCTCTCACTTTTTAAGAACCACACATTTACTCTCACATCTATCTTGGGTGCAATCATCGGAGCCGGAATGTTCGGTGCGATTGTGATGCTTCCTCTCTATCTGCAAGTTGTAAAGGGATACTCAGCAACTGATGCAGGACTGAAATTAATCCCTCTCATGCTTGGTATCGTTTCAACTTCAATCTTGAGCGGTAAGTTGATTACCAAGCATGGTCGATATAAGAAGTTCCCAATAATGGGTACAGCGATGATGACTTTGGGAATTCTTGCTATGTATCGCCTAGAGATTGATACTCCATATTGGGAGATCTCTATCTATGCAATCATGGTCGGAGCCGGCCTTGGTCTATCAATGCAGACCATCGTGATTGCCCTTCAAAACTCAGTTGAATTCAAGGATATGGGCGTTGCAACGAGCTCAAATACCTTCTTCCGTTCACTGGGTTCAGTCTTTGGAACCGCACTCTTTGGCGCAGTTCTCTCCAATCGCCTCGGCCATTATCTGATTGTGGGCCGGGATGAGTTAGCGGCTGTAGATCCAGGAGTTGCTTCAGCCCTCGATGATAAAGCAATCGATGCCATCACTCAAAACACCGGTGTGATCGCACAGCTTCCACCACAGGCGCAGAATGCAGCACTTGATGCATTTGTTAACTCTTTCCATGTTGTCTTCTTAGTGGCAGCGCCAGTTGTAGCAATTGGTTTCTTCCTCGCCCTTTTCTTGCGCGAGACTCCACTTCGAACATCTGAAGATTATGCAGCTGCTCGCAATGAATCTGCAGGCGAGGCTCTGGGATAATTTTCACATCACTTAAAGAGAGGAACCCCCTTCGCGAATTTCCACGCGAAGTTGGGGTTCTTATCTTTGCCTCATTCTTTGTAGCAGTCGGTTTCGGAATCATCGCTCCAACCTTGCCGCTCTTTGCACGAGATTTTGGTGTGAATACAGCACAGGTTGGTTCAATTCTCTCTGCCTTCGCATTTGCACGATTTGCAAGTGGACTTGTCTCTGGAAAATTGGTTGATCATTTTGGTGAACGCTTTGTCTACACAACCGGCATTGGCTTTGTTGCTATCTCATCAGCAGCAGCTGCTGCATCTCAGAGCTATGAGCAGCTACTTATATTTCGCGCCGCTGGTGGACTGGGCTCATCGATGTTCTCTGTTGCAGCTGGTTCTATCTTGCTTCGGGCAACGGCAGATAATCAACGTGGACGTGCACAATCCCTATATAACGGCTCATTCCTTATCGGAATGGTGGGCGGTCCGGTTGTCGGTGGTGCACTATCTGCTTTCTCACTGAGAGCACCTCTAGCTATCTATGCCGTCCTTCTGACAATCTCGAGCATCTCCGCCGGATTCTTACTGCGCAACTCAGCACTTGCTGCAAAGCCAGAGAGTAAAGATAAGGGCGGTAACACTTCACTGCGTGAGGCGTTTAAGTTAAAGCCTTACTGGATCGCTCTCTCCATCTCTTTTGCCACCGGTTGGATTCTCTTTGGTATGGGACGTTCAATCTTGCCTCTCTTTATGGTTGAAGAGATGGATGTGTCGACAACATATATGGGTATTGGATTTACAATCGCCTCAATTGCTAATGGCGCACTTTTACTTCGTGCAGGTCGATTATCAGATGAGAAAGGTCGTCGCTATGTTGCGATGATTGGAACCGCAGCACTTGCCTTCTCTACTTTTCTCTTGTTAGTCACCTTCCAATCTTGGATCTTCTTTCCTGCGATGCTCTTTTCAGGAATCGCCGGGGCATATCTGTCGACCATTCCAGGAAGCCTCGTTGGAGATGTCCTTAAAGGAAAGGGTGGGCAGGTCATCGCAGTGATGCAGATGTCTGGTGACTTTGCAGCGATGATTGCCCCGATATTTCTAGGGGCGATGACAGATATCACCGGGGATTACAGGCCGGCATTTGCCGTGAGTACCCTCTTGATTCTGGTGATTTTCTTTATCACTACGCGTATTCCTGAGACCCGCAATTCAGTAAACCACGCTGCCTGACTATAATCTGGCCATGCGCTCAGGCCGGAGAATTGGATTCTCATCGCTGGCACTTACCTTGCTAGCAGGCGTGCTTCAACCTACATTCGCACCAAGTGCTGCTGCATCAATTACAACAGCTGCCTGCCGAGACACTTTTGGAACTCCAGCAAATGTGACTGTAGCTGTCACTGGAAGCGACTGCCTTCTCTACTTTTATGGCAACTCAACCTGGACTCCCGCAACTGGATATTCAACTGTGAGGTTCTTACTCGTCGGAGGTGGAGCTGCGGGCCGACTAGATGGTGGAGGCGGAGGCGGAGGCGGAGGCGGTCTTGCCCATCCATCACTTCCAATCACTTCTGGTGTTACTGCAAATGTTGTCGTGGGCACAGGTGGTAATGCAGATTCACAATCCAACGGTGGTCAATCACGACTCGATACCAATAACGATGGCACCTTTGAATGGACTGCAAATGGCGGAAGCATCGGTGGTGGTTGGGATACACGTTTAGGTGGCAGCGCAGGGTCTGCATCTGCACCAGCTGGGGCAACTGCCTTAACGGGCGGCAATGGTGGAGCTGGCCCGTCGACTCAATACTATGGAACTTCCGCCGCCGGTGCTGGTGCAAATGGATTTACATCCGACATTACGGGAACGACATACTCCTATGGCGGAGGTGGCGGAGGTGGAATCGGATCTCACTCCAATGGCACTAACTCTTATGACGTTGGACCCGCCAATGGCGGAAGCGGTGGAGGTGGTGCCGGTGCTGCGCAGCGTGCACGTGGCACAACAGTCACTTGGAGCTACGTGGGAGTCAATGGTGGATCTGAAAGTTTGATTGCTACCTGTGCATCTGGTCTCTATGTCGGTTCAACAATTGGTTTTCAAGGAAAAGCGGGCTTTGGTGGTGGAGGCGGTGGTGGAACCGCATATGGAGATGGATGTACTGGTTCTCCAAATACCACTAGCGATGGTGAACGAAATCGCGGTGGCCATGGCGGAAGTGGCGTTGTCATTATTCGCTATACCCCTGATGCCACAGCCCCAGTGATCACAGGACCAGGCTCTGCTACCGGTTCAACGAGCTCAATATCAATTCCAGAAAACTCAACATCAGTCTTCTCCTTTACTGCCAATGAAACAGTGACATGGTCTAAATCAGGTGCCGATAATTCTCGCTTTACTCTCACAAGTAATGTCTTGACTATCTCTGCGCGAGATTTTGAAACTCCAGAAAGCACATTAAGTAGCAATACCTACGTCGTGGTGATTACCGCCACGGATGCATCCACCAACGCGGCAAGTCAAACGGTTTCGGTAACTATTACAAATGTGAATGAGACCCCGACTATCACTGCATTCGCAAGTGCCGATTCAGGCAGTTTGAGCTCTGCAGAGAACATCTCCTCTCTCTATACAGTTACTGCAACTGATGTGGATGCCGGAACTGCATTTACCTATTCCTTAACTGGCACAGATGCTGCTGACTTTAGGATCAGTGCAAGTGGGGTTCTCTCCTTTGTCTCAGCTCCTGATTTTGAAGGCCCTATTGATGCCGATACAAACAACACCTATCTTGTTGTTACATGGGTTTCCGATGGAACTCTCAGTGACTCTCAGACAGTGACAATCACTGTTACCAATGTCAATGAATCAGGTAGCGCTTCAGGGCCAACTGTCACTGGATCTGCATATAAAGGTGTTTCAATTTCACTTGTTACAAATGTGAATGCCGCCGGTAAGGTTCGCTTCTTTATAAATGGAAAACGCATTGCGAACTGTTTATCCGTCTCTACAACTGGTAGCTACCCCAACATCTCAGCTACCTGTAATTGGAAGCCAGCTGTAACTGGGCGCAACTTCCTCACAGCTACTTTGACGCCAACCTCCAGCACATTTACATCGGTGACTTCAGCACGAAGTGAGATATGGGTTCTCAAGCGCTCTACTAGCCGCTAAGAACGGCCCACCTTCAGCGCAAGCACGGCTAGGACTTACAATCACCCCATGCAATTGAAGGGGAGATGGACTCTGGCGCTGGCTATTAGCGCTCTCTTCTCCACCCTCGTAATTTCACCTTCATATGCCGCAATAGTCACAGCAGCTGGAGACACGGCGGGCCTTTGCACTCAAACTGTCTCTGATGCAACTGGTGTCACCGTCACAAAAGTTGGCAATGATTGTGTTGTTCAATTTACTGCAGCGACAACTCTGACGTGGACACCGTTGTACGCGATCTCTGCTCGCTACCTAGTTGTCGGTGCTGGAGGAAGTGGAACTCGTGGCTACTGCAGTTATTACTGGGGCCAAGGTGGTGGCGGTGGAGAAGTATTAACTGGCACCGGTCGCAGCTTTAGCGCAAACACTGATGTAACCATCACAGTCGCAGCTGCAACGGGGCGTCGCGGTGATTGTGCGCAAGGTGGCGGCGCTGATGGAGCATCTTCCGTTCTAGGAACTCTCATTGCTCGAGGTGGAAAGGCATCTCTTAACGCAGTCTTGAATAACTCTGGCGCTGTCGGAGGAGTCAGCGGAAATGGAAACCCCGGTGGTATTGGAACCGCTAATGGTGGAGCTGGATGCAGTGTAGGAAATTGCCAGGCAGGTGGCGGTGGTGGAGCCGGTGCTGGCGGATCAGGAAAGAACGGTGGTGCCGGTGTTAACTCTGACATCATCACTCTAGGAACCAATGTGATGTATGGAAGCGGTGGAGCAGGTTGGGCTGGAACTGGAGATATGGGAACCGCTTCATCTGGTGGCGCCACTCCAGGTAGTGCAGCATGTGATGCTCCCGCTAACCGCGGAGGCGGAGGCGCAGATTGCAGTGGGCTTGCCACAACTGGTGGATCTGGTGGATCTGGCCTGGTTGTCATCAGATATACCTATAACAATCCACCAACAATCGGCGCATTCTCTAGTGCGGCTAGTGCGAGCTACTCATCCAATGAAAATGTTGCTGGGCTTTACTCACTTACCGCTACCGACCCAGATGCTGGTGCCACTCTGACGTATTCACTGACTGGAACAGATGCTGGTGACTTCTCAATCAGCGCCAGTGGCACTCTCTCATTTTCTCCTGCACCCGATTTTGAAGCCCCCACGGATGCCGATACAAATAACTCATACATTGTGGTGACGTGGGTCTCTGATGGGATTTATAGCGATTCTCAGACGGTGACAATTACAGTTCTTGATCTCAGCGAAGCGAGCACGGTAGCTCTCCCCTCAATTAGTGGAACTGCCACAAAGGGAGTCAATCTCACAGCAACAGTGACATTGAATGTCGCAGGAAGAGTCCGCTTCTTTATCGACGGAAAACGTATTGCCACATGTCTTTCTCGGCCAACCACGGGTAGCTATCCCAACGTCAGCGCAACCTGCACATGGAAGCCAGTGCGCACTGGACGGCAATTTCTCACAGCACAGCTAACTCCGACAAATAACAACTTTACTGTCGTCACTTCACAGCCACTCATGATCTGGGTTGTGAAGAGAACAACTACTCGTTAAAGGCCTTTAAGAGCGCTAACTACCTTTGTAAGTGATGCCTTTGCATCACCAAAGAGCAGTGTTGTCTTTGGGTCATAGAGAAGTTCATTTTCAATGCCAGCAAAACCTGGGCGCATCGAGCGCTTCAAGAAGATGATGTTGGCTGAATCTGCCACCTTAAGAATTGGCATTCCATAGATCGGACAACCTGGTGTGTTCTCTGCTGCAGGGTTTACAACATCGTTTGCACCAATAACAATCGCAACATCTGTCTGCCCAAAGGTGGGATTCACATCTTCCATCTCGGCAAGTTGTTCGTAAGGAACATTCGCCTCGGCCAAGAGCACATTCATATGTCCTGGCATGCGACCTGCAACGGGGTGGATTCCGTATGCGACATCGATTCCCTTGGAGATCAAAAGATCTGCCATCTCTCGCACTGTGTGCTGTGCTTGGGCGACAGCCAAACCAAAGCCAGGAACAATCACTACACGACGTGCATAGTTAAGCAAGATTGCAACATCTTCAGGTGATCCAGATTTCACTGGACGTTCTTCACCAGCTGCTGCAACATCTTGAGGCTTTGCGGTAAATGCACCAAATAAAGTGCCAAAGAGAGAACGTCCCATCGCCTCTGCCATAAGACGGGTCAAGATTGTTCCTGATGCACCGACCAAGGTTCCAGCAATGATGAGCAGAGTTGAATCCAGAACATATCCACTGGCTGCAACTGTTAAACCTGTGAAAGCGTTAAGCAGTGAGATAACGATTGGCACATCTGCCCCGCCCACAGGAAGAACAAAGAGAACTCCAAAGAGCAGTGATAGACCGGCAAGAATCAGTAATGGATTGGTGCCAAGCTCTGCCACAACCCAGATAGATACCGCCAATACACCGGCCAAGTTAGCGGCAATAAGGAAACGTCCACCTGGAAATACAACGGGGCGGGTAGTCATGAGCTCTTGTAACTTGAGGAATGTGACGATAGAGCCGCTAAAGGAGACACATCCGATGATTACGGTGAAGACGGTAAAGATCAGGAATGCTACTGACATCTCTTGGCTGTGCTTGAGGTACTCAACGATTGCCACAAGAGCTGCAGCGCCTCCGCCTACTCCGTTAAAGAGAGCAACGAGCTGAGGCATATTGGTCATCTGCACTTTACGAGCAGCGGGCACTCCCACAGCTAGACCAAATCCAATAGCTCCAAGAATCCACCAAAGGTTCTCAATCTCTTCAAGCTGGAAGAAGACCAGACCAATTGCAATAAAGGCACCGAGTGCGCCTAAGAGATTGCCGCGGCGAGCAGTCTTTGGATGAGAAAGACCTTTAAGCGCCAAGATAAAGAGGACACCTGCTGTGAGGCCAATGAGGCTAAAAGCTAAATCTCTCACTTCTGCTCACCGCCTTTCTTAGGCTTAAACATTTCGAGCATGCGGTCGGTAACTACAAATCCACCAACGACGTTAATTGTCGCCAAGATGATTGCAGCAACAGCAAGACCAAGTTCAAGGTTGGTATTGGCAGCATCTGCAACGATGATTGCACCGACAAGGATGACACCATGAATTGCATTAGCACCTGACATCAGAGGTGTATGAAGTGTTGAAGAGACCTTTGAGACAACTTCAAAACCTACGAAGACAGAGAGTACAAAGATCGAGATTACCGCTGTTGCTTCCATTACTTCACCGCCTTTGCTGCTTCTGGTGTTCGTCGAGATCCGTTATGTGTAACAGCTGCGCCATCGATGATTTCATCTTCGAAATTGATATTAAGAGCTAGCTCAACTGCAGGCTTCTCATCTCGCGCTGGTGCAGCAGCTATGGTCATCAGAGTCAGAAGGTTGACCACGTTACGCGAATACAGACTGGATGCATGGAAAGGCAGTTGGCTTGGCACATCTTTACCGCCCCAAATGCGCACTCCCCCAGCGGTTTCAATGATTTCACCAGGCTTAGAACCTTCGACATTTCCTCCGGTCTCAGCGGCAAGATCAACAATAATTGTCCCTGGCTCCATCGCATCAACCATCGCCTGTGTCATCAGGCGTGGGGCAGCGCGTCCAGGAACTGCAGCAGTTGTAATGACTACGTGTGACTTTGCAATGTAGGGAGTCAGTAACTCACGTTGCTTAGCAGCACGCTCTTCTGTCATCTCGCGTGCATAACCACCAGCACCTTCAAGTGCTTCGAGTTCTAGTTGAATAAATGTTGCACCCATTGAGCGAACTTCATCTGCCGATGCTGGTCGAACATCGTATGCAGATACCACTGCGCCGAGTCGACGAGCAGTTGCAATCGCTTGCAAACCTGCAACACCTGCGCCAAGTACTAAGACTTGAGCTGGTGTCACCGTTCCTGCGGCAGTCATTAAGAGTGGGAAGAAACGTGGTGAAAGCTCTGCACCCACAAGTGCTGCTCGATAACCTGCACAGAGTGCCTGTGAAGAGAGTGCATCCATTGATTGCGCACGTGAAATTCGGGGCACAAGCTCGAGTGAGAAGGCAGTAACACCTGCAGCGGCGGCGGCATCAATCGAATCTGCTGCATTCGTTGGTGAGAGAAAGGAGATTGTTACTGCGCCTTTTTTCAATTGCGACATCTGCGCAGCTGTCAGAGGTTGCACAGAGAGCAGAACATCTGCGCTAGCTAAGAAGCCGTTGGATGCAATCTTTGCACCGGCAGCGATGTATTGCTCATCTGATGCTTGCGAGTGGCGACCAGCGCCACTTTCAATCTCGACTTCGTAGCCCAGTTTTGTCAGCTTCGAAATGACATCAGGGACGAGGGCTACACGCTTCTCGCCCTCTCGGATCTCTCGTGGGACGCAGACTCTCATGGGGAAAGGCTACTCGTGTAACTCGGGTCAACCTAGGGATACGCGAGTAGAACTTTCAGTTGCGAGAGATTTAAGCGAAGCGGTAGTTACAGAAGCGGCACTTGATCGCTTCTGGCTGAATCAACTCAGCACACTCAGGACACTTCTTCATTCCGGCAGCAGCTGGAGCAGCTTGCTGAGGTGGAAGGTAGCGAGGTTGAGTTTGCGCAGGCGCACTGTATTGAGGCTGCTGAGGTTGCACATACTGCTGATGTGAAGATCCACCCTGAAGTGGCTTGGAAAGTGTTGCAGCCATTGGAGCTAGAGCTGAAATCTTGTTTGGGTGCTCACCGAGAAATAGAAGTGCGGAGGCTCCCAAGAAGAGGATGAAAAGCGGTACGCCCGTGAGGAAGTTTATGCCCTCTTCCATTTGGTCTCCTGTATGGAAGAAGAACGTAACAAAAACTCGGAAAAGGTCATCAAAGCCGCTAAACACATAGGCTAAGAATCGAAGTGCAGCAGCAAGGAACCAGAGCACGAGGCTGAGTACTGCAGCAAACATTGCAAACTTCGTCTTCTTAACGAATATAAGAATCACTGCAACAATTGCAATGGGAGTCATCAGGATTCCAGATGCGGTTCCTGCGAAATAGACGAAGTATGGAAAGTCCGCATATCCATCGAAGAGATCTCCGATGAAGTTTCCAGCTTGATTAAATAACTGGCCAATCGAGAAGAGTGAGAAGAGGGCGCCTAGGCCCAATAAAATCGTCGCAATCAGTTCATTTAATTTAAGCTTCATATCCAGCTCCGTCTCCTATGAAGGCATATGCCTTATGGAGCAATGGTAGGAATACCTTTACTTGTTAAGGCCTGAATTAAGTCAATGTCGCGTCTAAAGATTGGTCAAAGCATGAAAAAGCCCGGTCCACATTGCTGTGAACCGGGCTTTTTACAAGGACTATTTAGTCATCACCACGAAGGATTGAGATGAGTCTCAATACCTCAAGGTAGAGCCAGACCAATGTGACCATCAGGCCAAATGCCATGCGCCAAGACTCTTGATGAGGAACCTTTGCAGCAACTGCCTTCTGGATTTGATCGAGGTCCATCACGATGAAGAGTGATGCAAGAACAACAGCTCCTACTGAAATCAGCGTTCCGATTCCACCTGATGGGCGACCTGTGAAGATAGTTACAAGGCTAAAGACGAGATATCCAATGAGTGATCCCATAAGGATACGTGTGAACTTTGGTGTTACACGGATCTTGCCAGTGCTATATGCAGCGAGAACACCTGCAAATGCACAACCAGTTGCGATGATCGCCTGTGTGACGATTCCATCGTAGGCAGATTCGTAAACCTGGCTAATTGTTCCAAGTGCAAGACCTTGCGCTGCTGCATATGCAATAACTAGTGCAGGTCGAACCTTCTGTGAAAATGAATTCACAAGGGCAAGGCCAAGTCCAGCAATAAGGCCAACAAGGGCTAGCGCTGGATTTGCAATCTGCCATGCGAAAAAGCCGACGACTGCGAGAACTCCAAAGAGTCCTGCACTCTTGAGGACAACATCCTCGATAGACATAGGTGCAGCAGATGGACGATTTTCAATGGTGCTTGGTGCACCGAGATCGCCCTGTGGCTGCCCAAAAGTTTGAGGCTGATTAAAGACCTGTGGGTTGATACGAGCGAAACCACGGCCTGAAAGGACTGGGTTAGAACTGCGCATTACTCTCTCCTTTAGTGCGAAGGACTATTCCTCGCACAGGCATAACGTACGGCAATCCC
>CAZXVL010000035.1:0-10370 GCA_964644425.1 uncultured Candidatus Planktophila sp.
GGCTGTGCCGGTTCGA
This sequence comes from uncultured Candidatus Planktophila sp., assembly GCA_964644425.1. GTDB lineage: Bacteria > Actinomycetota > Actinomycetes > Nanopelagicales > Nanopelagicaceae > Planktophila. Next base: position 17 of record CAZXVL010000035.1, read on the forward strand.
TCCCGGTCACCCGCTCCAGTACTTATTTACGCGTGATTTTGACGCTTTCTCTATCTAATTGCTCCCACAAGTGTGATGTACGCCTTACCTGTGAGGGTTAATGTCGCTGCCCCCGTCTCGCCGTAAGCATCGATTATTCGAACAGACATGGCCGTACTTCCCTGAATCGCAGTCACGGTCCCAGAGAAATAAAATCCGTAACGATGGGTGCTACTTGAATATCCCGCATACCTATCGTCAGCGCGCAAATATGAAAACTCCAGATTTGCATTCGAAACCACAACATCACCGCCTAGGACCAGATTTGGCGAAGTGGATGTTCCAAAGATGTAGATCTCAAACTTGTAACTACGTCCTGCTAACAGTTGTCCAAATCCTGCTGAGGCTATGTAGCTAAACGGTGCCCCGCTCGAAAGAATCCACTGCGGAATATCTACAACCGTAACTTCAGAGGGACCCGCTGGACCTTGTGCACCTGTTGCTCCTGTTGCACCTGCAGAACCCGGTGATCCTGCAGGGCCACTCGCACCAGTTGCTCCAGGAGATCCAGGTAGACCTGCGTCACCTTTCTCTCCCTTCTCTCCGGGTAGACCTTGCAAGCCTTGAATGCCTTGCGGACCAGATGCGCCTTGTTCTCCTCGCACCGTCGAAGTTGCAGAAACTGTTCTTCCATCGCTTCCATTCTTTCCGGCACTTCCTGATGGACCGCTTGGACCTTGAAGGTTGGCAGGTGTTGGCCACACTCCTTTTCTCTTTGGTCCATAAATTAAGAGACTTCTCGTATCAATATAGAAATCACCATCGATACCAATCGTTTTCTTTGGCGCACCTTTACCGTTAAGAATTGTGTTAGCAACTGACTTCGTAGTTCTTCCTGCAGCATTGACTTCAATTGTTACTGAAGTTAAAAGAAGTGTTACCAATAAGACGACCGCTGATCGAGACTCTTTCTTCATGCTCAAACTCCCCTTTGAAGACTTTGGCCCCAAGTCTGAAAGTTTTCTGAGAGACGATAAATCACGCCTCCCCGCCAAAAGCTCTCAGAAAGCAGGGGGCTCACGCTCATCCATTCACAGGAAAGGGCCATTTATTCGCAGACCGCTCTCAGCTTCTGGGGGTATCTTTCTGAGCATTGGAGTGTTTATTACTACCAAGTCAGCAGCACGGAAGCTGGCGCTATCTAGGGACAGGAGACATTCATATGTCATCAAAGAAGAAAGTGTTTGCAGTTGCAATCACGACGGTAGCTTTGACTGCAGGTTCACTCGGTGTAGCTGGTGCAGCTGCAAAGACAACCCGAGTCACAAAGACAACATTTTCAACAGTAGCTAATCCAGCAACTGCAGGAAAGATTGGTCGCGGCGCCGAACTATCAGCACTCCTTGCAACTCTTGTAACAAAGGGAACAATTACTCAAGCACAGGCCGATGCCATTGTTGCAGCACACGATGCGGCAGATGCGGCACGTGATGCTATTCGCGGAGCTAAGGATGGACTTCGTGTTCCATTCGAAGAGAAGCTCTTAGTAGTTTCAAAGACACTCGGTATCGACACAGCAACAGTTATCTCCCGCGTTAAGGCTGGAGAGTCTCTTGCAACAATCGCCGGTGCAAAGAAGGCGGATCTCATTGCAGCTCTCGTTGCAGATGAGACAAAGCGCATCGATGCAGCTGTTACTGCAGGAACATTGACAGCAGCACAAGCAACAACTCTCAAGGCAAACCTCACAGCACATGTGACAGCTGAAGTTGAGAGCACAAAGCCACTCAAGGGTCCAGGAATGGGTCCAAAGGGCGGCAAGGGTGGACGTGGTCACGATCACGGTGACCGAGGAATGGGCAAGGGTGCATCTGGCGCTCCAACAATTCCGGCACCAACTCCAACACCTAGCAACTAATCAATAACTTCATCTAAATCCTCCATTGGGTTGAAAACCCGCCAAGTACATCTCCTGTACTTGGCGGGTTTTCACATTCTCAAATCTTCTCCATGATTTAATTGCGCATGCGCATTCATATCGGTAGCGATCACGCTGGCCTTGAGTTTAAGAATGAGCTCATAGAGCACTTGGTCAACAAGGGCCATGATGTAACAGATCACGGCCCATACGAATTTGATGCCTTAGATGATTACCCAGATTTCTGCATCCCTACAGCGATTGCAGTCTCTAAAGATTCGACTGCACTTGGAATCGTTCTTGGTGGCTCAGGCAATGGCGAACAAATTGCCGCCAATAAGGTTGCAGGTATTCGCGCCGCACTTGTCTGGTCGATTGAGACAGCAAAGCTTGCGCGCGAACACAACAATGCAAATGTGATCTCAGTAGGTCAGCGCCAACATAGCGCGCAAGAGGTTAAGGATTTCATCGACACTTTTATCGCAACGCCTTTTCCTGGCGATGAACGCCATGTGCGCCGTATTGCAAAAATTGATCGCTTTGAAAGCGATGGAACAATCTAGCTCTTCTAGCTTTACTTCTTAAGGTATCTAAAGTCGTTGACCTGATGATCTTTAGTAATTCCTTGTCCTTCAAATCGAGTCAGCGGACGCCATTCAGGGCGATCAACTTTTCCACCGCTAAAGAGAGTCGATGCTGCGAAGACTTCCTCGATCCATTCGGCATAAGGCACCCAGTCAGTTGCAATATGGAAGAAGCCACCTGGCTTGAGCTTTGAGGCAATCTGTCCAAGAAAATTCTCATTCACTATGCGTCGCTTGTTATGTCGCTTCTTTGGCCAGGGATCTGGGAAGAAGAGATGAACGCCATCCAGTGATTGATCTTCGAACATGTCATGTAAGACAAGATGAGCATCACCTTGGATTACTCGAAGATTACTCAGGCCATGCTCTTGAATGAGTGCAAAGAGCTTTCCTACTCCAGGGCGATGAACATCGACGGCAAAGAAGCCAGTCTGGGGATCATCACGAGCTATCAAGGCAGTTGCTTCGCCCATTCCGAAACCAATCTCCATCACAACACGAGTGGCTGTGGGAAAGATGGATGCGATGTCGAGCTTTTCACTCCCCTGCTCGATTCCGTATTGATCCCAATACTTATCCAGGGCTAATTGCTGTGGGCCCGTAATTCGAGAGCCACGGATTCTGTAGCTGCGTACTGTGGGCTCTTCCATATGCGGGATTCTAATCTCGCCCATGACTAATCCCTTGCCACATGGTTTGATTGGCCATCGCACCGCACAAAGTGCAGTCCACAAGACCGGATATCAAGACCATATATAAGGAGTTCGTCGTGCCAGGAGCAAATCTCACCCGCGCAGAAGCCCAAGAACGTTCCACCATCGTCAAGGTGCACTCTTATGAGGTCGATCTCGATCTCACAGTAGGCGCAGAGAACTTCATCGCGACCTCTCGCATCAAGTTTGATTGCCTCAAGCCTGGCTCAACAACATTTATCGATGCAATCGGTAAGTCAGTCATCAAGGCAGAGCTCAATGGTCAGCCTATTGATCCAAAGTTCGATGGTGAGAGCATCTTCTTGCCAGAGCTTGCTGCAACAAATGAGCTCTATGTTGAGTTTGAGGGAATTTACTCCAACTCAGGTGAAGGTCTTCACCGCTTTGAAGATCCAGCTGATGGAGAGGTCTATCTCTACACGCAGCATGAAGTTCCAGATGCTCGTCGTACTTTTGTCTGCTTCGATCAGCCAGATCTCAAGGCAACATTTGCAATCACTGCCACAGTGCCTGGTCACTGGGAGGTTATTTCGAATAACCCCGTTGCATCAAAGGTTGATATTGGTTCAAATAAGAAGTGGACTTTTACAACTACTCCCCTGCTTTCGACTTACCTCACCGCTCTCGTAGCTGGTCCATACTTCAAAATTGAGAGCGAATACAAGGGTGCAAAGGTTGTTCCCCTAGGCCTCTACTGCCGCAAATCTCTTGCTGAGCATATGGACTCAGAGGAGCTCTTTGACATCACCCGCCGTGGATTTGCTGCATTTGAAAAGGACTTCGGACTTGCATACCCATTTGATAAGTACGATCAGATTGCTGTTGCAGAATTTAACGCTGGCGCAATGGAGAACGCAGGTTGCGTTACTTTTGCTGAAAACTACTTTGTATTCCGCTCTAAGGTAACTGATAAAGAGTACAACTGGCGCGCAAATGTCATTCTTCATGAGATGGCGCATATGTGGTTCGGCGATCTTGTCACCATGTCATGGTGGGATGATCTATGGCTCAATGAGTCATTTGCAGAGTGGGCTTCCTACTACACACTCGCCTACTCAACTCGCTTCACAAACTCATGGACAGTCTTTAACGCAGAGCGTAAGAACTGGGCTTATCGCCAAGATCAGCTCTCATCAACCCACCCAATCGCTGCAGATATGCATAATCTCGAAGCTGTAAAGACAAACTTCGACGGCATTACCTATGCAAAGGGAGCATCTGTTCTCCAACAGCTCGTCGCCTACGTTGGCCTAGAGGCATTTATTGCAGGACTTAAGAAGTACTTCGAAAAGCATGCATGGGGTAATACAACTCTGAACGATCTCATCGTTGAACTTGAGGCTACTTCTGGTCGCGATCTTGGTCCTTGGATCACAACATGGCTGCAGACATCAGGTGTCAATACTTGGCGTCCAGAGCTAGTTATCGATGGTGACACATATACATCAATCGCTGTAAAGCAAGAGGCTCCACTTGTTCCTGCAGGTTCAACTGAACTTCGTCCACACCGCATGGCTGTAGGTCTCTATGACCTCGTTGGCGGCAAGGTTGTGCGTCGCAAGCGCAGCGAACTCGATGTCAGTGGTGCAACAACACTCGTTCCAGAACTTGCTGGCGAAAAGGTTGCAGATCTACTTGTCATCAATGATGGCGATCTTTCTTACGGAAAACTTCGCTTTGATGATCGCAGCATTGCAACACTGAAGAGCCATCTCGGTGATATCGAAGATTCATTGACTCGTGCACTTGCATGGTCTGCCGTCTGGGATATGGCGCGTGACGGTGAACTCGCTGCAAGTGACTATGTTCCGATGGTTCTCAATGCATTGAAGTCAGAAGATGATGCAGCCGTAGTTGCTACTCAGCTTCTTCAGTTGAATTCAGCTGTGGAACTCTATGCAGCCGATAAGAATCGCGAAGCGCTACGCGCCGAGCTAGCTAATGGCCTTGAGACACTCCTTGACTTGGCTGCGCCAGGAAGCGATCTTCAGCTCACCTACGCGCGCGGCTTTGCCAACACAGCAAAGTCTGAGGCTCAGGTTGCTCGCGTGCGTGCAATTCTTAATGGTGAGCTTGCTGGCCTGACTGTCGATGCCAACCTTCGCTGGACTCTTCTTAACTCACTCGTTGAGCGAGGTGCAGCAACTGTTGCAGAGGTTGAGGCAGAACTTGCTAACGATAAGAGCGCAGATGGTGAGAAGGCAGCCGCCTTTGGCCGCGCTGCATCACCTGATGCCGCAACAAAGGAAGCAGCATGGAAGCTTGCTACAACGACAGAGCTTTCAAACCACATCCAGTTGCAGACTCTGAGTGGATTTAACCGTCCTTCACAGCGTCATCTGACAGCCGGATATGTAGATAAGTTCTTTGATCTTGCATTGGATTATTGGAACTCACATACATATGAGTTTGGTAAGCAATACACAGCACTTGCATTCCCTCTTTATCAAGTTTCAGATGAGACCATGAAGAAGGTTGAAGCATGGCTCAATGGAGTAGGAAAAGATGCTCCAAATGGACTACACCGTGCAATCTCTGAACAACGAGATGCACTTGCTCGCGCACTGAAGGCGCAAGCAAAAGACGCTTAAGACTAAAGGTTAAGCGATGAAGGTGATGAAACTATTATCTTCATCGCTTGACTGAGTCAGCTCACCCTTGGCTTTTGCCTTCTTCGGCGCTGATGCAAACCATGCGATAACTGCAATCACAGTGAAGGCCAGAACAGGTGCTGCGAAGAAATAGGTGAATGTCTCAAGCGCCGAAAGGCTCTCACCAGGCTGAGCATTACCCTCTTGATTAATGGCTGAGGCGAAATTTGTAAGCTGAGATAGAGGCTTAATCATGGGAGTAAGTCTATCCTTACTGACTATGAGCGAGCGTACCCAAGCAATACTCGAGTGGTTTAGCGGTTCACCACTTCGCATCCTGATTGTCTTTATTGTGGCGCTGATTAGCCATTCTGTGGGCAAGCGCACAATTGATCGAGCAGTTGCAAAGCTTGCCTCTGCAGATATCAAGCCGGGCCCAGGTCAGGTCGCCCGCCAGTCAGAGCGTGCCCGCACGATTGGCACGGTACTGAACTCCACCTTTACCGCTTTCGTTTGGGTGATTGCCGCCGGCATGATTCTGGGCGAGTTTGGCTTTGATCTTGGCCCAGTAATTGCCTCTGCCGGAATCGTCGGTGTTGCAATTGGCCTAGGTGCACAGACTCTTGTTAAAGATATTCTCTCTGGAATCTTCATGCTTGTTGAAGATCAATACGGTGTTGGAGATTCAGTTAAAGTCGGAGAAGTAGAGGGCCTTGTAGAAAAGGTTGGCCTTCGTGTTACCACCGTTCGCGATGCTGCAGGAACCCTTTGGTACCTTCGCAATGGCGAGATTCTTGTAGTGGGAAATAAATCAAAGAAATAGAGCTATCGAGAAACTAGAATCTCACCGGAATCTGCAACTATATAGAACTCTTTATTTGCATAGAAAACGAAGGCGTTGTTATTTGCTCGAATAGAACTTCTTTCGGACCACTTATCCCCATCTTTGCTGGAATAGATTATCCAAGGACTGGTCGCGAGATACTTGTTCTCTTTTCCAAGACCAACAAAGATTCCAGAGGCTCCTGCTAGCAAGATATCTGTTCGACCAGGTTGCGAGCTCCGAGTCCAAGAAGATGCGTTCGTGCTTCTATATTCCTCCCCAACAGTCACAAATGGAGAGACGGATGAAATTGCAAAAATGCCATTTGTATATGCGATCGAACTCCATTCATCAGATGACAAGTTAGTGGAAATTGAGCTCCAATTTAGCCCATCAGTACTTGTCATAATTAGAGATTGACCACGCCCGGCGGCATAGAAGCTCCCATTGGAGAAAATTACGGATGACCAAGCAGCAGAAGGATTTGATACACCTGTCCAAGAAATGCCGTCGGAGCTTGTATAGAAGTTAGGGTCACCAGGTTGCCAATCCCCACCGACCGCAACAAATTTCCCATTTCCGTAGGTCACTGATAGGAAAGAAGTCGTCAGGAATCGATTTATTGTGTAATTCACTCCGTTGGACGTAGTCAAAATATCGCCATCTTGGGAAACGAGAACGAATTTTCCATTGCCATATGCAACTGCATCCCATGGAACACCAACCTCAGGAACCGAGGTTTGAGTCCAGGTCACTCCATTGGTACTAGTCAAGAGCGTGCCCCAGCCTCCAGCAAATACATATCGCCCATTACCAAATGCTCCACCTGAAACCGGATCCGTGAAGCCAGGAATCGAGAAGTTACTCCACTTCACACCCAAGGTCTCATTCTTGCTCGATTGAATTGTGAATTTATATGTCGAGGTTGCAAGCGCTACTGGGTTGGTAAATGTGACAGTGAAAGATGAGGCTGAATTTGTCACGATAGTAAGTCCAGCACTGAGATCCACGCCAAAGGTTCCATCTGAAAAATTGTCAACTTCGATAGCAGTTGCATTTGTGTTGTAGAGGGCTATTGGAACAGTAGAGGTGTCTCCAAATGCAGAAATAGAGAACCTCACTCCCTGGCATGCCAGCGGAATACCATCTACTCGAACTCCACTCACCTTAAATGCGCCCGCACCCGATGCGTTCACAAAGGTAGTTTGAGGTGAAATCACAATAGAGGAGGTTCCAGTGCAACTTCCTGCATTAACCACTCCTTGACCGAATTCCTTATAGCTGCTCGATGTGAGATTGATGTTTGCTGCATAAGTGAATTGAAGAAAGGTCCCCCCGCAAAGAATAAGAACTAGTGCGAGAAAATTAGAGATCAATGCATTGATTGAGCCTGTCGATATTTGAGATGTCGGGTCGTCGTAGTAATGAACATTCTTGCGAGCCGTCTCAGGGTCGTTGCGGTAGTAGTTATCAAATTGCATACCGCTCTCCCATTAGAGAACGATACCGGTTTTAGACCAGGAGTACAGATGCTTCAATCCTCAAAAGAGTTGAGAAGGTGCTCTGCAGCTCCTTCTAAGTAGCGCCATAACTTTTCGCGCGCTTCTGGCTGCATCTCCATGCCATCGACTGCGTCGCGCATACATGTAAGCCATGCATCACGAGCTGCAGGACCGATATGAAAACCAGCATGACGCATACGTAGTCGTGGGTGGCCACGCTCTTCTGAGTAGGTAGTTGGTCCGCCCCAATATTGAGCTAAGAACATCTCTAAGCGCTTTGCTGCTCCCGCCATATCTCGCTCTGGATACATCGGGCGCAAGATCTCGTTTGTGGCAACACGTGCATAGAACTGCGAAACCAAATCGGCGAAGAAGGGGGCGCCGCCAAATGCTTCGTAATAGTTAGTCGTATCGCGCTCTGCCATCTCTACACTCTCAATTCGCTTGTCTTGACGCCTTTAGCTATTTGTAGCACTAAGTAGGCGGCAACTAAACAGAGTGCAGCTGAGATATAGAACGCAATCGCATAATCACCGAATTGAACGCGCAGGAGCGCAGCGCCTAGCGCAGCTGTCGCCGCACCTATCTGATGGCCCACAAAGACCCAGCCATAGACGATTGTGCCTCGGCCGGGACCTAGAACGATGCGCGATAAGACCAATGTAGGTGGCACGGTTGCAACCCAATCAAGGCCATAGAAGATGACAAAGACCAGGGTCGATGCATGAACAGTTGAGAAGAGAATTGATGGAAGCAAGAAGAGTGAAAGACCGCGCAGACCATAGTAGAAGAAGAGGAGCTTACGTGGGTCATATTTGTCGGTCAGATACCCAGAACAGAGTGTGCCAACAACATCAAAGACTCCCACAAGAGCAAGTAGTGAAGCGGCAACCGGCTCTGCCATTCCATGATCATGGGCGGCGGGAATAAAGTGAGTGCCGATTAGGCCATTAGTTGAGAGTCCGCAGACAAAGAATGTGAAGAAGAGAATTCGAAAATTTCGCTCTTTCATCGCTTGCTTAATGGTGTCGATTGCTAATGGGAAAGCACCCATCTCATTCTTGGGAAGAGGCTGCCAATCATCTGCTGCTCCATAGGGAGTATTGCCAATGGATTCTGGACTCTCTTTGAGAAAGATATAGACCAATGGCACCACGCCAAGGGAGGCAAGGGCAATTGTGATTGAGACGCTCTTCCAATTATCTTGAGCAAGACGTGATAGCAAAGGGAGAAATATCAACTGGCCCGCAGCACTTGCGGCAGTCAGTGCGCCAACAACAAGACCTTTATGTTTTACAAACCACCGATTGGCGACGGTGGCTGCAAATACCAGTGCCATTGAGCCAGTGCCAACGCCGACACAAATCCCCCACAACACCCAGAGGTGCCATGGCTGAGTAATGAATACTGTTGATGCAGCACTCAGAGCCACAAAGGTAAGGGCCGTCATCACAACTTTACGGACTGTAAAGCGCTCCATTAAAGCTGCAGCAAAAGGGGCGATCAATCCATAGAGAAGAACGTTGATTGCGATAGCCATCGAGATCTCAGAACGAGACCATTGAAAGGCATCCTCGAGAGGAACGATGAGTACCGATGGCGCTGATCTAAATCCAGCTGTTGCCATCAAAGTCAGGATTGTGACAACGAGGGCTGTCCATGCTGGATGGATCTTCGTGCGCATCTGCAGAGCTTAGCTAGTCGCGCAGATACTTGTTAAGGAAATTCTTCTCAATTTCTGTAAGGGGGCGCGACTTCTTAGTCTCCATAGAGACTACGACCTGCACACTCTTCACCTTTGCGTGAATTGTGCCGTCTGCTCCAACAATCTCGTATCCCAGCACAAATGAGCTATTGCCGATTGACTCAACCCAGATGTTCACATCGTAGAAGAGTCCACCTTCATAAATGGGAATTAAGTAATCGATCTCATTGCGAGCAACTACCATCTCCAGAAGTGTTGGCTTTTGACCTTCAGCTTGGACCTCGTAATAAGACCATTGAAAACGAGCTTCTTGAATGTAGGTCAGATACTTTGCATTATTGACGTGGCCAAATGCATCGATGTCATCCCAGCGAACAAATTGCTTATTGGTATAGATCATTAGCGAGTGAGCTTTCGGTAGGTAGCGCGGTGTGGGCGCGCTGCATCTGCTCCTAGTCGAGAGATCTTATTCTCTTCATAAGACTCAAAGTTTCCTTCAAACCAGAACCACTTTGAATCACCTTCGTAAGCCAAGATGT
>CAZXVL010000036.1:0-10270 GCA_964644425.1 uncultured Candidatus Planktophila sp.
GCCTCCTCCTGCAAGGTCAAGCCACTCTGGTGGAGCACCCTCGAGCTGGGCAGCCACGGCACTGCTGACTATCTGCGGCAGATGTGAGACAAGTGCGACCGCTTGATCATGTTCTGCCGCGGGCATATCGATCAGATGGCTTCCGCAGATTTCAATGACCTCACGCCCTGCTGCTAAGAGCTCCGGAGCGACACCCGTTGAGTCAATAATCCAAGCACGCTCTTGGAAGAGATCGCCTCGAGCAGACTCAGCTCCTCCAACTTCACGACCGGCCATGGGATGGGTTGGCAGGAATCTACTCATATCTTTCATCAATGCTGAAACATCAAGTAAAGGATTAACCTTTACTGAAGATATATCCATAAAGCCTAGGTTTAGACTTTGACTTGTCTGGGCCTCAATGACCGGAGCGATTGTCGAGACAGGAGAGGCAATTATTGTGAGTTCAGCCGGTGACTTCGGAGCTGGGCCCACTAAGTCCTGAGCTAGTGATTGAGCAGCCGGATCTATGTCAACCATTGTGACTCCAACACCTTTAGCGCTCAAGGCCAGTGCAATGGATGAACCAATAAGGCCGGAGCCAACTATTCGAATGTGAGAAAGAGTCATTGTCAGAACTTACTGGGCTATATCGCGACGTAGAGCCTTGGCTCCACCGAGATAGATATGACTGACCTCATGCTCATCGCTCTCAACGGTGGCCATTGCTCGAATGACCCTGGGAAGTGCCCCGTCTACATTGATCTCTACGGCGCACATCAGAGGAACAGCCTCAAATCCCACTTCGCGAGCCGCCGCTGCCGGGAACGCTGCGGTGAGGTCTGGGGTGGCAGTCAGAATAACTGAGATGACAGAGCTGGGGGTGAGTCGATTGGCTGAAAGGATCTCCAGCAGGAGCTCCTTTGTTCCAGCGGCTATCGCTTCGGCCGTATTGGCCTCAACCTGAACTGCCCCACGAATAGCTCGTACTCTCATGGGTGAAAGCATACAGTTAACGCTCTTTCTCGGAAGTGTCTTTTCGTGTGTAAATCGATTTAACCATTAAACGTTTTTCTAATTTTCCTGATGAGCAGGACCCGTGATCGTTCTTATCGAGGAGTTAATCGATTGGAAGTAAATGTCGATTTATATATACGACTTGAGAATATCGCGCTCAACATTATCGATAAATAGATACTTCATTTGACCATCCGAGTATTGTAGATAAATCAATCTAACAACTTTTTCACTCGATATCGATTAATTGCTATAGCTCTAAAGCTTTTTGTAGGCTTAACAATTCGCCTTCATTCAGATCTCGCCATCGACCTTCGAGGGTTTCACCCAGAGAGATGGGCCCAAACTTTGTTCTAATCAGTCGTAGAACTTCGACCCCGATGGCCTCCATAAGTCGACGGATAATGTGATATCTGCCCTCGTGGATAGTTACCTCGAGCCAGGTGGGTGAGAGCTGCTTGTAATCCAAAACGCGGGCCATTCCATCTTCGAGCTCGACGCCATTACGTAGAGTCTTCTCGATTCCAGTGGGTAGTTTCCCCTCGAATTCAATAATGTAGGTCTTTTCGAGTCCAAATGATGGATGGGTGGCCCTAAAGGTCAGATCCCCATCATTCGTTAGAAGAATCAACCCCTCTGAATCTTTATCTAATCTACCGACATGAAAGAGGCGTTCGGTACGTAGGTCGATGAAGTCAGCGAGAGAAGGGCGACCATCTGGGTCATACATGGTAGACAAAACACCTCTGGGCTTATGCAGTGCAAGATAAGTCTTAGTCAATTGTTGTGTAATTGTCTCACTATCAACTTCTACATTAACCTTTTCAGGATCAAACTTTGCCCCGAGCTCTCGAACTGTGCGACCGTCAACAGAGACTCTTCCTGAAATGATGAGGTCATCGGCTCCTCTACGCGAGGTAACCCCGGCATCTGCGATGATTTTATTGAGGCGAATAAGTGCCATGAGATTGATCCATTCTGCGGCTATCCATTGGACGACAGTCGGCGAGGTAATAGAGCCCGATCTAGAGGGGCTGGCTCAAGTGTAGCTTAAGGGTTAGTCTGTGAGCGAATCGAGGATCTCATCGAGACCGTCGATATCGGGCAGATGAGGAGCCAATGGGGGAAGATCTTCCAGACGATTAAGTCCAAGACGCTCTAGGAAGTAGCTCGTGGTCTTGTAGAGGATCGCTCCCGTCTCATTCTCGACACCATATTCGTCGACCAGGCCTCGGGTAATCAAAGTCTTCATCACAGCCTCAACATTGACCCCTCGAATAGCAGAGACTCGGGCTCGAGAGACTGGCTGGCGGTATGCGATCACAGCTAGGGTTTCTAGGGCAGCCTGGGTAAGGCGGTTTTGCTGCCCATCGAGGACGAACTTCTCAACCACGGAGCTAAACTCGGGCGAGCTATAGAAGCGCCATCCCCCATTGATGGCTCGCAGTGAAAACCCGTGCTCCTCATAGGAGCCCTGTAGGCGTTCTAGCGCATCAACAACCTGATCAACTGTTACCTCAAGTACTGAGGCCAGCGTCAGCTCGGTCACTGGTTCATCTACAACCATCAGGATCGCCTCAATTGAACGACCCAGCGTGGCCTCGTCATAGACGTGAGAGAGTTGACCTTCAGAAGGCTCAGTGACCTTCTCGAGCTCTTCGACGGTAACCTCCACCTGGTTCTCAACTTGATCACTCATCGCCATTCTCCTCAATCTCTCCCATTTCATGGACCGAGCCATTACCCTCAACTTCTACCTGAGAGTTTCCGCTCTCCAAACCCTCAACCTCTACTTCACTCTCCTGCTCGGGGAACTCCTCACCGGCCGGGATATCAAACTCAGATGAGGCGAGAATCTCTCCCTCATCTGAACCGACCCAGCTAATTTGAAGCTCACCCAAGGCAACTACCTGCTCGAAGCGCAAAGCGCCCTGGCGGTAAAGGTCGAGAAGTGCAAGAAAGCGTGCCACCACCACCAGGGTTGAATCTGCCTCCGCAATGAGTGATCTAAAGCTGAGCGTGCGCCCCTTGCGAAGCGCCTCTACGACAAGGCGGGACTCCTCGCTCACGCTAACAAGGGCGCTGTGAAGGTGCTCTACGGCCACTACTGGAGCCACCTTAGGGGTCAAAACGCGGTCTGCTATGGCGGCAAAGCGCTCTGGACCCACTCCAATCAGGACCTCTGGAAGCAGGGTCGAGAGAGCAGGATCTAGGGCTACCACGCGCGGGAATGACTTATCGGCTGCGGCTATAGCCTCCTGGAAATTGGCAGCTATCTCCTTAAAGGCTCTGTATTGAAGGAGTCGAGCAAAGAGGATGTCTCGCGCCTCAAGGAGGGCTAGGTCCTCCTCATCCTCAATCTCACCGCTAGGAAGCAATCTTGCCGCCTTCAGATCAAGCAAGGTCGCTGCTATGACGAGAAACTCCGTTGCCTGATCAAGTCGCCAGCCCTCTCCGGAGGCCTCGAGGGCGCGAATAAAGGAGATGAATTCATCAGTTACGAGGCTGAGTGAGACCTCAGTGATATCGAGCTTGTGACGCGAGATTAGCTGTAAAAGCAGGTCAAAGGGGCCATCAAAGTTATCGAGGTGGACCTTAAATTGGCCATCATCGGCTACATCAGGGGCGATCTCCTCGCCTGTAGCTGATGGGGTCTGAAGAATATCCACGCGCGAACCTTACTTGGTCTAGTTGCCTCTTTGCGCACATCCAGCGTAGAGTCGCGCCAATTGAGAAAGAGGTTTGACGCTTGAACGCTAAATCGACATTTGAAGATGATGTGGTGACTGCTGCCGCTCTCTTCGGAGGAACCATCCAAAACTTCCCAGTGCCTGCTCCCATTCAAGAGCACGGTCAGGCCAAAGTGATTTCTATCTTTAACCAGAAAGGTGGAGTCGGCAAGACAACAACCACGATCAGCCTCGGTGCAGCACTTGCCGAACTTGGACGACGCGTCCTCCTCGTGGACTTCGACCCGCAGGGTGGTCTCTCTCTCGGCCTTGGTGTCAATGCTCATCGCCTTCCACTAGAGAACACCGTTTACTACGCGCTTCTTGCACCAGATGCAAACATTGATGAGATTGTTCTGAAATCATCTGTGGCTAACCTTGATTTCTTGCCAGCGAATAAAGATCTCGTTGGAATCGAAATGAAACTCTCAAGTGACATTTCAGGTCACCTCTACCTTAAGAAAGCGCTCGCTCCGTTGCGCAATGAATACGATGTGATTTTGATTGATTGTCAGCCAACAATGGGTCGCCTTGCAATTAACGCACTCGTAGCCTCTGATGAAATCATCGTTCCAATGCAATGTGAAAACTTTGCAATGCATGGATTTATTGAACTTTCAGAGAATATTGGCAAGGTGCGAGAGGTATACAACCCAGAGTTGAAATTGATTGGAATCATCGCGACAATGTTTGATAAGAAGACTCTTCACAATCGCGAGGTTATTTCGCGCATCATCGAAGGCCATCCCGGTGTCGTTTTCGATACATTGATCTCTAAATCAATCCGCTTTTCGGAAGCAACCGTTGCAGGTGAACCGATTACCGCTTATGCCACATCTTCTGTTGGAGCGCAGTCATATCGACGACTTGCCCGCGAATTAATCTCACGAGGAGGAGCACGATGACACGTAGAGCTAGCTTGCCGGGAGCCGATGAACTCTTCCGCAACACCGCGCCTGCACTCAGCGCAGTTCGAGAAGTCGCAGAACCTGTCGTCGCACCTGTGGCTCCTTCGCAACCAATCGGAACTGCAGCCCCCAAAAGTAAGAAGGGTGTGCGATCTATTCCACGTCGCCGAGTTACTTCGGCCGATAAATCACCATCGGGTCGAGAGCGTCACGATGAGAAAATTACTGTCTACCTATCCCCTGATGAGCTTTTTGATCTTGATCAGGCTCGACTGATGCTTCGCGGTGATTTGGGTCTAGCGGTAGATCGTGGCCGAATTGTTCGCGAATCCATCGCAGTAATCATTGCTGATCTGGAAGCTAAGGGCGATCAAAGTATCTTGGCACGCAGACTTCGCGGCCTTTAGATCTACTTCACAGCTCTAGCTCTTCGCCCTAGGGTGGGCAAGGCTATAGCTCTCGCGCACCTTATCTATCGTGACGAGGGTGTATATCTGTGTTGTCGTCACAGAGGCATGTCCTAAGAGCTCCTGAACGACGCGAATATCGGCTCCGCCATCGAGAAGATGAGTCGCATAGCTATGGCGAAACACATGTGGAGAGACTCGCCCCTCTAAGCCAGATGCTCGAGATGCCTTCACAACCGTGTTCCAGGCAGACTGTCTCGTTAACCTGCCGCCTCGTGAATTGAGAAAAAGCGCCCTCTCATTATGGGAGTTCTTTGCCAGCAATCCAGGACGAAGTCGAACAAGATAATTCTCAATTGCTTCCATAGCAAATCTTCCTATTGGGACTAATCGTTCTTTAGAACCTTTACCACGCAATTTGAGAATTCGAATCTCTTCACCATCTAGTATCTCAGTAGAAATATCTGAAATATCTATGGAAACCAACTCTGCAACTCGTGCACCGGTGCCATAAAGAAGTTCAAGAATGGCACGATCACGTAAAGATGTTGGATCTGCAGGGTTCTCAGCAGTGGAAATCAAACGCATCACCTCTTCAACAGATAAGGCTTTTGGAAGTTTTCGCGAGACCTTAAACTGAGCGAAATCTACGAGAGGATTGAAAGTTTGATACTCGACCGCGCAGTACTTATAGAAACCCTTTATGCTGGATAGGAATCTATTAATGGATGTTGCAGAAAGCCCTTTGCCAGAGAGCTCTCCAACAATTGCAGATATCTCCCCTTCGGAAAGGGATTGGAAATCAAGGGACTTATCCTGCAAAATCGCAACGAACTTTCCCAAGTCACGGCTGTAACTTGTGATCGAGTTCGGCGAAAGCCCTCTCTCAATCCGCAAATGATCGAGATATGTGGCAATCGCTTGACTACATTGAATACCCATGAGCTACTGCTACAGCTTCATAACGAACCTTGCCAGCATGGACATTGAGACCCTTTGCAAGAGCTGAATCTCTGGCGCAGGCCTCTTCCCATCCGTGATTAGCTAAAGCGAGAGCATATGGCAGGGTTGCATTGGTGAGTGCGTAGGTGGAAGCAACCGGAACTGCGCCTGGCATATTTGCAACACAATAGAAGATGGCGTCGTGAACCTTAAATGTTGGTTCAGCATGAGTCGTCGCCATTGAGTCCTCGAAACATCCACCTTGATCGATGGCGATATCAACTAGAACCGCACCAGGCTTCATGGCCTTTACCTGCTCGTTGGAGACTAGCTTTGGCGCTTTAGCTCCATGAACCAAGACTGCTCCGATTACTAGGTCTGCTGACTTCACCTCACGGTCAACTGAGCCGAAAGTTGATGCAAGTGTCTTAATTCGACCTTGATAGACAGTGTCAATATAGGCAAGGCGCGCGAGTGAGCGATCTAGAACTGTTACATCAGCGCCCATTCCCATTGCAATAACGGCGGCGTTTAGTCCTGCAACTCCACCGCCAATTACTACAACTTTTCCAGGCGCAACTCCCGGAACTCCCCCAAGCAGAACTCCACGTCCACCATGTGGTTTCTGCAGAGCGGTGGCTCCCACCTGTGTTGCAAGCCGTCCCGCAACTTCAGACATTGGTGCTAGCAATGGAAGTGTTCCATTGAGTTCAACTGTTTCGTATGCAATAGCAGTTGTACCGCTTGCAAGAAGAGCGTCAGTACAAGGCTTACTTGCAGCAAGATGGAGGTAGGTGAAGAGGATCTGATCTTTACGAAGACGTGAATACTCGGCTTCAATTGGCTCCTTAACCTTTAAAATCATTTCGGCTTCACGCCAAATCTTCTCAACATCTGCTTCTATCGTTGCACCTGCTGCAACATATTGATCATCGGTGATTGCAGAACCTAGTCCTGCACCTTTCTCGATGACCACTGTGTGACCAGCTCTGATGAACTCAGAGACTCCTTCAGGTGTGAGGGCAACACGTGCCTCGAGAACTTTGATCTCTTTTGGTACACCGATTCTCATGATTGCCCTTTCTTGGCGATAGCTGCTGCAATAAGTCCGCTAAATAGTGGGTGAGGACGTGTTGGTCGAGAACGCAGCTCAGGGTGAGCCTGGGTTCCCACATAATAAGGATGAACCTCACGAGGAAGTTCGACAAACTCAACGAGATTCTTCTCTGCAAAGATTCCGGAGAAATTAATTCCTGAGGCTGCAATCTTTTCGCGATATTTGTTATTGACCTCATAACGATGGCGGTGCCGCTCAGAAATCTGTGTTGCACCGTATACCTGAGCAACTATCGAACCAGGAGTGAGCTCTGCCTGATAAAGACCTAATCGCATCGTTCCGCCCATATCGGCATCGCCTGCGACGATATCCATTTGCTCTGCCATCGTTGCAATCACATGAGTTCCACTATCTGGAGTGAACTCAGCAGAACTGGCATCAGATATTCCAGCAAGATTTCGCGCAGCTTCTATGACCATGCATTGAAGGCCTAAGCAAAGACCAAGAGTAGGAATCTTATTCTCACGTGCATATGTGAGCGCGCCAAGCTTTCCCTCGATTCCGCGGATTCCAAATCCACCGGGAACACAGATTGCATCTAATGATGAAAGTTCCTTAGCTGCGCCCTGTGGGCTTTCACAGTTATCACTGGGGATCCATACGATTTCAACTTTGGCATCGTTTGCGAATCCACCGGCACGAAGTGCCTCTGAGACAGAAAGATATGCATCAGGAAGATCGATGTATTTACCCACAAGTCCAACACGAAGATGATGTTTCGGGTTATGAACTTTCTCAAGGAGTGCATCCCACTGTGCCCATTCGACATCATGGCCACCCAATCCAAGGCGGCGCACAATGTATGAATCTAGACCCTCTCGGTTAAGCACTTTTGGAATATCGTAAATTGATGGCGCATCAACTGCTGCCACTACAGCTTCCATATCAACATCACACATCAAGGAGATCTTCTTCTTAATTCCCTCTGGAATTGGTCGATCGCATCGAAGAACGATTCCATCTGGAGCTATACCAATACTGCGAAGTGCTGCAATTGAATGCTGGGTCGGCTTAGTCTTTAACTCTCCCGATGGACCTATATATGGAACCAGTGAAATATGGAGATAGAAAACATTGTCGCGACCGACCTCTTGGCGTATCTGGCGGGCTGCTTCGAGGAAAGGCTGAGATTCAATATCTCCGACCGTTCCACCAATTTCTGTAATAACCACATCTATTTCATCTGAGTCATTTCCGAGCATTCGCTCCTTGATCTCATTGGTGATGTGCGGAATAACTTGAACAGTCTCACCGAGATATTCACCTCTACGCTCTCGCGCAATTACTCGCGAATAGACTTGGCCTGTTGTGACATTTGCAGAGCCTTCAAGGTTTCTATCGAGGAAACGCTCATAGTGACCAATATCAAGATCAGTCTCTGCGCCATCGTCGGTGACGAAGACTTCACCATGCTGGAATGGATTCATTGTGCCTGGATCTACGTTGAGATACGGATCCAGCTTTTGCATAGTGACCCGAATGCCGCGAGCTACCAAGAGGCGACCTAAACTTGAAGCGGTAAGACCCTTGCCTAAACTTGAGGCAACTCCCCCGGTAACGAAGATGTGTTTTGTGACATGTCCACGGCTCGCGTCTTTTTCGCTCATGGAAGTCGAACCTATCATTGTTTGAGGCGCTAACCGCGCATCGAAAGGAGTTCAGCTGCGTGTTCTAGCGCACTCGAGGACTCTTCCAGGCCAGCAAGCATGCGAGCGATCTCCTCTACTCGAGCGCTCTCGCTGAGCTTTTCTACTCCAGATTCGACAATCAGGCCGTCGCTGCGCTTTTCGACCCTGAAATGGGTATCTGCCCATGCTGCTACCTGAGGAAGGTGGGTAACGACGATAACTTGTGCGCTCTCGGCGAGACGGTGAAGCCTACGACCCACCTCAATCGCGGCCTTTCCGCCCACCCCGGCATCTACCTCATCAAAAATATAGGTCCCCACAGGTTGGCTCTTTGCGATCACAACCTCCAGTGCCAACATGATCCGAGACATCTCTCCGCCAGATGCACCTTTACCTATTGCAACCTTGGCAGCAGTTGGATGGGCCTTAATTGAGATAGAAACTTCGTCACAACCGGATTGGGTG
The DNA here is from genome assembly GCA_964644425.1 of uncultured Candidatus Planktophila sp. Taxonomy (GTDB): domain Bacteria; phylum Actinomycetota; class Actinomycetes; order Nanopelagicales; family Nanopelagicaceae; genus Planktophila. The sequence goes on from CAZXVL010000036.1 coordinate 9,193, forward strand.
AAATCACTCTCCTTAAGAGCGCCCCCATAATCCGGGGAAGATATATCAATAATCAATTGGGTATGAGGCATTGATAGATGTCTTAACTCTTCCGAAACTTCGTTAGCAAGAGTCGATGCTGCTGCCAGGCGCACTTTTGTCAGATTTTTCGCAGCAGATAACAGTGCGCTTTTGATCCCCTTGAGTTCACTTTCTAGCTCTGCAATTCTTTCATCTCCACCTTTAAGGTCAGCGATTGACTCTCTACCAGCCTTAGCACGTGAGGCAAGTGCAACGAGAGCTTCATCGGGGTCGGTAATCGTCCCCCAACGCTTTACGAAATTATTCAATGCTGCTCGACGTTCTTGCAGAGCATTAAGTCGATCAGGATCTGCTTCTAAAGACGATAGATAGGAAGTGATATCTCTTGCCGCCTCATCGAGGATGTAGAAGCTCTCAGCAACTCTCTCTCCGATTTCATCAAGACGTGAATCTCTGCCCTTTGCACTCTCGAGAGCTCTCTTGGCAGCGCCCAATGATGTGAGAGAACCAGAGTCTTCATCAGATATAGCCGCAGATGAGTGAGTCGCCGCTACGCGCAAATCTTCCACACTTGAAAGTCGTGAGATCTCATCTATAGTTGACGCAACTTCTCCGCGAGTGGCCTTAAGTTTGTTCCATCCATCGAGAAACTCTTCAAGCTCTGCAATCTCACTATCTCGGATAGATGCAGCACTCTTCATAGTCGCAATTCGAGCTTTGAACTCCACATATGACTCATATATTTCTGAGTAAGAACCCTGCGCATCCGAGAGTGCTTTGCCTGCAAAGCGATCAAGGAGCTCACGCTGACGAGATGGCTTGACTAGATGAGTGTTCGCCGATTGACCGTGAATCTCAATAAGATGTTGAGATAAGTCGGCCAGGACACTCGCGGGAACGGTCGCAGCATTACATAGTGCTTTGCTCTTGCCATCTGCGTTCACAGATCGAGCGAAGATGACTTGATTATCCTCCAGAGAAATATCGCTCTCTGAAAGTTTTGCTAGCAATTCTGCTGAAACAACCTCGGCCGTCGCAAACACCGCCGTTGCGCTCA
>CAZXVL010000037.1:0-10249 GCA_964644425.1 uncultured Candidatus Planktophila sp.
GGGGCTACAGATAGGTAAGTGCCATCTCTCACTTTTTGAGGGGTGGCACTTCTTATTGCCCGCTAAGTTCTACTCATGCGCATTATCAATACTGAGCAATTGAAGTCAGTTCTAGCAAATCTTCCAAGCAATCCACGAATCATCGCTTCAGGAAATTTTGCAACCCCTCACACCCTGCTGGGGGTAGCAGATAAGACACTTCCAGAGTTCAGGTTACATATGCTCAATGCGCAACCAGGAATCCCTGATCGCGAAGGAATTACCTATGAGACCGCCTTTGTTGGCCATGGCATGCGTCGTCATCCGCGCCTTCACTACATCCCATCTCGCTTAAGTCTTCTTCCCGTTGTAATCCGAGATTACGCACGCCCGGATGCTGTCTTCCTACATACCTCACAACAACGTCATGACACTGTCTCACTTGGCACCGAGGTCAATATCCTTCCTGCCGCGATTGAATCTGCCCATGCACATGGGGGAGTTGTTATCGCACAGGCGAATAAGCAGATGCCCTATACATACGGTGATGCTCAGATCTATGAATCCGAGATTGATTACCTCGTTGAGGTAGATGAGCCTTTGATGCAAAAACCAGAGACAACATTCTCTCCAGAATCACTTGCTATTGGCGATCGCATCGCATCCTTGATTGAAGATCACTCAACGTTGCAGTTAGGAATTGGAGCAATCCCTGATTCAGTCCTGAACTCTTTAAAAGAGCGCTGTGGGCTACGCATCTGGACAGAGATGTTCTCTGATGGCGTCTATAACCTACATAAATTAGGAGTTCTCGATCCCGATATTTTGATTACCGCATCATTTATCTTTGGTAGTGATGAGCTCTATCAGTGGCTCCATCTCAATCGCAGAGTGCAGATGCTACGAACAGAGAAGACAAATAACCCAAGCCTGATTGCGCGACAAGCACGAATGACCTCGATTAATGCCTCACTTCAAATCGATCTCTATGACCAGGCGAATGCATCCCATGTCCGCGGTGAGATCTATAGCGGCTTTGGCGGATCAACTGACTTTATCGTGGGATCACTTCATTCCCGCGGCGGGCGATCCTTTATGGCCCTTCCATCATGGCATCCCAAGGCAAAGGTCTCATCGATTGTTCCACGACTGACAGAGAACATCACAAGCTTTCAGCACTCCTTTGTCGTTACCGAACAAGGAGCAGCTGCCTGCTTTGGCCACACTCAATCAGAGCAGGCGATGAACTTGATTAACAATGCAGCTCATCCTGATGCTAAAGAAGAGCTCGTTCAGGCAGCCTCTGAATTTGGCTTGCTGAAGTAATTAGCGCTCGGACTTATGGCGATCTGCCATAGTGTCCATGAGAGCGAAGAGGACTCCAGAGATTACGAAGGTCATATGAATACCGATACGCCATCCCTCACGGTTGGCATCGAATGGTCCTTCTTGCATAAAGTCCTTGAGCAGTTCGATGACACTGATTGCAACCAATGATCCGATTAACTTGATCTTCAGGCCGCTGTAATCAACATGACCCATCCAGTGTGGTCGATCCTCTGCCTCTTCTGCGACCTTAATCTTGGAGACAAAGTTCTCGTATCCTGCAAAGAGAACGATGATGATGAGGTTTCCAAGAAGAACCACATCGAGGAGCTCGAGAACTTCGAGAGTGATCTCAGCTGATGTTGATTCAGTGATGTGAGTCATCATGTGCCAGAAAGCGGCGAAGAATCGATACAAGATTGGCAGAAGGGCTAGCAGTAGACCGATATAGAGCGGTGCCAATAACCAGCGGCCAGCGAAGATGAGCTTTTCTAGCAATGACTCAATTTTGTTCATGGCTAAATATCGCATATCGGCCTTGGGTGACTAGTCATTGACAGTCAGGTGCGGTGCATAAAATTGGACCCTCGTTACGGTTGTATCAGTGGATCAGACGATAGAGAGATTTCAGGGGCGAGACGATGAAGAGCTTAAAGAGAAGAACATTCCGATCGATTGCAACCATCTTTATTGCTATCGGTTCAATGACCATCTCCACCGCAGGCGCCGATGCCTCCCTCTTTGGTCCATCATCTGATTACATCGTCAAGATCACCCCGGAGACTCAAGCTGCCGTCGAAAAGGCAATCAAGAGCACAGGCGGTCAGGTCAACTCACGTTTTCAATACGCCTTCAATGGTTTTGTCATCAAGCTACCTGATGCACTAATCCCAGTCCTGAAGAGAATTCCTAATATTTTAACTGTTGAAAAAGATGCACCAATAAGTGGTCTTGCGATTCAGCAGAACCAGACACCGACTCCATCGTGGGGCCTAGATCGCATTGATCAGCGCGAAGCACTTTCAACGACTGCCGGATATCAAGGAAGTTACGGTTACCGATCTGGTGGCGCAGGTGCCACTGTCTACATTGGTGACACAGGAATCTTCCCACACTCAGATTTAGCCGGTCGTATCGGTCCAGGATTTAGCGGCATCTCAGATGGCAATGGCACAGTCGATTGCAACGGCCACGGAACTCACGTAGCAACAAATGTTGCGGGCACAAAGTATGGTGTTGCGAAGAACGCAACAGTTGTCCCAGTGCGAATTCTTGGTTGCGGCGGTATGGGTTCATTTGCAACTGTGATCGCAGGACTTGATTGGATTCTCTCTCCAGCAAATACCAACCCAAAGACTCAAGCTGTCGTCAATTTGAGTATCGGTGGAAACGCCTCAACAAGTGTGAACGATGCAATTCTTAAGTTAACAAATGCAGGCATCACAGTGGTTGCAGCTGCTGGAAATGACAATATCGATGCATGTAAGGTCTCGCCAGCAAGTGCTCCATCTGCAATCACAGTAGGTGCAGTCACAAGCGGAGATGCAAAGGCAGGATTTTCTAACTGGGGTTCATGCGTTGATATCAACGCACCTGGTGTGGGAATCACAGCTGGTTGGTGGACAGGTGCCGATGCAACTCTGACAGCAAGTGGCACATCAATGGCAACACCCCATGTGGCAGGTGCTGCAGCGGTCTTCTTAGGTCTTAACCCAGGAGCCTCTGTGGCTCAAGTAAGTGCAGCCCTCGTTGCCCAGGCGACAAGTGATGCAATTATCGGCCTCGGCAATGGAACGCCCAATAAGTTGCTCTATGTATCACCAACTGATGGTGGCCCAGCAATTGTGCCTCCAGCTGTTCAGGTAAAGACCGTCACAACAGTCTCACATCAAAGCGCAAATGTGGTTGTTGAGATCAACCCAGGTAATGCACCAACTACAGCGGAATTTCAGTATTCACGAGATCAATCATTTGCCACCGGTACAACGTCAATCAATCTCTCTCCATCACCATTGGTAGGCGGGGATGTGGTTTCAATTCCTCTGACTCTTGAGTCATTGACTGCATCAAGCACATATTTCTTCCGCTCACTGGCAACTAATGAGAGTGGATCTTTTACAACTGCAACAGGAACTTTCAAGACCATTGCTCCACCAGTGAGTGCGCCAACGGTGAGTGCGAAAGATCCTCTCTCTGTCACAGGATGGAGTGCGCGCCTCACAGGTACGGTCAATGCAAATAATGGCTCGACCAATGTCTATTTTCTCTATGGCACAGACCCAGATTTCTTGACGAAGACTCAGACAGGAACAGCTGCACAGATCTCTGTCGGTGGAGCGACAACGACAGGTGTGCATCTAGATATTTCATTCCTGAATGGATCGACCACCTACTACTACAAGGTTGTTGCTGGAAATAGCGTCGCCTCAGTCTCATCCAATGTAATCTCATTTACCACTCCAGCAATTGTCGGTGTGATGCCAAGTGTGGAGACGATTCGTCCAACTGGTGGCCTTAACTCACCTACAACCACAGTGACAGGACGTATCAATCCAAACGGGCAGACGACAACAGTTCGACTTGTCTACGGAATGGATCAGTCTTTATTGGCCAACCCAAGAGTGATCACATTGCCTCAGCAATATACAGGTATTGAGACAGTTACAGTCTCTGCAGATATGACAGGCATCGTTCCTGGATATCGTTATTACTATCGCTTCGAGGCACTCAATGCTGCCGGCATTACAAAGCCAACACCGCTGACCAATACCGGTAATCCAGTGGCACCAGTAATTAATAGCACTACAGCGACAAATGTGACGCTGAATTCGATGACTCTCAATGCATCCGTTAATGCAGGTGCGGGAAATCTTCGCTTCTACTTTGTCTATGGCACAGATCCGCTCTTGGAAACTGGCACAGTCACAGTCAATGCGACTCCATTTGCTATCACCAACGCAACCACTCAGAACGTGACTGCAGCGATTGCAAACCTTAAGTCAGGCACGACCTACTACTTCCGAGTGAAGATGTATGCCTATTCAGGTCCTTTGACTGAGACAGGCGGTTGGGGCTTTGGACCAATAGCTCGTACAAATACTCCCTACCCTCCACGTCTTGCACAGACAGTTACCCTGACGATGCCTTCTGAGCGCTTCTTCGGGGGAGTGGCAACACCGTTGGTGGCAACCTCATCTTCTGGCTTGCCAGTTAATCTCTATGTTCAGCCAGCATCTGTCTGCAAGATCGAAGTTGTTGATTCACAGTCAGTACTGACTTATGTCTCTCCAGTGGGAAGTGCATCTCGATATCTTTGTAATGTGACTGCGGTTCAAAACGGCGATTCAACATATGAGCCAGCGCAGATTTCAAGACCCATCACATTCCTAAAAGAGAACACCGCCATCAAGGCCACATGGGCGGGAGCGCTCAATGAGACAGGAACAGTTGTCGACTTCGTAGTCTCAAGCATCTCTCAGCCAGCACTGAAAGAAGATATCTCTGGCACAACAGCGATGGTGGTGACATCTCGAACACCGAATATTTGTGTGGTTGATTCTGTTTCATATCAAGGCAGTGCAACCTCTCATACTCGTGCAACTGTCCACTCACTATGGAATGGCACCTGCCAGTTAATGGTCACCTATGCTGGCAATAGTTATTGGCTCTCATCTGGTAGCTCAGTAGTTGTCACTGTCTCTGGAATGAAGAGTCCATTGGTAGGAGCGAACGCCCCACAGAACATCAGCTTTACAACTCCTGCCAACCGTTCAGTGGGAACACCGAATCCACTCACTGTTCGCGCATCTTCAGGTCTGCCTGTAACACTTACTTCGCTGACACCGACAATCTGTACCGTTACAACAGCGCCAGATGGATCATTTGCTGCTCAGTCAGCTGATGGGTTAAGTGGAGATTCAAATCTCTGCCGTATCCAAGCAACCCAGGCAGGCGATGATCGTTGGGCACCTGCCGCACCTTCAATTCAGAGCTTTAACTGGATCCGCAAGGCTCAGGCAATCACATTCACATTGCCTACCACTCGCTTCTTTGGAGGAGCCCCAACTGCACTCACCGCCTCTTCAACATCAGGGCTGCCAGTGGAGTTCCGTGTGACAACTCCGAGCGTCTGTGCGATCACAGTTGCCGATAGTCAGAGCACCCTTTCTTACCTCACTCCACTACCAACAGGTTCATCTGCATCCTGCGGGGTCACTGCACTTCAACCAGGAGATTCAATTTGGTCACCTGCACCATCGATTGCGCGCACAATCATTTGGCAGAAAGAGAGCACAAATATCACTGGCGCATGGGCTGGCAATATCACCGAGTCAGGAACAGTCCTTGATCTAGTAGCCACCAGTGCTTCACAGCCACTATTGAAGGAATCACTTGCTGGCACAGCTGCATTTACAGTTACCTCGTTAACAAAGAATGTCTGTCTTGTGGATTCCGTTAACTACATTGGGTCTTCAACTTCACATACTCAAGCAGCTGTAAGGGCTCTTTGGAACGGTACTTGTACTCTTCAGATCAACTTTGCTGGCAACAGCTACTGGTTAGCTAAGTCGCAGACAATCTCAAGAACTGTATCGGGGATTAAGACTCCACAAGCTGGCGCTAATGCAAGCCAGTCAATCTCCCTCTCGATTGCTTCAGTGGCTGAGTTCGGTCAGCTACTTCCGATCACAGCTCGTGCAACCTCTGGCCTGCCAGTGACAGTCACATCTGCGACTCCTCTGGTGTGTGAAGTCATTGCCAATGCCAATGGAAGCTTCTCAGCTAAGAATGTCAATGGTTTAACAGGTGATAACAACACCTGTTCAATCACGGCATCACAGGCAGGAAATGAGAGTTGGGCCCCAGCTCGCGCCGTAACAGCTAGCGCTAAGTTCCGACGCAATAGCCAGATGATTACATTTAGCTTGCCGAGCTCACGTTACTTCGGGGGAGCGCCAACAACCTTGAGCGCTACCACTAAGTCAGGCTTGCCAATCACCTACACAACATCAACACCTGCTGTCTGTGCGATCTCAACAGTTGATACCGCAACAGTCTTGAGTTATGTCACTCCGCTACCTGTGGGCAATTCAGCAACGTGTAGCGTCAGTGCATCTCAGGCCGGTAACGACACATGGATGCCAGCAGCAACTGTTACTCGCACATTCACTTGGATGAAGGAGCCGACTGCAATCAAGTGGCTACTTGCAGCCCCAGTAAATGTGGCGGGAGTCAGTGCAGATATCAGCGTCTTTAGCTCAGTCCAAACAAAGCTTGGCGAGCTCAACGGTGGCACTACGCCACTAGAGATCACCTCTATAACACCTCGTGTTTGTGTGGTTTCAGATGCCTCATTCCAGGGCACATCAACTTCACATACTCGTGTCACAGTGAAGGCGATTTGGAATGGAACCTGCCAACTCACAGTCAGATTTGCTGGTAACTCCTACTGGTTGCCATCTGCAACAACACTTGTTGCCTCTGTAACAGGCGTGACTACCCCTCAAGAGGGTGCTAACGCTCCTCAGGCAATCTCCTTTTCATCTATTTCAAATCGAGATTACGCATCACCTTTAACTCTTGGTGCAGTGGCAACTTCTAAATACCCAATCACCTACACCTCTCTCACACCTTCAACCTGCGTAATCGTTCAGGCAGCAGGTGCGAACACAGTCCAGCCAGCACAAGGTGTCAGCGGCTCAGGTGTTACCTGCACAATCCAGGCATCACAAGCCGGCGATACTCGATGGGCAGCGGCACCAAGTGTTACCCGCAGCTTCCAGTGGACGATGATTCCTGTGCAGCTGCGCATCACTAATGCTGTATCAACTCGTGTTGGTGCAGGGCCATTCTCAATTACCGCTTCGAGTGCATTCTTGAATTCAGTACTCAACGGCGGAAAGTCCAGCGTGGATCTGCCAGTGACAGTGACGACATCAACTCCAGCTGTCTGTTCTGTCCTCTCGACCTCTCCTCTAGTAAATACCTCAGGAACCTTTACTCAGGCATCTATTAGAGGCGTGGCAAATGGTCTCTGCACCACAACATGGAGCTATGCAGGAGATGCACTCAGAGCGCCAGCAACACTCGTTCATTCATTCACGATCACAGGAGTGAAGTAGGCCATTGATGTAGGTTGAACCTATGAGCACTATAGGAAATTTCAACCGCAGATTGGCCGAGCGCATTACGGCAGTAGTCTCTTCAATGTGGGGCGCCTATATCTTTGGCGCTATCGCCTTGATCTCACTTCCTGCCGCCATTGAATCAGGTGATTCACTCACGATAGTTGATTGGATTGCTCAGACCTTTCTCCAATTAGTCCTGCTCTCCATCATCATGGTGGGGCAGAGTCGATCCTCCAATGAGCTTGCCGAGCAGATCGCAGATACCCATGCTGTGGTCTTGAAAGAGCTGGAGTTGGCAAAGGAGTCTCGAGAGGTCGCAGAGCAAGAGCTCCGTGAGATCAAGCAGATGGCTGCGCAGATGCATGCGCTGCTACGTGAAAAGTCATAAATATGGCCATGAAGAAGCACTCCGCCTTTATGAGAGGCTACTTTTTGCCTTTGATTCTCTTAGTGTCAGTCCTTGCATCATGTGGCACATCTGAGCCTGTCGGTGCCTCTCTTGTCTACACATGGGATTGTGAGTATCCAGAACAAAAACCAGAGGCAATTACGCTCACATGTGGCGATGGAAACATGTATCTAGATCAAATTCAATGGCAGTCTTGGAGCGTAGATGGCGCAGAAGGTATTGGGCAATACAACGTCAATGACTGTGACCCTAACTGCGCAGATGGCAATTTCCTAAGAGCTGATGTCAAGTTCACACTCACTTCATTAACGGAGTTCGAAGGCGCGTATTACCTGCGCAATCTCTCGTTAGAAACACTATCTGGTGAAAATCTTCCAGACTCAAATTCTAATTACTTCCAATGGGATGTCATGGAGTTCGCAGAAAGTATGACTGGCTAACTGACTGGGCAACTCCTTATACATTCATTGTCAGAGGTCTACATTGAAGAGATCACTCACAAAGTCGGGAGAGCAAAATGGCAGATCTATATTTTCGCAAAGGGCAGATTCTAGAAATCATTCAAGGTGGAGCAATATCCAAAGGAAAGCGCGTGACCGTTCTACAAGATTACACAGCTGACCAAAATAAAAAAGGCGATACAGTCAAATGTGATTATGACGGGCGCGAGTTCTGGGTTACCAATACGCATCTAAAAGAGATCAGCGGAGTCATTTGGCGCAAGGGACAAGACGCCAAATTAATCAGTGGGGGAGCCATTTCAAGAGGAAATCGGGTTGTGGTCTTACTAGATTTTACTCTTGATGATTTGAAACGTGGCAGGGATGTGAAATGCAGTTATCAAGATCGCGAATATCAGATAACTCCTCATCACCTAGGGGCGTTGAACTAAATCTCCATCGAGAGCGCTCGATGGGCTCTCATGATGGTTTAGGTCGATATTTGACTGGGCATTGCACCCTCAAGGGCTTTATTCAGCGCTAATCTAGAAGTATGAAGTCCACGCGAACCTTCCTAATTTCAATCCTGGTATCACTCCTAGCCTTCGGTGCTGCCCCTACTGCTTCTGCAGAGACAGATCCTTTCCCAGGTGTTGCCTATCAGGCAGAGATTCCTGGTACTCGAATATGGAGTCAGCCAGGAGTTACACAGGCCACCTATGAGGCAAGCGCTGAGTACCTTGCTTGGATAGCCAGGGGTTGTGCTGCAGGTTCTTCAAATGCAGTGGGCGTTGATATGAACTTTACTACTTCGCGCTCTGATGATCGTTATTACAACTACTGCACGAAAACATGGCGATCAGCAGAGACACTCGCTGCGTGGTCAACATACCGCTCTTCAGTAGATGCAGGCCAGGCCGCAGCATTGTTGCAGTCTCAACAATGGAATGAAGCACATCCTGGTCAGCAAAGGTGTTTCCAATGGGGGCCATTTACAGATCCTGATGGTGGAACTTCATCAGGTGGAGTCTGTGCAAACCCTGTTGCTGCACCAAGTGGACAAGAGAGTGCAACGGTAACAACATCAGAGAGTGCAACCCCTGTAGTTGAAACTACGACCGTAGTCTCACCGACTCCCACACCTTCTCCGAGCTCAACACCAGCTCCTGTTACTGGCGGCTTTGGTGGATATGCAGTGGTGCATCCAGATGGTCATGTCTGCGGAGTTATCGTTGCTAATTCAAGTGATCCCTTCAACAACGGTGGAATCATGCCCCAGGAATATATGGGATGTCCTTCGGGTTCACGCTTTGTCTTTCAAACAACACCTTCTGAATCAGGCAATGTTGCCGGCTGGCATGGCTCTAATGTCACTTGGGATGGATCAAAATTTACAATTGCAAATGGTTCATCCTGGATTCATATCTCTGGGGGACTAGCCACAGATAACAACGGCAGAGTTTGGGACACCGGCACAGGGCGAGTAATCAATGCTGGAAATACTCCACCACCGCCACGCTCTGACACATCAACAGTTCTTAGTGATACCTCAACAGTCTCTAGTGGCGGATCTAGTGGTTCACTTGCACCGGTAACCGATACCTCTTCGGTTCTAGCTCCAGTACCAACTCTCTACGCGACCAATACCACCGTGGACACAGCAACTGTTGTTGCGCCATCTCCTGCGGATGATTTGGATTCTCTGCCTGAAGTTGAAGCAGAAGAGGAAGTAACCAACCTAGTTCTTGGCACAATAGTTGGAAATAAGACTCGAATAGAAGTCTCAAGCCTGTGGGCAAATACAAGACTCAATATAGTTGCCACCAAAAAGGGATCAAAGAAGAAGTACACCTATAGATTCACAACAGATTCCAACGGTGATTATCTCTTTAAGTCCTCAGTCAATCTCAAAGGCTTTACTCTGGTTCTCTTTAAGGGAACCGAAGAGCTGGATAGGGATTACGTCT
>CAZXVL010000038.1:0-10179 GCA_964644425.1 uncultured Candidatus Planktophila sp.
CAGTTCCTTGCACTTCGATAAAGCGGCCGTCACCTGAGCAGACAACATTCATATCTGTCTCAGCGCGGACATCTTCTTCGTAGCAGAGATCAAGCATTGGAACGCCATCAATGATTCCAACGCTGATGGCCGCAACTGAATCTGCAAGAGGATTAGCACCAGCCTTGATGTGTCCTTGCTTTGTTGCCCATGTGATTGCATCGGCAAGTGCGACATATGCACCTGTAATTGCTGCTGTGCGAGTTCCGCCATCGGCTTGCAACACATCGCAGTCAATAACGATTGTATTCTCGCCAAGCTCTTTCATATCTACGATTCCGCGAAGTGAACGACCGATAAGGCGTGAAATCTCTTGCGTGCGGCCGCCTAACTTGCCCTTCACGCTCTCGCGATCTGAACGGGTATGTGTTGCACGAGGAAGCATTGAGTACTCAGATGTCACCCAACCGGTGCCGCTATCTTTAAGCCAACGTGGAACTCCTGGTGTAAAGGATGCAACGCAGAGAACGCGAGTCTTTCCGAATTCAACTAATACAGAACCTTCTGCATGGTCGAGCCATCCACGAGTGATTTTGATATCTCGGAGTTGATCTACTGAACGTCCATCATTGCGTGCCATTTAACTACCTATTTTCTGTTGTTGGACAGATCCAACTTCTGGACCCAAGAAACGACGTGCCAAATTCTCAAATGCCGCTGCATCCCCCGTTGCTAAAAAGCGATGAGTTGGTGCTGGTGAATCTGCATCACGTAGAAGAGAGCCCTCAACGAGAACGCGATACAAATCTTTTGCTGTCTCTTCGGCGCTTGAGACAAGCGAAACGTCATTACCCATTACATAGGAGATGACTCCAGTCAGTAATGGGTAGTGGGTGCAGCCTAGAACGAGTGTGTCGATATCGGCGTCAATCATGGGCTTCAAATAATCGCGTGCGATATCAGTAATTGCTTTCCCTGATGTCTCACCACGTTCCACGAATTCAACAAAGAGAGGACACGCTGTTGAAGTAATCGTCAGATGGGGCGCTGCCGCAAAAGCATCGAGATAGGCCTGAGAATCTATTGTCGCCCGAGTTCCAATAACACCAATCTTTCCGGTGCGAGTTGCTGCAACTGCGCGACGGACTGCGGGTTGAATAACTTCAATTACTGGAACTGAGTAACGCTCTCGAGCATCACGCAACATTGCAGCGCTAGCTGTATTGCAAGCGATAACAAGTGCTTTAACACCCTGATCGACTAGAAAGTCGAGAGTCTCCAATGAGAAGTCACGAACTTCAGCAAGAGGTCTTGGGCCATATGGACCGCGTGCGGTATCTCCAATATAGAGAACAGATTCACCGGGTAGCTGATCCAAGATTGCACGAGCTACGGTGAGTCCGCCAACACCAGAATCGAAGATGCCGATAGGTGCGTTGCTCATGCGCTAATCGTACGAGGTGGATGGGGTAAAAGAGGAATTACGCCCAGAGAGTTCCGTCTAGCTCTTCAGTAGCGCCATCGACATCACTGCCATAAATGCCTGTTGAGAGGTACTTCCATCCTCCATCGCAGACGATAAATGCAATATCTGCGCTTCTTCCTTCTGCAAGGGCCTCTTTACCGATCGCAAGAGCGGCATGAAGAATCGCACCCGTTGATATTCCAGCAAAAATTCCTTCAATATGAAGTAGCTCGCGCACTCGGCGCACAGAATCTTCTGCGCCAACTGAGAATCGGCGTGTCAGCACTGATGCGTCATAGAGCTCTGGAACGAATCCCTCATCGATGTTACGAAGTCCATATACAAGTTCTCCATAACGAGGTTCAGCCGCAATGATCTGAACATCCGGCTTTTGTTCGCGCAGATACTTACCAGCACCCATCAATGTTCCTGTAGTGCCAAGACCTGCAACAAAGTGTGTGAGCGTTGGAAGATCAGCAAGGATCTCTGGACCAGTGCCTCGGTAGTGCGCCAAAGTGTTTGCTGGATTTCCATATTGATAGAGAAATACGTAATCAGGATTTGCAGCTGCAATCTCTTTTGCAACGCGCACCGCTTCATTAGATCCACCAGCTGCAGGTGAGGAGATTATCTGCGCGCCCCACATCTCAAGAAGTTGGCGACGTTCAGGACTGGTGTTCTCTGGCATGACGCAGATAAGTTTGTAGCCGCGCACCTTTGCAGCCATCGCGAGAGAGATGCCTGTATTTCCACTTGTCGGTTCGAGAATTGTTGCTCCGGGTTTTAGGAGACCGCTTTTCTCCGCCTCATCAACCATTGAGATTGCTGTGCGATCTTTAATTGAACCTGTGGGATTTCGATCTTCCATCTTCGCCCACAGGCGAACATTAGGAGCAGGCGATAGACGTGGAAGACCTATCAGAGGTGTATTGCCTACTGAAGATTCAAGCGAATCAAATCGCGCCATGGGCGCTGCCACCTGCAACTGCAGGAAGAATTGTTACCGAGTCGCCATCTTTGAGTGGAGCCTCAAGGCTGCCGAGGAAACGGACATCCTCGTCATTGATGTAGACGTTGATAAATCGGCGAAGTGCACCATTCTCGAGCAGACGCTCTCCAAGACCTGCGTACTGTGCATCAAGATCTGCAATTAGTGCGCCAAGAGTTGCACCAGATGCCTCTACGGACTTCTGATCTTTTGTGAATGGGCGAAGAATTGTTGGGATGCGTACGTCGATAGCCATGCCCGTATTATGGCGAAGAAAAGGGCTATGCGGTAATTGAAACTTCTTCTTCAGTCACAACGCCATCAACGATGCGAAATGAACGAAATTCTGTTGCAGGTGCAATCTCTTCGCGTGTAGAGACGAGCACATAATGAGCCCCCGGCTCGCCTGCATAGGCGATATCCGTACGTGATGGACGAGCCTCTGTCTCTGTGTGGGAGTGATAGATCACGACAATCTCTTCATCGTTGTCATCAACTTCGCGATAGAGTGCAAGAAGATCTTTGGGATCGAACTCATAAAAAGTAGGTGAATGAGCTGCATTAATCATCGGCTTAAGGCGCACCGGTGTATCGGCTCCCACGGGTCCAAGGATGACACCGCAGCACTCGTCCGGATACTCAGCACGTGACTGCTCGAGAATTGCATCAACGATTGCTTGAGAGATGGTCAGTGACATAGATGCGGATTCTAATCTACTTCGCTCATCAACGCTTCGAGAAGGCTCTCTTGTAACCAACCGAGCCATGTATAGACCATGTATACGCCTCGAAGTGGATCATCAGGGGCCAAGAGCTCGAGATGCTGGTAATCACTGTTTTCAATATTGAGGCGAACGCCTAACGCTAATCTCATATCGTTGAGACCACCGAGCCATGCATTTGCACCCTCGTGATCTAATTCGATATCTCCCTCTGGTGAACTCTTTACAGCCATACGAATTGAAATCGCATGTGCCTCTTTCTTTTGGCGAAGAGTAGATTCGGTATAACGTCGGAACTCTGCAGCATCAACATCATCTGCATAAGCATTAGGAAGGAGTCGATGAAGCACTTCATCTTCCGGAGGAGAGTCGTGTGAAGTGATCCCAACCATCGCAGCCAATGGATCTTCATGGCCATGATCAACTCGCTCCGAGAGAAGTTCGATTAACTGTTCTGCAAGATTGATCAGAACTTCTTGCTCTGTTGCATCGAATTGAACTACATAGCTATGTGCACCATGGCGCTTAAAGCCTTCAGTAGCAGCCATTAAAGTGCTTGATCCCCGCGTTGAATTGTCGCCCAGAGGCCAAACTCATGAAGTCGTGCAACATCGTGTTCCATCTCTTCGCGAGATCCGGTTGAGACAATCGCTTTTCCTTCATTATGAACTTGAAGCATCAACTCAGTGGCCTTCTCCTTGGAGTAACCGAAGAGCTCCATAAAAACATATGTGACATAGCTCTGAAGATTTACAGGGTCGTCCCAGACAATGGTTACCCAAGGCGAATTATTCGAGAAGATCTCACGGATCTGCTCTTCAATTGCATCCTGTGTCTTCGTTGCCATATCTGATTAAACCAATTTTCCGGAATTACTTCACTACTTCAGGCGGGCCTGATGCGCGCACCAAGAGTAAGAATGGTGGTGATGTTGTGATTGGGAAGGCGAGTTCACCCGCGGCGCTGACTCGAAGAGTGAGCACGCCACGAGTTGTGGCCGGTACGGCAAATGTGAATGCGCCTTGGCTATCGGTCGGAATAGTTGGGGTAAGTGGACTCCACTTACCCCCCTTAAGGACTTCAAGAGAAATAAATGTTCCAGCAGTGCGAGGGCGAAGTGAGCCTGAAACAGTTATTGTCTCGCCCTTCTTTACTGAAGCTGGAGCTGTCAGAAGCAGCAAGCGAGTTACAGAGATTGCAACTTCATTACTTATTCCTTCATTGCGCTCCCAAGAGCCCTCTGTAAATGCCCTAATCGACATGCCCTTGCTTATCAAAAGTGGCTTAGTGAACTTACCTGCAACATCCGTTGTTGCTCGTGTGAGAACGCGCCAAGTGCTCTCTCCTGCAGACTTTCCTTCAATGCGAACGGGAACATTGACCAGAGGTGACTTATCCTTAATCGTAAATGTTCCTGAGATCGTAATCGGATCTCCGTATTCAATGGAAGTTGCACTTGAAGTGATGGTTGCAGTGACTTGATCTGGAGCTATTGATTTAGCAACAGTTCGAATTCCATCAAGGGCTAGCGGTTCTTCCATTCCGATAGTCCATGCAGCTAAACCACCGAGACGATACTTATCTACTAGACCGGCGCGAAGAGTGTAAGAGCGTGCATCTTGATACCACGCGGTGCGAGTAGCTGTACAAGAAGTCGAAAGTCCTGCGGCTGTAGTTCCGTTGTAAACCTTCTGATAGGTAAAGGTCATCTCGCCGTATTGCTCGTTATAGGTAGGAACAACTCCATACGAAGCAGCAAGTGATTGTGCATTACGCATCAGAAAAGTTGCAGCCTTTGCACCGGGTTTAATCACCGATGCAACATTTGCGGGACAGACTCCCGTTACCGCAGTCACCCAGTCTCGACCATAACCCGGAATTCCAACATAGACTTTTGATGCCGGCATGATCGAGACTGCATATTGAAGAGTTCTCTCGGTCCACGAGATTGGTCCAATCGGACCCGGTCGTGAAACTGAATAGTCATAGGTCATGATGCGAAGACGGTCGATTGAAGATGCAATTGCAGCCCAGGCGTAGACGAAGTAACCCTTCTGCTTTCCAGCAGGATCGAGCACATACGGTGTTGAGACAGAGAGAATCTTCTTTTGAGCGTGAAGGGATACTGAAAGCTCTTTAACAAGGGCTGTCCACAGTGGCGCTGTCTTGCTCCAAGTTTGATTGCCATCGACAAATGCAAAGCCTTCGAAGTCAAGATCAATACCATCAAAATTATTGTTGACGACAGTGTCAGTAATCGCTTTCACAATCTGAGCGCGCGATGCAGGTTTTTCAAGAAGAGATGCAAGCACTCCCTTTTCGGTGCCGTCTGTAATGGTTGGAATAATTGTAAAACCCGCGTTACGTAAGGAAGTCAGCGTTTGCGCCATTGGAATACTTGGATTAGCTGGGGCATAGAGATCTGTGACAACCGTGCTCTTAGTCTTACCGTTGTACTTCAAGGTATACCAGAATGGCATCACCTCTTTAATGAGATCTGCATTGTTAACAGCTGCAGGAACAGAAGTCTTAATTGAGTAGTAAGGAATCCAACCTGAGAAAATTTTACGAGGAGGATTATCTGCAATTGCCGGAAAGATCGCTGCTGAACTCGAAATCAGGAGCGCAGTAATTGAAGCAGCAACGGTGAACCTGCGTGCGAAAGCTCTGAGTCGGGGAGGCAGGTTCATGTGAGTGAATTATTCGTTCTCATCAGGGCCAGGACGAAGCCCATCAAAGATATCTTTGCAAGCAGGGCAGACTGGATACTTTGATGGATCGCGCGATGGGACCCATTTCTTTCCACAGAGAGCTCTTACCGCTTTGCCTGTGACGGCAGATTCAACAACTTTCTCTTTCTTGATGTAATGCGCAAAGAGGTCATGTCCGCCATCGGAATCTTGCGTAACCGGGGCGGTCTCAGTGCGATCTTTAGTCAAGAAACCCATGTGCGGAAGTTTACCTTCCTTGAGTAGAATTCACGGATGAAGGACCTACTGCGCACCGAACATCTTTCTAGAGAAGATGTAGAACTCCTCCTTGCAACTGCCAGCGACTTTGCTGCAAACCCTTTGCGCGCAGATACCGCCCTTCGCAATAAGAGCGTTGCCATCTATATGACAAAGCCTTCAACCCGTACCCGTTTAGCTTCTGAAACCGCAGTTGCCCATTTAGGTGGAACGCCGATCTTTATTCGTGGAGATGAGCTTCAACTCGGTCGCGGAGAGACCATCGCAGATACAGCCCGAATCATTAGTGGTTTCTGTGATGCACTGATTATTCGCACCTTTGCCCAAGCCGATGTCGATGAGCTTGGCGCTAATGCAACAATTCCTGTGATCAACGGCCTTACCGATGATGATCACCCAACGCAGCTTTTGGCCGATTGGGTGACGATTCGCGAGAACTTTGGCGAAGATATTTCGGGTCGAAAGTTTGTCTATCTTGGTGATGGAAACAATATGGCGCATGCCTGGTTGATGATGGGCGCAATCATGGGAGCACACGTTGTCGCAGCAACTCCCTCAGGAAAGTTCGCACCCGATTCCACGGTTGTTGCAAAAGCTCAAGCAATTGCTGCAAAGACTGGTGCGAAGATTGAAGTGACAGAGGATGCAGAGGCTGCCGCGAAAGATGCAAGCGTTCTCTATACAGATGTCTGGATGTCCATGGGGGATCCAGAGAGCGAACGTCAAGAGAAGTTCGTAGCTCTGGCACCATTTGCAATAGATGATCGTTTAATGTCGCTGACAGCAGATGATTCAATCTTTATGCACTGCTTACCCGCACACCGTGGAGAAGAAGTTGCTGCATCGGTAATCGATGGTCCAAAGTCAGTGATTTGGCGTGAGGCATACCATCGCCGCACAACCATTCAAGCGTTGCTCTATCACTTAACTCGCGGAGACCTTAAGGGCAATTAGCCTTCTTGTAGGTCAGTCGGTGCTCCGTGTACATCTAGAACGTCGCCACTTAACTTATCTGTGCGGTTTAGGGGCTTCTTCGCATCTTCCTTATAGATGGCAGGGATAGATCCCAGCAATCCCTTCTGGAAATCATCGAAAGCTTGGAGTACTTCACGCTTTGTATTCATCACAAATGGACCCATCCAGGCGACAGGTTCTTTGATTGGCGCGCCACCGAGAATAAAAAGCTCAAGGTTTGGAGAGCGTGATTCTTGCTGTTGTGCGGCGCGAACAACGATTGCATCACCATCACCAAAGACAGTGAGCTGTCCCATTGATACTGGACGCTGTTCATCTCCAACAAAACCGTGCCCTGACATTGTGTAGACAAGTGCGTTGTAATCCTTGCGCCATGGAAGACGAATTTCAGCACCTGGTGCAACAGTTGCATGAAGCAAAGTGATGGGAGTCTGTGTGCTTCCTGGACCCATGTGTCCACCCAGCTCTCCTGCAATAACGCGCAAGAGCGCTCCGCTGTCTGGTGTTGTCAACAGTGCAACATCATTGGCGCGCACATCTTGATAAGCAGGTGGTGACCATTTCTTTGCAGCAGGAAGATTGACCCATAGTTGGAATCCATGAAACAAACCGCCTGACATCACCAAAGATTCTGGTGGAGTCTCTATGTGAAGAATTCCTCCACCCGCAGTCATCCACTGTGTATCGCCATTAGAAATTCTTCCGCCACCACCATTTGAATCTTGGTGATCAAAGATTCCATCAATGATGTATGTAACTGTTTCAAATCCGCGGTGTGGATGCCACGGAGTTCCTTTTGGTTCTCCTGGCGCATATTCAACTTCACCCATTTGATCAAGATGAATAAATGGATCAAGCTGTTGAAGTTCAACACCTGCAAATGCGCGACGAACTGGGAAACCTTCACCTTCATAACCTTGTGGCGCAGTCGTGATGCTCTTAACTGTGCGCGCCCGAAGATCGCTACCTGATGTGATGCGAGGTAGAACGGTGATATCGCTAACTGTTACTGCAGGCATTGTGGGCTCCTTCTCTTAGGCGAAAGTTTAGTTGAACTTTCAACTACCTACAACTGGAAAATAGGACGGTTTATTCCCTTCCTGCCTGGGCTTAGAATGGAGCCGTGAACAAGCATGCGCCATCGATTCCGAAGGTAATCCTCTATTACGGCTTCACGCCACTAGAAGATCCTGAGGCGGTCAAGCTCTGGCAGAAGCAGCTCTGCGAGAGCCTTGGCCTTAAGGGACGCATCATCATCTCAAAGCACGGCATCAACGGAACTGTCGGTGGCGATATGGCCGCTGTTAAGAAATACGTAAAGATGACTCGTCAATATCCAGGATTTAAGAAGATTACCTTTAAGTGGTCTGACGGAACCGGTTCTGACTTTCCTCGCCTTCAGGTGCGCGTTCGTAAAGAACTCGTTGGTTTTGGCAATCCCGATGCAATTAAAGTTGATGAGACCGGTGTCATTAACGGAGGAAAGCACCTACGCCCAGCACAGGTCGATGCCCTTGTAAAAGAACGTGGCGATGATGTGATCTTCTTTGATGGCCGAAATGCCTACGAGGCGAAGATCGGTAAGTTTAAGAATGCAATCGTTCCTGATGTGCAGACTTCACATGACTTTATTGAAGAGATTAAGAGCGGTAAATACGACGATATTAAGGATAAGCCAATCGTCACCTACTGCACCGGCGGAATTCGCTGCGAAATCTTGTCGGCAATCATGGTCGATAACGGTTTTAAAGAGGTCTACCAAATCGATGGTGGTATCGTGAAGTATGGCGAGAAGTTTGGAGATGACTCACTGTGGGAAGGTTCTCTCTATATCTTTGACGATCGGATGATTCATGACTTCTCCGATAAAACTAAGGTGATCGGCGAATGCGTAAAGTGCAACGCTCCCACCAAACGTTTCCGCAATTGTAATTCTGAGAGTTGCCATCAATTGATTCTTCTGTGTGATCACTGCGCAGAGCTTCCAAGCAATTTAACTTGCAATCACAGCGTTAATCGCAAGCGTCGCGACCGCGAATTCGTCGGCTAGGTTCTAGCGTGATCAATTGGCCGGTTGAGCAACCAACTCTCAGTGACGGCCTTATTACTCTTCGCCCATTGCGCGAGGAAGATATAGAGCCAATCTTGCGTGCCTGCCAAGACCCACTTATCTCAGCTCGCACACGAGTCCCATTTCCTTATGATTTAGAAGAGGCAGAGAACTTTGTGCGCAGTAGCGCTATTTCGTATCGCAATCACCAAGGAATTGTTTTTCTCATTGAATACCAGGGGCAATTAGCCGGCACTATCGGCCTTCACACTATCAACCTTGGAGATCACTGCACTGAGGTGGGTTATTGGATGGAGGCATCACACCGTGGAAAAGGGCTCTGCACGGCAGCACTTACCTTGATTGCAGAGTTCACTCTCAATGTCTTAACTTTCCGTCGTATTGAAGGTTTAGCAGACTTTGACAATATTCCCTCTCAGCGAGTTATGGAGCGAGCAGGGTTTCAAAGAGAAGCCATCTTGCGCAATCGTCTAACAAAACCAGATGGTCGCCAGATTGATATGGTTCTATTCTCGAAGGTGAGTCACCAACAAGGATTGGAGATTAAGTAATGGAGAGCTTGGCACTTGCAGTCACAATCATTCTCTCAGCGCTTCTAATCTCTGGTCCAATCACAATTATTCTGACAAGCCGTCCACTGCAAGAGGCAACTGAGAAAAGCCTTGTCTTGAAGATTATTCGCCGCGGGTTCTGCGTTCTCTTTGGCTTAATTGGGATTGGTCTTGCAATTCAATTTCTCTATATTGAAGCGGCACTTCCCATTAAATTGTTCTCAATCTCAACCATTGCAGGAAACATCTACGCACTTCGCCGTGAAATAAAATACACCCAGAGCCTTTAGGGCTAAGAGTGTATTCCGTTTAGTTAACGGTGGAGGTGCCGGGAATCGAACCCGGGTCCTTCAGAGCTCAAACAGGGCTTCTACGTGTGTAGTGTTATTTGCGTTTTCTCAGTCCTGAATCTCTCAAACACAAGTATTCAACGAACTCATTTGCGAAACTGTTCTCTCT
>CAZXVL010000039.1:0-10127 GCA_964644425.1 uncultured Candidatus Planktophila sp.
ATGAAAGTCCCCAGACTGCGCCGAAGTAACCCTGATAGCGGCCACGTTCGCGAGGAGGAACAATGTCACCAATGATTACGAAGGTCAGGGCCATGAGGCCTCCTGCGCCTAAGCCCTGGAGGGCGCGTGTGGCAATAAGCATCTCCATACTGGTTGAGAAACCGGCAAGGAGGGATCCGATAAGGAATGTAACAATCGCAAATTGGAAAACAACGCGGCGACCATATAGATCAGAGATCTTTCCGTAGAGCGGGGTTGATGCAGTTGAAGTCAGAAGATAGGCAGTGACGACCCATGTGTAATGCTCAAGTCCACCAAATTGTTCGACGATGCTCTTGAGTGCAGTCGAAACAATTGTCTGATCCAGTGCTGCAAGGAGGAGGCCGGTCATAAGACCGCCCAGAATGATCATAATTTCGCGATGTGAAAGCTCTTTGGTTGGTGCGTTTGTATTCATAGAGAGGTAACTTTACTCCGTGAAATCAGTAATAGCCGAAGAACTCGTAAAGACCTATGACAAAGGTAAAGTCCGTGCACTCGATGGCCTCAGCCTCGATGTAGAAGAAGGCACAGTATTGAGCGTGCTTGGCCCTAATGGAGCCGGCAAGACAACAACCGTGCGCATTCTCTCAACTCTATTGCGCCCAGATACAGGCCGTGCAACTGTGGCAGGCATTGATGTGATTAAGCATCCTGAGAAAGTTCGCGAACTCATCGGACTTTCAGGTCAATATGCTGCCGTCGATGAAACCCTGACAGGTTATGACAATCTTGTGATGTTTGGCCGCCTCTATCATTTAGGAAATGCAAATGCTGTCAAGCGCGCAAATGAGCTGCTCGAGCGCTTTAATCTCACTGATGCCGCTAAGCGTCCAATCAAGACGTATTCAGGTGGAATGCGCCGCCGCCTTGATCTTGCAGCATCTTTGATTGTTCAACCAAAGGTGCTCTTTCTCGACGAACCTACAACTGGCCTTGATCCACGCGGTCGCCAAGATATGTGGGGAGTCATTCAAGAGCTCGTAAAGGGCGGGGTTACCTTGCTCCTTACAACGCAATACCTCGAAGAGGCTGATCAGCTTGCAGATGAGATTGCCGTAATCGATCGTGGAACAGTAATTGCTCGCGGAACATCTGATGCCCTCAAAAAGCAGGTGGGCGGCGAACGTCTTGAAATCACCGTCAATAACGATGATGTGGCAAAGACAGCTGAAATCGTTGCACAGGTAAGTGGCAGCGCGGTTCATACCGATCTGCGCACAGTCACTGCACCTGTAACAACAGGATCACTTGCTCTTATGGCAGCACTTCGTTCTCTTGATGAAGCAAAGATCCATCCCCTTGATATCGGCCTTAAGCGACCATCTCTCGATGATGTCTTCCTCTCCCTTACAGGACATGTCGCTGAAGAAGTTAAGGAAGAAGTCACAGAATCAAATGGCAAGAAGAAGAGAGGGGGCAAGAAATGAAGTACCTAGTCAGTGATGTAGTCACCATTACAAAGCGTCAGCTCTTGCAGCTCACACGCGTTCCTGAACTTCTTGTATTTTCAACAATTCAGCCAGTGATGTTCGTTCTTCTCTTCCGTTATGTATTTGGTGGCTCCATCGACACGGGCCAGCCTGGTGGTTATGTCCAGCTATTGATGCCAGGAATCTTTGTGCAGACCGTTGCATTTACCTTGGCATCTACAGCAATCGGCCTTGCCGAAGATATGAAGAAGGGTCTGATTGACCGATTTAGATCACTGCCAATCTCACGGGGTGCAGTCATTATCGGTCGCACATTTGGAGATGCATTGCTCAACGTTTTGGTCCTGACTGTGATGGCCCTTGCTGGCTTAGCTGTTGGATGGAGACCAACATCAGGTCTTCTCAGCGTTGGATTGGGTTTCCTCTTCCTCTTTATGTTCGGCTATGCGCTCTCCTGGATCGGAATCTATGTGGGTCTTGCAGTTAAAGAGGCACGCACCGTCCAGAGCGTGGGCTTCTTGGTGACATTTCCACTCACATTTTTATCGAATGCCTTCGCCCCTACAACAGGTATGCCAAAGGCGCTTCAATACTTTGCAGAGTGGAACCCAGTCTCAACGATGGTGGCTGCAACTCGTGAACTCTTTGGCCTTCAGAACAAGTTTGGTGCCACCGCTGATTCTTGGCCTAGCCAATATCCCTTGCAGACCTCACTTCTCTATATGGTCTTATTGATGGTGATCTTTATTCCTTTGAGCATTCGAAAGTATAAGAACACTTCAAATTAACTCTTAGGGAGTTGTCATGTCAGTCTCATCGCCTAAAGCTATTAGGACTATTGAGGGTCACAAGGCTGTCCGTGAAGCGCTGCGGGATACCTCAACGTACTCATCTGATCTTCAGGGCGATGCCGATGTCCGTGATTATCGACAACTTCCGCTGGAAGTAGATCCACCACGACATCACCTGTATAGATCAGCACTTGCTCCATATTTTGTAAAACCTTCAATCGAAGCCCTTACGCCGCACTTTCAACACCATGCATCAGAGTTAATTGATCACTTCTTTGCTACACCTGGCGCAGATGTCATTAGGGATCTTGCACTTCCATTAGTGATGCAAAACCTTGGTGTCATTTATCGCAGGCCACAAGATGTGACAGAGTGGATCTCCTGGGGTCCAGATGTCTGGACAGCAGAATCTGATGTTCGCGATGGGGGTGTGCTTCATCGATATCTCGATGCCATCTATCTTGAGGCGATGGCAGATACAAGTGCTGATATTTGGAATGAGATTGCCCATCTTGAAATCGATGGAGTCCAGATTTCACAGGCAGAGTTTCGCGGTATCGCAGGCGTGATGTTGGCCGGAGGCCGTGACACCGTTGTAAAGCTCTTCACCGGAATTCTCTGGCACTTAGGAAGAAAGCCCGAAGATCTCACTCTCCTGCGCTCTAAACCAGAGATTCTCGGTGGTGCGATTCAAGAGTTTCTTCGATTCCTTACCCCGCTTCCAGTAATGAATAGAACGACGGTTCCTGAAAGCAGTGGGGTTGAACTCCCAGAAGATAGATATGTAGGAATCTCATTTATCTCAGGCAATTTTGATGAGAGCGTCTTCGAGAACCCATTTGAGATTGATCTCGAACGTGGACGAATTCCACACCTCAGCTTCGGCTTTGGCCCTCACACATGCCTGGGAAATCACATTGCAGAGATTGAAGCAAAGGTCTTTCTGGAGACGTTGATCAATTCAGGCCTTGAGTGGTCTATTGCAGATGAGGAGATTAGGTTTCATCAGCTGCCGTATTCAGCTGTCCCAGATCACTTTGGGAAGTTGCAACTACTCAAGCGCTAGAAGTATCGCATCCAGGGTTTTGCTTGGTATCTCCATCATCTCAAAGTGAGAAGTGTTCTCAAGAAGATCAAGTGTGATCTCTTTTCCATGCGCCTTCATAGCAGCGATATAGCCCTCCGTGAGTTCTAGAGGCACGCGCTCATCGCTATCTCCATGAATAAAGTGAGTCTTCGCCTTAATTGGTGCTCGCACCATCGGATCTAGCTCTGGCTTCTCTTCGGCGTTAGCACCTAACCACTCACGAACTGCTCCACGACCAAGTTCTAATCGCTGGCTTGCAACTAAATCAGTAACTGGAGCAAGTCCAATTACCTTCTTCACAAATGCAAACTTATCTGCAAGAAGCAGGGCTAAATGTCCACCGCTTGAGTATCCAATCAGTGTGAGATCTGCGCCTTCAAGAGTTGATATTGCAAAGGCGAGATCACGAAGAGTGACTTCAGGCTCTCCTGCCTCCCGACGAAATTCAGGCAAGACAACAGTAAAACCTTCTTGGGCAAGAGCCACAGCCATGGGGCGCATATGTTCGCGATCAAAGAGATTGCGCCAATACCCACCATGGATAAGAAGCAGCGTTGGCCTCTTCTCTTCACTCTCGCCATAGATCTCAAGAATCTGATCTGGGTCATCGCCATAGCGAATTTGGCTCACAACAACTTTGCGCTGGGCATCTTCAACAGAAAAGGCAGGAAAAGTTGGGTGAGGTTGAGTCATGGGCAATGGGTGTTGAGATTATGAGTTCGCTTACGCGTAGAACTCTGCAGCTTTAATCTCGACCTTAATTTCACGGCCGTTAGGTGCTGTGTAAGAGACAGTGTCACCGATGGCTGCTCCCAATACAGCAGAGCCGAGAGGAGACTTCTCTGAATAAACATCGAGATCTCCTGATGAAATCTCGCGAGAGCCCAACAAGAACTTCATCTCATCGCCTGCGATTATTGCGGTAACAACCATTCCTGCACCGACCTTGCCATCAGCACTGGCAGGAGGAGTTCCAATATGTGCATTCTCAAGCATCTGCTTGAGCTGGCGGATACGAGCCTCCATCTTGCCTTGCTCATCACGAGCTGCGTGATAGCCGCCGTTCTCTTTAAGGTCACCTTCGGCGCGGGCAGCTTCAATCTTTGCAGTAACTTCCTTGCGACCTACCGTCTCAAGTTGAGTTAACTCTGCAGTGAGGCGATCTGCCGCCTCTTGTGTAAGCCAAGTCTGTTGTCCGCTCATAGCGAGAAAGAATAGTGCACACAGCCAAGAAGCTGCGAGTGAGGGTGAGTCAGCGCTAGTCCAGATAGCAGGTTGTTACCCCTGCATTGACCGCATCTGCGCGCGAGGCGATTGTTACTTCGCGCTCAAGGATGCTCTTGCCGGCAGGGATACGGTCTGTAATCTGACCAACGATGACCTTATCGAAATCGCGCGAGGCCAGAATGCATGTGGCCGACATCGAAGGATCTTCGCGAGTGACGATATAGCGAATAACTACATTGCGCGGATCTTTATTATCAAATGCCAGAAGCTGATGAGAGATTGAAGGCTGGGCATGATGGAGGCCCGACCATAAGACCCAGCCACCAAATGCAATCGCAATCGCTACCGCATAGGCAATCCAGGTGCGCTGTGGTCGAATGCCGTAACGATCGTTGTAATCAAATACCTCATCTGGCATTTGGCCAGCTTGATTTTGATGTTGGAACTTGTCATCAGACATGGGAGTATTCTCGCATGAGTAAAGATGTCGATATGGGTGTAGCTGCTTCATTCACAATGATTATTCTTGTAAGCGCAGTCACTATTCTTCTCATCAGCTTCTACAAGCGATACCAGCGACTAAATAAACGTGATAACCCCAACCAGGATTAAGAAGCTTGCACAAGCTCTTGTAGTACTACTGCTTGCTGGCATCTTTATCGGGCTAGGTAATTGGCAGCTCGATCGCGCCCACGAGCAACAGCTCATCGATGCCCAGGCAAAGCTCCAAGATGAAGTTCGCGATCAAAGGCTCTACCTCCTGGCCGATGTCACAGCTCCCACAGGTGCTCTACCAGTTGAAGCCTTTGGAAAAATTGTGACAACCAGCGGAAATTACATCGCCACCTATAAAGTCCCTAATCAGAGCAGTGCAGATGGCAGCATCGATGATTGGGAAGTCGCACTCATGCAAATTGATCCAGAATCAGCAATCCTGGTCGTGCGAGGACTCTGGTCCGATCGACTCTCATCGCCAGATATTGTGATGTCGAGTCGAGTTGAAATCTCTGGCCGCATCTATCCGAGCCAGGTAGAAGATCGCGCAATCACGACCGAGTCACAGCTCTCTCGCATCGATCCCGCTCTCTTAACTTCGGTCACTGATCTCCAGCTCTACGATGGCTTTATCTCAGTATCAGCTGAGAGCCATCGTGGCCAAGAGGTTGTGCGCCAGCGCCTGGATCTCTCATTTCCCAAGAGCGAATTCACCGGCTATTACTGGCAACACATCTCGTATGTGGTCATTTGGTGGTTAATGGCAGCCATGGTTCTCTGGGCGCCTTTCTATAAAAGGCGTGAAGAGCAATAGAGTTGGGCTATGAAGACTCCACTAGCCCGCTTTAGAACAATGGCCATTATTTGCGGAATCAACCTTCTGATTCTGACCTTTGGATATATGCCAGCTAAATACATCTTCGAAATCACCGAGGAGCATAAGTGGCTCGTCACCATTGCTATTGCTCACGGCTATTTCTATATCGCCTACATCCTCACGGTCCTTCAGCTCGGGGTCTCAAAGAAGATCTCACTCCTGATGCAGGGTTGGCTGATCCTTGCGGGAACTCTCCCATTCGCCTCATTTGTGGTGGAGCGCAAGATTGTTAAGAAGTATTCGTAGCCAGATCAAATCGCTGCTCTACCCTTTCTATGAGTGGCGGATTATCAAAGATCTCGACTTTACAAAGACCCCACGCCATATCGGTGTCACCCTTGATGGCAATCGTCGCTGGGCTAAGCAAAACCCTGACCGCAATGACCCCTACGGCCATAAGCGCGGCGGCGGCAAGATCATCGAGCTCCTGGGTTGGTGCGAAGAGACCCATGTCGAGGTCGTGACTCTATGGATGCTCTCCACCGATAACTTCAAGCGCACCCCTGAAGAGATCGACACCTTGATCAATGTCATCTCCGAAATTGTCGATGACTTATCTGCTCGCAATCGCTGGAACATCAAGGCCGTTGGCGCACTCGAGCTCCTGCCTGAATCACTGGCGACAAAGTTGAGCAACCTTCCTCAATGCCCAGAATCAAAGTTGCAGGTCAATGTCGCAATCGGTTACGGCGGACGTCGTGAGATTGTTGATGCGGTCAAAGGCTTTCTCAATAAAGAGGAGGCGGCGGGCAAGAGCCTTGCCGATGCGAGCGCGGCTATTTCAGCCGAGGCGATCGCCGAGCACCTCTACACAGCTGGCCAGCCAGATCCTGAACTCTTAATCCGCACCTCGGGGGAGCAACGCCTTGGTGGATTCCTGCTCTGGCAGTCGGCGCTCTCTGAGTTCTACTTCTGCGAGGCCTATTGGCCAGATTTTCGCCGAGTCGATTTCTTACGTGCTCTGCGCGATTACTCCAACCGCAACCGCCGGCTAGGTAAATAGTCGGCGCGACAAGCTTGCCGACTAGGTAAATAGCGCTAGGTAAACATTCGGTGACGCTTTTACTTTGCAAGGCGTGGCGGCGACATCTTTAAATTCACTGCCCGTATATTTTCAAAATGCTGAAAACATATGTCCTCGATACCTCAGTCCTTCTTGCAGATCCAGGAGCACTGACAAAGTTTGAGGAACATGAGGTTGTCCTACCCATAGTTGTGATCAGCGAACTTGAGGCAAAACGCGACCACCCAGAGCTCGGCTACTTCGCCCGAGCGGCCCTTCGAACCCTCGATGACCTTCGAGTCGCTCATGGCCGCCTCGATAGGCCGCTTACCCTCAATGATGTAGGCGGAAAGTTAACAGTTGAGCTCAACCATTCAGATACCAGCTCACTCCCCACCTCATTTCTTCGAGATAACAGCAATGACACTCGCATCCTGACAGTTGCAAAGAATTTGATGTCAGAGGGTCGTCACGTCGTCCTGGTCAGTAAGGATCTTCCCCTTCGCGTCAAAGCATCCTCTGTGGGCATCGAGGCCCAGGAGTATCTAGCTGAAACGGTCTCCAATAGCGGGTGGACTGGAATCGAGGAGCTCTCAGTTCCGCACTCACTTATCGATGAGCTCTTCGCTTCAGATTTTGCTGAACATGAAGCTGCCCACACTCTGCCGGTCCACACCGGAATCCTTCTCCACTCCGAAAAGGGAAGTTCTCTTGCTCGGGTCACCAGCGATAAGCGCCTCCAACTGGTCCGGGGTGATCGAAGCGCCTTCGGTCTCCATGGCAGATCTGCCGAGCAGCGCATCGCCCTCGACCTCTTGCTCGATGAGTCGATTGGAATCGTCTCTCTCGGAGGTCGCGCCGGTACTGGAAAATCTGCCCTTGCTCTCTGCGCCGGACTTGAAGCCGTAATGGAGAAGAGGCTTCATAAGAAGGTTGTCATCTTTAGACCTCTCTACCCTGTCGGTGGACAGGAGCTCGGATACCTTCCGGGTAGCGAGGGTGAAAAAATGTCCCCTTGGGCGCAAGCGGTCTTCGATACTTTAGGTGCCTTGGTCAGTCAAGATGTTATCGATGAGATTCTTGATCGCGGATTGGTAGAGGTTCTGCCGCTGACACATATTCGTGGACGATCTCTTCACGACTCATATGTCATCGTTGATGAAGCCCAATCCCTTGAACGGGGAGTTCTCCTCACGGTGCTCTCGAGAATCGGCCAGAACTCTCGAGTTATCCTCACCCACGATGTTGCCCAACGCGATAATTTGCGGGTAGGTAGGCATGATGGAGTGGTTGCGGTGGTGGAGACCCTTAAAGGCCACCCACTTTTTGCTCACGTCACCCTTACTCGCAGCGAGCGCTCGCCGATTGCGGCGCTAGTCACTGAGATGCTTGAGGGTCCCGAGGTGTAGCTCCCCGGATATCTCTGGAATTGTGGCCATTTAAATCTCACAGTCACAAATCGGACATATTAGACTTTGCCCTAACTGAACGGGACTTTTACTTATCCCCAAAGCTCACAATTCCTTAGAATTTACGACTCACGCATAGATTAATTTGCGACTCGCCCCTGCCGTTGGAACTCTATAGCCCGTAAGCAAGCCCTAGAGGGCTCGGAAATTGAGGAAGGAAGGGAGTACCAATGTCGCCAGTTGCCAATCTCAGCAAGCGCTCGCGCGCGATCTGGTCTCTCATCGCTGCCTTCATCCTCCTTTCAGCGGCAGCTCCAACTGCCCAGGGCCTGGACTTCCCGGCAACGACTCGCCTCAACCTGCCTGAGACCAAGTCAACGAGTATTACTTTGAAGCGCGATATCCACTTTGAAGAGGGAGCCGTTGCTCCTGTAACTCTCACAGAGATGGCAAAGGTGGCGATCCTCGCCCGTCAGGTCGAGATGTCGCGCACTCCTTACGGCGCCAAGATTGTGACAAAGACAATCATGGCCGAGGAGTACGGATGGATGGATAAGCAGTTCACCTGCCTCAACCGCCTCTGGACCAAGGAGAGCAATTGGAATTACAAGGCGCATAACTACAAGTCTGGTGCCCATGGCATCCCTCAGGCTCTTCCGGCGTCAAAGATGGATGTCGTCGGAACCGATTGGCGCACCAATGCAGTTACCCAGATTCGTTGGGGACTTCGCTATATAGAAAATCGCTACTCGAACCCATGTGGTGCGTGGAAGAAATTCCAGCGCAGCCGTTACTACTAAGCTGGCTTCTTTCCAATAGTCAGAGGACGCATCGTCTCTGCGAAGAAATCATTGCCCTTGTCATCGACAACAATAAACGCTGGGAAATCTTCAACATCGATCTTCCAGACAGCTTCCATACCGAGATCTTCGAAGTCGAGTACTTCAACCTTCTTAATGCAATCCTGAGCTAAGCGAGCTGCTGGACCGCCGATAGATCCAAGATAGAAACCGCCATGGGCTTGGCAGGCATCGGTAACGGCCTTAGAGCGATTGCCCTTTGCCAACATCACATGAGATCCGCCATGGGCTTGGAAGTAATCAACATAGGAGTCCATGCGACCGGCAGTTGTTGGCCCAAATGAGCCTGAGGCATAACCCGTTGGCGTCTTTGCCGGACCTGCGTAGTAGACGGCATGGTTCTTCATGTATTCAGGCATTGGCTTGCCTTCATCGATCATCGCCTTAATGCGCGCATGTGCAATATCGCGAGCAACGACAATGGTGCCAGTGAGTGATACACGAGTCTTGACCGGGTATTTAGAGAGCTCTGCGCGGATTGCATCCATCGGTTGATTGAGATCGATCTTCACAACGTTATCGTCGAGATGAGTATCTGTGGTCTCTGGCATGTAGTGGACAGGATCTGTCTCAAGCTGCTCAAGGAAGATGCCATCTTTAGTGATCTTCGCCTTTGCTTGGCGGTCTGCAGAACATGAGACCGCGATTGCTATAGGCAAAGATGCGCCATGGCGAGGAAGGCGAACGACTCGAACAGCGTGGCAGAAGTACTTGCCACCAAATTGAGCGCCGATTCCTAGGGTGCGAGTAAGGGCCAAGACCTCTTTCTCAAGTTCAAGATCGCGGAATCCATGGCCCGTTGCAGCATCGCCTGCTGTGGGCAAATTATCGAGATAGTGAGTAGAGGCGAGCTTTGCAGTCTTTACAGTGTGCTCGGCACTTGTTCCACCGATGACAATGGCAAGG
>CAZXVL010000040.1:0-9846 GCA_964644425.1 uncultured Candidatus Planktophila sp.
TGACTTCACACTTTCCTGCAGCAACACCCTCATCGGTATCTGCACCTACTAGATCCGGGAGTGCGAAGTCTCCTTCTGGTGGTCGTAGAGATGGAGAGCGGTTATCAAAGACGACTACTTCATAATCAGATTCAGGAATTTCAGTAAGGAGTTCACCCGTTGTAGGGCAGAGAGGGCAGAGTTCTTTCGGCGGCAAGAAGATGCGACCTTGGCGATGTGCTGCCATCGCAACCCATTCATTAAGAAGTGGATCTAAGCGAAGCTCGCCAATCAGTGGCTGCTCTTCTTCGGGGCGCTGGTCTGCTGTGTTGCGCACCTGGCCTGCAGTGTCGTAATAACGAATTGTGCGACCATCATTCATGGTGCGATCTGTGCGGACCACACCAGCTGAAAGTTCTTTGATCTCGTTCACTGGGCTCATAATGAGGTAACTCTATCTCGGCGGAAGCGCTTTCAGCACTTGCCTAAGCCCAATTTAGGGTGCGTTCAATCGCTTTCTTCCAGCCAGAATAGCCAACTTCACGACTTTCAAGAGTCGATGTAGAACTCCAACGACGAGATTGTTGCCATAACGCTTTGAGTTCATCGGTGCTAGACCAAGTGCCCACCGCAAGGCCAGCTGCATAAGCCGCACCTAAAGCTGTCGTCTCGGTAATTAATGGGCGAGTGATATCGATTCCCATAATATCTGCCTGCATCTGCATGCAGAGAGAGTTTGCGGTGATGCCACCGTCGACTCGCATCTCGGTCATTGGTACTCCACTGTCAGCAACCATTGCATCCATGACATCTCTTGTCTGATAGCAGATCGCCTCGAGAGCAGCACGAGCAAGATGCGCTTTTGTTGCAGCGCGAGTGAGTCCAACGATTACACCTCGAGCATCACTTCTCCAATAAGGAGCAAAGAGTCCAGAAAACGCTGGAACAAAGTAGACACCTGCTGTATCTGTCACAGAAGAGGCTAGTGCCTCGGTATCTGCTGCATGGGTAATGATTCCTAATTGATCGCGCAACCACTGGATGGCAGAGCCCGTTACAGCAACTGAACCTTCAAGTGCATAGCGGGCAGGCTGATCGCCAAATTGATAACAGACAGTTGTGAGAAGTCCATTCTTTGATCTCACAATTTCTGTTCCAGTATTGAGAAGTGCAAAATTACCTGTGCCATATGTGGTCTTGGATTCGCCGCGATCAAAGCAGACTTGCCCCACCATTGCAGCTTGTTGATCGCCGAGTATTCCTGCAATCGGAACAGCTGCACCCAGCGGTCCATGAGGATTGGTGTGGCCGTAAATCTCGGATGAGGATCTAATGGTTGGAAGCACTGATGCTGGAACATCGAAAATCTCCAGAAGTTCTTGATCCCAATCTAGGGTTTCAAGGTTCATCAACAGAGTGCGGCTTGCATTGGTGACATCTGTTGCAAAGACACCACCTGATACTCCTCCCGATAGATTCCAGAGAAGCCATGAATCGATAGTTCCAAAACAAGCACTGCCATCGTGGATCGCTTGCGCCACCGCAGGAACATTGGTGCCAAGCCAATGCATCTTGCTGGCCGAGAAATAAGGAGCGATAGGCAGCCCACTCTTTGCTGTAACAGTTGCCTGTGTTGGGCCATCGAGTGACGCCAAGAATTCAGCGGTACGGGTGTCCTGCCAGACGATGGCGTTATACAGCGGCTGACCTGTGGTGCGGTCCCAGGCCACCGTTGTTTCACGTTGATTGGTGATTCCAATGGCCGATAAATCTGAGCCAAGAAGATTTGCCTGTTTCAGAGCCCCTGAAATTACCTCTTGGGTGCGGTCCCAAATCTCTGCGGCATCATGTTCAACCCAGCCAGCAGCAGGAAGTATCTGTCGATGTTCTAGTTGATGTTGGCCAACTACCTTGCCGCTTTGATCAAAGATCATAAAGCGAGTACTACTGGTTCCTTGGTCCAAACTGCCTACGAATGCCATATCCTTAAGACTACTCAAAACTTAGAGAAATCGGTATAGCCGCCATGTTTTCATCCGAGCTCAATCTCCAACAGCGCGATGAAGCTATTGACGCACTCGCAACCGAAGAGTTCGACATCCTCGTCATTGGCGGCGGAGTTACTGGAGCCGGAGCAGTTCTCGATGCTGCCTCTCGTGGCCTCAAGGTTGCTTTAGTTGAAGCGCGCGATATTGCATCAGGTACTTCAAGCCGATCCAGTAAGTTGATTCACGGTGGACTTCGATACCTCGAACAATATGACTTTAAGTTAGTTCGTGAGGCTCTGCATGAACGCGAGCTCATGGTCTCATCTCTAAGCCCTCACCTTGTTAAGCCAGTTGGTTTTCTCTACCCATTGCACGAGAAGCTCAAAGATCGCACCTATGTAGGTGCAGGTCTTGCACTCTATGACGTGCTGCGCGGATTTCAGCGCGCTCTTCCATGGCATAAGCACATGTCTCAGCGCAAGATTAAAGAGATCGCTCCATCACTTCGCCAAGATTTAATCACTGGTGCAATTAAGTACTACGACGCTCAGGTAGATGATGCCCGTCATACGATGTCTATTATTCGCACAGCCCGTCGACATGGAGCTGTTATAGCGACACATGTTGAGGTGGATGAACTCGTACGAAATGGCAAGCGCGTGACTGGCGTTCTGGCAACCGATACCGTTACTGGTAAGAAGATAAAGATTTCAAGCAAGGCAACAATTATGTGTGCAGGAATCTGGAGTGATGAGCTTCATGCCAACTTCGGCATCACACCGGGATATAGCGTCACCATGTCGAAGGGCGTTCACATTGTGGTGCCTGGTGATGCAATTCAATCGAATACAGGAATCATCCTAAAAACTGCAGTGTCAGTCCTCTTCCTGATTCCATGGGGGGATAAGTGGATTGTTGGCACAACAGATACTCCTTACGAGGGAGATCGAGCAAATCCTCATGCAACAAGTGAAGATGTTCAATACATTTTGGATCAGGCAAACCGAGTGCTCGAGCCAAAGCTCACACAAGAGCAGATTATTGGTGTCTACGCAGGTCTTCGCCCTCTTGTTTCGAATGCCGCTGGTTCTTCAACTACTAAGCTTTCACGCGAGCATACGGTGGATCGCAGTGCGCCAGGTTTTATATCTATTGCTGGCGGCAAGTACACGACATATCGCGTGATGGGCAAAGATGCAGTCGATCTTGCAGTACTTGATCTTCGACGCGTCGTTGCAGAATCTTGCACAGAGAAGCTTCCACTAGTGGGTGCAGACGGATACTTTGCTCTGCAACAACAGGCTTCCATGATTGCAACCCAATATTCAATCTCTGAGGCAACTGTGAACCACCTTCTCAATCGTTACGGTTCATTGATTAGCGAACTCCTAGAGATCATCAGTGAGAATAAGAAGAGCGCGCAACTACTCGATTCAACTCTTCCTTATCTCAAAGCTGAAATCATCTATGCAGCATCTCATGAAGGTGCAATGAGCGTTGATGATGTTATTTCACGTCGTACGCGTTTGGCGTTTGAGGCACCTGACGGAGCGCGAGACTTGGTCAATGATGTAGCTGATTTGATTGCTCCTGTTTTAGGTTGGAGCGCAAAAGATAAGAAAGCATCAATTGCTGCATACCTTGAGCAAGTCTCAAATGAAGAGGCTGCACTCTCAGCTCTTATCAATTCTTAACAAAGATTAATGCTTAACCTGGCCGCGACATCCATCTGTTGCTTTTGCAGTAGGTGAGACCTCTGGTTTTGGGCTTGGAGTCACAGGCGCGTCAGGGTTGTATGTGACTGTAAAGAGAACTGGTATGGAAACTTTGGCATGTGTGCCCGAGAGATCTGTAAATTGAATCTCGCCTGTGTAGCTTCCAGGGGCTAAACCAGAAAGGGATATCTTCCACATTCCACTAGTTGTCCTAAAGGAGTTCTGTTTGAACTTTGGAGTGACGGCATTTCCAATAGCCTTAAATCGTGCATCGCCGGTAACGACGGGAGAGCCATCTGGACGAAATACTTGGACTGATGCAACGACATCCTTATCTTGCGTAGTTGCTGTTAGATAGTCGATGACCATCGTTGTTGTCTCATTACGAGGCATCAGATCTTCTTCTTCAGGTACCCATGTGCCAGTTGCTAATGCCATGAATGCCGCTTGATCTCCTCTAAAAACATTGAGATCAAGACGTCGCCCAGGAACGCCATACTTCGGAGCGATTCCACATGAGGTGTACTGCCAAATAACCCATTGCGCATTACATGAGGCTGCAGTCCAGGAGTGCACATAACATCCGGACCTCTTAACGCCGGGACCTGATGCTGGAGTGAAGGGATCGAGTGCGTATTGGGCTAGCCAGAGAGGATATTGACGAAGCTGCGGATCGCGAGCCATCGCGCGTTCTAGAAATGCAGGATATGAGTAGAAGATAGGTGTTCGACCTGTCTTCTCCTTTACAGTAGCTAAGAAAACTTTCGCCCATTGGGTAACCTGAGCGCGACTTGCATATTTGGAGCAACTGTCATTGCTGCGATAGCGCACACAGTTATTCTCAAGATCTAACGCATACGGTAGATCCATTGAGTTATAGCCACCTAAAGCGGCAAGACGCCAGATAACTTTCTGTGCTTGTATCCGTGCATCTTTCTCAAGCGCTTCCTGAGTAGTCACATCCGGTAGGACTGCATAGTGATAGAAGCCGGTATATATGCCAGCGCGCTGTGCCTGAGTGCGATCTGTGAAAACATACTTAACTGCCATGCGATCGGATTCATCACGTGAATCTGATGCTTTAATCATTAAGAAACGAACGCCCGCTTTATGCATCTTTACAAAATTGATGCTCTTTCCATTGGGATGCTGCCATCGGCTGATATCTGCACCAAGAATTCTTCCTCCCGGCCCGCTCATTACAAGGTTGGATTGATTTTCTAATGCAGAAGTTGGGGGAGTGGAAATGGTGAGAGAGATTAGAAGCAGAGGTAGAAGAAGTCGGGTGAGTGAACGGTGCATGAGCGCTACTTCTCGAGAATGGTGACGCCGATACCAAGCACATCGCGGATAGCACTCTGCAGCTGCGGAGCTAAACGAAGGCGTGCATCACTGTAATCATGACCTGATCCAAGCTTTGCCGGATCTGAATAATCAAGTACAAGTCGCCCATTTTCAAAACTTTCAAGGCGCGCATCAAAAAATGCCAGCCAGGCGATGCGATTAGAGCGCTCAAGGAGATCGAGGACTTCATTCCATCGCTGGCGAATATCGTTAAGCGTTACATCATCTGGCACGAGCCAGACTTTACCTCACCTGCTGGTGAGATGGCGGGCAAGTCAGTTACGGACGAGATGCAAGAGCATGGCTACGCGGAGCACCAAGCCACTTGAAGTACTCAGATGCCAATATGACTCTCATATTGCGACCGTGTTCGTGGGTGACATGAAGATGTTGTGCAATACGGGCGATTGTCTGCTCGACAGATTTCTCACTCACAAAGCGGGTGCGACCGATATCGGAGTTGCTCAGTCCCTGGGCCAATAGGCGAAGTGTTTCAACCTGGATATTTGTCAGAGAGCTCAGAGCACCATCCCAATCATTTGCAACCCAAGAAGTGTGAGCAGTTGGCAGGAGCGAGTTTTCTATTGCTGTTCGAAGTTGGCGAAGTTCAGTCAGTGCCGACTTCTCGATCAACTGTGTGCCACGTGGAAGCTCGCTCTCACTGATTCCGTAAAGTCTAAGGTCAGGAGAGTCTGTCAATAGGACTACACCAAGTGAGGGCAGCGAGATGCGAAGTGAACGAGCAGTCTCAATCAAGGGTTCGTTGCATCCTTGGTAATTGATAACTATTGCATCTGGATTGAGCGCGCGTGCGAGTTCTGTAGCGGTAGCGCTATCACGAGCTTCACCAATAATGTCGAGGCCTTGAAGGCGAAGTGAATCAGCGATCGTTGCAAGCTCAAAACGATTGCAATCGAGGATAAGAATTCGTAGCTGCGGTGTGTTTCTGTCCATAGGGAGAAGGTAGCCAAGAAGCAGTGCAGAGAGTATCGAAGTGAACTACTCGTGTATTGATTGTGAATTTAAAGAGAGGCTAACCCCAGAAATCAGAGGAGCGAAGCTACTATCTGTTGAATTTCTTCAATTATTGCAGAGGCGGTGATTGGACCGCCATCAGATGCAGCAAGTGCTGCACGGTTATGTATCCATGCACCAGTTGCTGCAATATCTGCAAGTGCATTCTGATCGTTTAGAATCTCGATGTAATTTGTGGCCATCAGCGCGCCAATGATTCCTGCTAACACATCACCAGAACCTGCAGTTGCAAGCCAAGGGGTCGCTTTAGGAAGTTCGATTAGATAGTCACCATTGCAGACGATTGTCGTAGAGCCCTTGAGTAGGACTGTGACGCCAAGAGCTTTCGATGCAATCTCTGCCCAGTGGCGTGGATTTGCCTCAATCGCTTCGCTACTTGCAATGATTTTTCTTGATGCCAACAGTCGAGATAACTCACCTGCATGGGGAGTTATCAGCGTTGGTTGTGAAAGCGTTCCAGCTAGGTAGAGAGCGCCAGCATCGAGAAGAGTTGGCACGCTCTGTGCCTTCAATAGAGTAAACCAGCGATGACGAAGCCAGGTAGTCCAGTCACTGTACTTCTTATGATGAATTCCAGAGCCTGCAAGCCAAGCTGTTACAGGACCTGGTTGCACAAGTGCTTCAGGGGATTGGTGTAGAACCAAATGAGCAAGACCTGAAGAGCTATGAAAGCGAAGAACTCCCAGGCCCGTCTCTAACGCCGCGCGAGTTGTCAGTACTGCGGCACCTGGAAACTGTGCAGAGCCAGAGATGACGCCAAGGGTTCCTCGAGAGTACTTATGATCGAGGTCGCTCGGAACAACAATATTGCGTGCGCAATCCTTAGGACTCCACTTTTTGGCCATGGAGAGATTCTATTGCGTTATGAAAGCGATGCGTGCCTCCCAGACAGCTGCAGCACCGGAGTGACCTGTTAATACTGTGAGGACAATTACCACGACAGCAAGCAAGGCAGAGAAATGGCCCAAGAATTTGTGAAGCTTCCTCTCAGGATTCTTACGAGAGCCATGCCAATTCAAGGAAAATGCTATGAGGGCAAGGGATGCAGAGAATAGAAGTGATCCGTAATCTGCATGTTTTTCAGGATTTCCGAACTCTTCGGCAAGGGCTTCGCCTGACTCCTTGGCGATATATGTGGCGACTGTTCCAACTCCAATTGCCCAGAGAGTGAGAACAGCAAACTTCTCTCGCACCTTGGTGCTGTAGATCGAGGAAATCAAGGTAACTGCCCCTAGTGGCAGGATTACAACTGCAATATGCACAATGAGTGGATGGATTGGAAGACCGCCGAGAGAGAAGAAGATTGAGTCCATAGCTAATTAACGCATTGGCAGCGCGATTTTGGAAGCAGGGGAGAGGTGACTTATTCTCGCTAGAATCCGACTATGCGTAGACACCTATCGTGGATCCTTGTGCTCATCCTTCCAATTCTTGGGACTCCATCAATTGCTCAAGGGGAGCCTCTTAATATTGATCAGAAGATGGTCCTTGTTAAGACAATCAGTGGGGCAATTAGCCCTAAGTCTGTTGCGGCATCGAATAATGGCTTAGTCAGCGCACATAACATGATGTATCGCCACTCAGTCACACTCTATGACGCAAAGAGCGGAGATCTCGTAGCGACAGTACCTGATTCTGTAGTTCTCTCTGATTTTGGCTTTAAGAAGTACTCAGGCACATATAAAGGCGCACCAGTGGAGGGAGCATTTTCTCCCGATGGAAAGTATCTCTACTTCACCAACTATGCAATGTATGGAAAGGGCTTTACCAAAGAAGGACATGACACTTGCTCTCCTGCATCAGGGTATGACTCGAGCTTTCTCTCAAGAGTCGATCTTGCAACAAAGAAAATTGATGCGGTTTATCCCGTTGGTTCAGTTCCAAAAGTTGTAAAGGTCACTCCTGATAACAAGTACATTCTTGTGAGCAATTGGTGCTCATATACGGTCACCGTTATCTCGGTCGCGACAGGCAAGACTGTCAGCACTGTAAAGATTGGGCGCTACCCTCGAGGTATTGAAATCTCGGCAGATAGCGCCTATGCCTACGTCGCCGAGATGGGTGGATCCAATATCCATCGCATCTCGATGAGTGATTTCTCAAAGTCACTTATCCCAATCGGTTCTAATCCACGTGCTGTCGTACTTTCCCCCGATGGAAAGACGCTCTATGTCACCATGAACCTTGCAGGCAAAGTAACAGCCTGGAACCTTGAAAAGGGGAAGATTTTTAAGAGCGTTAAGACGGGAGAGGCAGCTCGCAGCCTTGCAATCTCAGCAGATGGCTCAGCACTCTTTGTTGTTAACTTCAACAGCGGAACAATGTCGAAGGTGCGCACCTCAAATATGACTGTTGTGCAGACCATTAAAGTCTGCCAAGAGCCCATTGGAATTACATACGACACATCAACAAATAAGACATGGGTCGCATGTTACGGCGGATCAATTAAGGTCTTCGAAAATCAGTAGTCTCTAATTTTCAGGAGTGGAGAGGCGCAGTTCTGCTCTACTCCCGCCCCATTCGCAAGCCGTGCAAGATACCTCTGGGGCATCTTCTGGCTCTAAACAACCACCGACGATATAGCGTTCAAAATTGAAACTGTCTCCAGGCATCCCATAGAGAATTTCCTTGACCGATCCGATTTTCAAGCACTGCGGGCATTGCGTAGCTTTACCAACACGTACTTTTCTATTCGTCAAAGGAACTCCTTCAATTAATGGCTAAGAATTCGGTGAGTCAGCATTGCAATAAACACACGAACAAGTTACGCAGCTTTAGTTGTTGGGCGGTGCAATTGAATCCATGAAGATTCTGGTCTAAACCCTACCTTTTCATAGAGCTTCAAGGCACCTGTTTCATTTCCCGTATCCACATTAAGCTCGATGGAGCTATAACCCTTTGAATAGGAGTGAGATATTCCGGTCTGTAAAAGGGCTTCACCAATTCCTAGGCCCTGATACTCCTCTGCTACACCGATGATTGAGATCTGACCTTTATTATCTTCTGCGTATTCGTCCGTACACTGAC
Source organism: uncultured Candidatus Planktophila sp. (assembly GCA_964644425.1). GTDB lineage: Bacteria > Actinomycetota > Actinomycetes > Nanopelagicales > Nanopelagicaceae > Planktophila. The sequence goes on from CAZXVL010000040.1 coordinate 9,089, forward strand.
AAAAGCCGACCGGCTTTTCATTCATGAAAGCGACGAAAACTCCATCAGAATCGATAAACACATCATCAACTACAAGCTTCTTCCAATTCTCTAAATCTCTGGGTGCAAAACCAAAATGCTGAGAAAAAGAGTCTTGGTGAAGGCGATGCCAGAGTGCAATGTTCTCTGGGTTTGTAATATCAATTGTTCTTATCTGGACTCCATCAATCTCCCTGATTGATGGAGCCGATGTGATGGCCATTCTCATGGTGTAGTAACGGCGCAGGAATTCAAATCCATGGCTCTTCCAAGCACTTTGCAAACGTTCATCGAGGAAGTTTGCTCCGGGCCACATCTTCCATTCAGGCTGCTCGGATTCAGCCAGCTCAATCGCCCACAGGACTACGCTCTCCAGGTTTGCTACATCAGGCTTTGCATAAATATCTGTGAAGTAGCGTCGCTTTACGGAATCCGGATGTAAATTCACAACGACAGAAAAATCCTGTTGATTATCAATGGTCAGCAGGTATGTAGGGCTCGGGTCGATATACCCATTTAAGAAATCAATGGCTGCTTCTTCGCTGAACAAAGTACTGTGGCTATCAATGCTTAACTCGTGCTCATTGGCAATATTTGCGATAGCTCTAGCGTCTGCGACTGTCGCTTTTCTGACGGAAGTTATCTTCATTGGATTTAAGGCTCTCTTTTTGTTCTGTCATTTATAGACTTCAGTGAGGCGGGTCGGGCTCGAACCGACGACGACCGAATTATGAGTTCGG
>CAZXVL010000041.1:0-9687 GCA_964644425.1 uncultured Candidatus Planktophila sp.
CACCAAAGGCAAAGCGCGTTGAGTTCCGTTGCCCAGATCCATCTTCAAACCCATACCTCGCATTTGCAGCGATGCTGATGGCTGGCATTGATGGAATCATCAACAAGATCGAACCACCTGCTCCTGTAGATAAGGATCTCTATGAGCTTGAAGGCGATGAGGCTGCAGCAATTCCTCAGGTTCCTGGCTCACTCGAGGCAGTTCTTAACTCACTCGAGGCAGATCACGAGTTCCTCACAAAGGGTGGAGTCTTCACAGAAGATCTCATCTCTACATGGATCGAATGGAAGCGTAAGAACGAAGTCGATTACGTTCGCTTGCGTCCGCATCCAGCAGAGTTCGAGCTCTACTACGACATCTAAGAAGTAGTCAACAAAACCCCCGTCAGTTATCTGGCGGGGGTTTTGGCTTTCCTTACACTGAGTAGAATCAATCTCATGAGCCCAGAGCGCGAGACCTTGAGCTATGAAGAGTTCGGTGATGCTGTGCGAGAGCTTGCACAGACAATCAAGAACTCTGGTTACGAGCCAGATATCGTTCTATCTATTGCACGAGGCGGACTTCTCATCGGCGGCGCTCTGGGATACGCGCTCGGCATAAAGAACACATTTACTATCTCAGTGGAGTTCTATACCGGAGTTAATGAACGGTTAGCCATTCCGGTCGTATTGCCTCCAGTTCCAAACAAGATTGACCTGACCGGCCTGAAGGTCCTTGTTGCAGATGATGTTGCCGATACCGGTGAGACGTTAAAGCTAGTACGTGAGTTCTGCGGTGAGTATATAGCAGAGGTCCGCAGCGCAGTCCTCTACGAGAAGCCACATAGTGTTGAAAAACCAGATTATGCATGGAGAACTACAGATAAGTGGATCGAGTTTCCATGGTCAGTACTGCCTCCGGTCGAGAGAGGCACGTAAATGTCCTTTGCCAGTGACTTCGTGGCCACCCTCTCCCCCGCACTTCGATCCATGGCAGATAAGAAGCGCGCTATCGGCGCTCAGATGTATATGAAAGATATTGCGCCCTTCATTGGTGTTGCTACACCAGAACGGCGTGCTTTGGTGAAGAAGATTGCAAAGTCCATGCCAGCCCCTTCTTCTGAGGAGCTCGGAAAGAGCGCCCGCGCACTATGGAAGTTGGATGAGCGTGAATTTCAGTATTGCGCGAATGATCTCATCGACATTCATTGGCAAATCGCCGACATGGATTTTCTCAAAGATCATGTTGAATACTTGATTGTCACAAAGTCTTGGTGGGATACCGTCGATGGCTTGGGCAGTGTGGCAATCTCACCGTTAAGCGATAAGTTTGGGTGCGAGAAGCTCATCGAGAGCTGGAACAAATCATCTAACATCTGGCTTAATCGGGCAGCAATTCAACATCAACGTGGGCGAAAGTTCGAAACAGATATCGAACTGATTCTCAGGTATTGCCACGAGCATGCGGACTCCAAAGAGTTCTTTATAGTTAAAGCTATAGGTTGGGCGTTAAGGGATATAGCAAAGGTCAATCCCGGATCAGTGCGAAAGTTCCTAGGTAGCCATCCTGACTTGGGCAGAGTTGCTGTTCGTGAGGCAGAGCGAGGACTAGGCCGTCTCTGATTTACGAGCGAATACTGTAAATAGAATCCAGCTCAGAAGCCCGCTTGCAAGGGATGCAAATATCACCGCAATGACGGCCATATCTTGATCTGCCTGGTTCTTAAATGCGAGATCTGCAATAAAGATAGCTACTGTAAAACCTATTCCTGCAGCGCTACCAGTTGCGAATATTCCTGAAATCTTTGCACCGGCTGGATAGTCACCAACGTTTGTCTTCTTCGCAACAACAACAGCTGCAAGAATTCCCAACGGTTTACCAATTACCAAGCCGCAGAAAATACCCCACGCGATCGGAGATCCAATTGCGTTCTCGATTGCCTCCATCGAAATAGTGACACCAGTATTGGCAAAGGCGAATATAGGAACGATTGCAAAGCTGGTCCAAGGGTGGAGCTTTATCTCAAGCCATTCAATTATTGAGAGTGGGTTACCCTCGGAATTGACCAGCTCCGAATCAGGCTTTGGAGTATTGGGTGTTAATAGTCCGAGAATGACACCCGAAAGCGTTGCGTGGATACCGCTACGGTAGAGGAAATACCAGAGCAGCGCTCCTAGGACCATGTAAACCGACCAAGTACGAGCACCAATTTTGCGTGCCAGAACTATCGCGCAGATTGCCATAGCCGATGCAGCTACCCATTGGAAACCAACTCCAGTTGTGTAGATAAATGCAATGATTAATATCGCACCGATGTCATCTATCACTGCTAGCCCCAGAAGGAATGTGCGAAGAGATGGCGCAACTGAACTTCCAATCATTGCAAGCAAACCAACGGCAAGGGCGATATCAGTTGCTACCGGAACTGCCCATCCGCGTGAATCGCTATCTCCTGCAATCAATAGGTAGATTGCAGCCGGTATCGCCATTCCACCCACAGCACCAAGAAATGGCATGATCGCATGTCGAAAGCTAGATAGATGACCTGTCGTCATTTCACGCTTAATTTCAAGGCCTACGACAAAGAAGAAGATGGTCATCAAGATGTAATTAATGATTTTGAGAGTACTGAGTTTGAGGTAGAAGATTCCTCCCCCAACTTCAAATCCTGTATCAAGAAAATCAAAGTAGAGATCACTCCACGGGCTATTTGCCACGCCAAGACCGAGAGCTGCCCCAGCTAAGAGAATCACGCCACTTGCGGACTCTCGATGTAGAAAATCTTGCAGTGGTGCTAGACGTCTACGCATGTGCCGACGCTATCACGCGGAGGAATTTTCCAGCTGAATTTTCTTTCGAGCAGTCAGGAAGTAACCGAGTGCACCAATTACAAGCGCGAATAAGACCCCCAGGTTTGCCCCCGCCCAAGAGCTATCTTTTGCTCCCAAGATATCAAGGAAGTAACCCTGCCAGGATAGCCATGAAGCAAATGGATTGGTCACAAAGCCCCAACCCACAACTGCGCCCACGGCCATAATTGAGAGAGACTTAAAGTTCCAGGTTCCATAGATGCCGCGCTCGGCGAAGAGATCCTCCTCGCGATAAGGCTTCCTTCGCATTAACACATCGGTAACAAAGATTGCAGACCATGTTGCAACGGGCACACCCAAGGTAATCAAGAACCCCTGGAATGGATAGAAGAAGTCATCTGCTATCCAGACGAAATAGATAACGCCAACAACCATGATCATTGCATCAAGTGCGGCTGCTACATATCTCTTCACTGGCAGACCTATGGTGATCAAGGTCAATCCAGATGAATAGAGGTCCAAGATCGCTCCCCCAACTAGGCCAAGGATGGCTATGAGGGCGAACGGGATTAGAAACCAAGTTGGAAGAAGTTGTGTAAGAGCACCGATTGGGTCCATCGCTATGGCTCCAGAGAGATCCTCACTACTTCCTGAAAGTGCAGCACCGTAGGTGACGAGCACGATAGGAACTATTGATGCTCCAAATACTGTCCAGGCTACGACCTTGAGGGAGGAAACCTTTCTTGGAAGGTATCGCGAATAATCAGCTGCGGCATTAACCCAACCTAATCCGATACCAGTTGCTCCAAATACGATTGCACCGATAAAGCCAGCAGCGCTTCCATCTGGAATCGAAGTTAACTTGCTCCAGTGAACCTCATCTATTGTGAGCGCGATGTAACCAAGTGTGGCCATAATCGTAATGAGAGTGAGCCACTTTTGAATCTTCATGATGATTGAGTGGCCAAGTACTCCTGCAAAGACCGTGACGGAGATGGCAATAAGGAAGCCCGCAATCATCGCGATGTCGCGATCAAAATCTCCAAGTCGAACAAGGATTGTTCCTGTGGCCAATGTTGCTAGTGAGACAAGCACCGTCTCCCAACCCACAAAGATGAGATACGACAGGAGTCCGGGCACGATATTGCCCTTTACTCCAAATGAGGCTCGTGAGAGAACCATTGTTGGAGCATTGGAGCGTTTACCAGCTAAGGAGCTCACTCCCACCAATAGGAAGGAGAGAATCGAACCAAGGAAAGCAGCAATCGTCGCCTGTTTAAAGGAGATGCCGAATCCGAGGAAGAATGAGCCATATGAGAGGGCTAGTAGCGAGACATTGGCCCCACACCACGGCCAGAAGAGTGATGAAGCCTCTCCCTTACGCTCAGATTCTGAGATGAAGTTGGTTCCATTGAGCTCTAATTGCATCTGCGTATCGTATGCGATTTCTACAGATGAAGCGTGGTTGATAAGGTTTGCCATAGGTCACGAGTATCAAATAATGCACCGGCAGTTTGATCGGCAACCCTCCAATAGCGGCGGGGTGCCTTCCGAGTGAAGACCCGGCTTTAGGCAAATCGCCAAAGCAAGCGCATACGAGAGGTATACCCATGTTCAAATCAAAAAAGGTAATTTTGATTGCAATCATTGCAATTATTGCAGTTGCGATTCCTGTGTGGAATGCACAGAATTCGAGCGCATGTGATCAGGTAAAGGATGGCGTCCTTACAATTGCCACAGATGATCCTGCATACGAGCCATGGTTTAGCGAGAATAATCCAGCTAATGGAAAGGGCTACGAAGGCGCAGTTGCATACGCGATCGCTGAAGAGCTCGGATATTCAGCCGATCAGGTTGAGTGGGTTCGTGTTCCCTTCAATAACGTTGTAACACCTGGTTGCAAGACCTTCGACTTTGATATCAATCAATTCTCCATCACTGCTGAGCGTGCAAAGGTTGTTGATTTCTCATCATCATACTTTGACGCTCCACAGGCAGTTATTACAACTGCAAATTCAAAGATTGCAGGAGCAAAAACTCTTGCAGATCTTAAGGATGCAAAGCTTGGTGCTCAGGTAGGAACAACTTCTTACAACGCAATCATCGACACAATCAAGCCAAATCAGGAACCAGCGGTCTTCGACACCAACGATGTCGCAAAGCAGGCACTTGCTAATGGTCAAATTGATGGTCTCATCGTTGACCTACCTACAGCTTTCTACATCACAGCTGCTGAACTTGAAAATGGTCTTATCGTGGGCCAGCTCTCTGGTGGAACTGGTGGAGATCAATTCGGCGTAGTCCTTCCTAAGGGAAGCGCACTCACAAAGGATGTAACGGCAGCCATTGATACTCTTCGCGCAAATGGAACATTGGCAAAGATTGCGGCTCAGTGGTTAGCTGCATCTGCAAATGCCCCTGTGCTCAAGTAATCAATAGCGATACATAAGTAGCGAAGCGAGAGGTCCGATGACTTACGCCCCCAGCGATCTGCAACTGCAGCGCGAAGCGGCTAAGCGTCGGGCCTCTCGTCGTTCTACTGCCATAGCTCTGGCCAGCACCCTCATTGCTGGCATGGTATTGACCCTCATTGTTGTCAATGCCCAAGGATTTGACGCCGTGAAAGAGTCCTTCTTCAATCCACATTACGCTCGACTTGCGATACCAAAAGTATTCGATGGAATTCTCCTCAATTTGAAAGTTCTTCTCTTTGCCGAATTTTTCGTTCTTCTCTTCGGTTTATTGATTGCAATAGCCCGCACAACAACTTCACCAGTTCTTTACCCGCTACGACTTGCAGCAACTGTCTACACCGATATCTTCCGAGGACTTCCACTTCTTCTCGTCCTCTTTCTTGTTGGTTTGGGACTTCCCGGCCTTCGCATCTCTTGGATTCCAAATTCTGCTGTGATTCTCGGAACTGTGGGACTCATACTCACCTACTCTGCCTATGTGGCCGAAGTAATTAGAGCGGGCATAGAAGGCGTCAATCCGACACAGCGCCAAGCAGCTAGGGCCTTGGGTTTGAGCCAAACGCAAACTCTTGAACACGTCGTACTTCCACAGGCAGTTCGAAATGTCACTCCCCCGCTACTCAATGATTTAGTCTCCCTTCAGAAAGATTCAGGTCTGATTTCAGTCCTCGGCGCAGTCGATGCAATTCGCGCTGCAGGAATTCAGACAGCGCAGTCATTTAACTTCACTCCATACCTTGTCGCCGGAGCATTCTTTGTTCTTCTCACAATTCCTCTTACGCGATATACCGATTGGCTCATTAGGCGGCAAGATCGTGCGCAGAGAGCATCGGGTGTCTATTAATGAGCCATCTTCTCGAGCTTAAGAATTTACGAAAGTCTTTTGGGAAAAACCTTGTTATCGATGATGTCTCAATCGATTTCCCACAGGGGTCAGCTACCGTCATCATCGGCGCAAGTGGATCAGGCAAGTCCACTCTGATGCGCTGCATTAACCTTCTCGAAGAGCTCAATGACGGTCAGATACTTCTTGAAGGCTCAGATATCAGCCAATACGGGGTTGATCTTGATTCGATTCGCGGTCAAATCGGCTCAGTCTTTCAAGCATTTAACCTATTCCCCCACATGAGCGTTCTTGAAAACATCATTCTTGCTCCACAGTTAGTTCACGGAAAGAGTAAGCAGCAAGCAACGACTGAGGCCCACCTTCTCCTTGCGCGCTTTGGGCTTTCGGATAAGGCTGATGCCTATCCAAATTTACTCAGCGGTGGACAGCAGCAACGTGTCGCGATCATTCGCGCCATCGCGACCAATCCAAAAGTCCTACTCCTTGATGAGGTAACCAGCGCCCTTGATCCAGTTCTTATCTCGGAAGTTCTAGCTCTCATCGCGGAGTTGAAGGCAGATGGAATCACCATGATCATCTCTACTCATGAAATGGGATTTGCAAAGAAGATTGCAGATCGCGTCATCTTCTTACATCAAGGAAAGGTCTTTGAAGAAGGCACGCCTCAAGAGATCTTTGAGAAACCAAGAACTCCTGAGCTCCGTAGCTTCCTTGGTGCCCTCACCGAAGCTGGTCGTCTTTAATGCTCCTAATCCAGGAAGAAGTCGAGCAAAAAATCCTTTGTTCCTGGAACGACTGCGTACTTATCTAGATCTGTAATTCCTTCGCTGGCAAGAACCTCATCATCTACATAGAAGTTACCTGTAGCCTCGCGTGAATCACGATTAAGGATGATGTAAGCAGCATCTGCCAAGATTTCAGGGGTTCTGCATGCTGCAGTATCGACGCCTGGGATCATTGCAAGGGCTGCTGTATCGATCGCTGTACGTGGCCATAGAGCATTAGCGGCGATTCCATCGCGCTTAAATTCCTCAGCCATGCCTAGTACACACATGGACATTCCGTACTTCGCCATTGTGTATGCAGTGTGATTCTTGAACCACTTAGCCTTCATCGACAACGGCGGCGCGAGATTGAGGATGTGTGGATTACGCCCCTGCTCGGCCGACTCGCGAAGGTATGGAATCGCAGCTTGGGATGTGAGGAATGTTCCACGAACATTGACATCAAACATGAGGTCAAAGCGCTTAGCAGGAGTTGCTTCAGTCTTGGTGAGGTTGATCGCACTGGCGTTGTTGATCAAAATATCGATTCCGCCGAACTCTTGCGCTGCCTGACGAATCGCAGCTTCAATCTGCTCTTCATCTCGAATATCGCACTGGATTGGCAGAGCTGTGCCACCTGCTGCGCGAATCTCTTCAGCAGCGGTAAAGATTGTGCCAGGAAGCTTTGGATTGGGATCAGCCGTCTTAGCAGCGATTGCGATGGAGGCGCCATCGCGAGCCGCACGTAGAGCAATTGCTAAACCGATTCCGCGCGAACCGCCCGTGATAAAGATTCTCTTTCCAGCTAGTGACATTTACTTACCCTTCTTCGACATGCGCTTCATTACTGCATCGGCAAATTCTTCTGATTCTAGAGCGAGAGCAAAGATTTGAAACTCAGCTTTCATAACGGCAGCGACTGCATCGTGCTGGCTCGCCTTCATGAGCGCTTTAGTATTAAGAACAGCATTCGGTGGCTGCGCAGCGATTACCTGTGCAATTGCTAGCGCCTCCTTCTCCGCATCCGCCACTACTTCTGCCACGAGCCCAATCTCACGTGCAAATTGAGGTGAGAACTCTTCGCCCGTTAAGAAGATCTTTGCAGCGCGTTGGTATCCAACAAGTGCTGGAAAGAGCATCGAGGATCCAGCTTCGGGAACCAGACCCAATGAGGTAAATGGCATTGAAAAGCGGGCAGTCTCTGATGCGATAACGACATCACAGTGAAGCAACATTGTTGTGCCCACCCCGACTGCATGACCCTTGACTGCAGCAATGAGTGGTTTAGAGAAATTGAGTAGGGATCCGAGGAAGGCTGCAACGGTGGAATCCTCAGTGGTCGGAGGATTATTCATAAAGTCCATAATGTCGTTACCTGAGGTGAAGTGATCACCTTCGGAGCTGAGCATTACCGCCCTGATACCAAAGTCGCTGTTTGCCTCCTCTAGTAGGCGTGCAAGCTCTGCATACATATCGCGAGTAATGGCATTCATCTTCTCGGGGCGGTTTAATCGAATGATGCGAACCTGGTCGATGACCTCAGTTGTGATGTTTGGCGTGATTTCCGTCATTGCGCGAGTGTAGGAGATGAAGTTGGCCTTGGGAAGGAGCACAATAGGGGTGGGTCAACAGGGAGGTCCTGATCTCATGGCACATGACATCACTATTACTACGCGCGAGCTCACACCCTTTGAGCAACTAGTTCTAGGTCTGCTCTGCGAAGGAAAGTCCAACGCAGCGATAGCTCGCGAGACGAATCACACCGAAAAAGTTGTCGAAAACACTATCTCTCGCTCAGCCAAAGCATTCAATATCCACTCGGATGGAGATACAAACATTCGTGTGCTCCTCGCCCTTGCATACCGCACTCATTATGGTGACTCAGCCTTTGATCGCCTTGGGGTTCCATGTGTGCACTTTGAGACAAATAGCGAAGGGCAATCTCTCTGTAATCGAGATATGCACTAACTCACAGAGTGATGGGTGCTAGCACTCGTTAAATCTCTTCTCTCATCTACCTCCTAGGTATTCAATGTAGTTAGCACTCGACATAACGAGGGCAGACACAATTGAAAATGGAGAGAAAAATGAAACGTAAGACCTTTGACAAGATCGTCACATCTATCGGTGGAGCACTAACTGTATTTCTTCTCGTAGCTGCAGCATTGCTTAACTGGGGTGCATCCTTTGCAAATGAATCAGTTCAAAGCCAATTAGAGAATCAGAACATCAGCTTTCCTGCTGTTGAGGCAATGCCAGAGGCGACTAAAGCAGAGCTTGCAAAGTGGGCGGAACAGAAAGTAACTACAGGAGAGATGGCGCGGGACTACTCCGATCTCTATATCTGGGAGCACATGAAGGGCTCAGCGATTGGCGCAATTGGCAAGGAAGCCACATATTCTGAAGTTTCAGGCATGTATATGGGACTTGTACGTTCAGGCTCAACGGATACAGAGCAGATTGCAAAACTCGGCGAACTACGTCAGACACTTTTTATGGGAAACACTCTTCGCGGAATGCTTCTTGAGGCATATGCCTTTGACACTCTGGGAGTAATTGCAGGATATGGAGCGATGGCGGCATTGATCGGCGGAGTCTTAATGGCCCTGCTCACAGTTGCTGGAATCGTTCACATTCGTCGCACTCCTGACAGCGCAACAATCTAGCTCCTCGACTCTCTCAAACTCTCCGTTGAGAAGTTGAGGGAAAGCAAAACCCCCACCCGAGTTCGGATGGGGGTTTTCGCTTGCTTTAATCTTTAGCGATCAAGCTTTCCTGAGATGAAGTCCTCAGTCTTGTTGTGTGCCTGCTCA
>CAZXVL010000042.1:0-4821 GCA_964644425.1 uncultured Candidatus Planktophila sp.
CACATCCACAGTCTTACTCTCACTCGGTGTTGTCTGGCTGGCAGGATCAGCTCTTAACTCTCGCCTTTCAGATGGAATTAGAACAGTAAACCTCAACTCATCTTTGGCAGAGGCACGGTTAGCTTTCTTCAACGCTCAGTATCAACTCCTCATATCTCAAGGGGAGAGTGCTGAGACTCGCAAGCAGGTGCTGGCAGATATTGTCGTGGAAGCTACAACACAAGCCCTTGATCAAGAGCAGCGAGAAGTTATCATCGTAAGAACTTCCGAGAAGCCAACATTGGTCTCTTATGAAATGGCATCAAATAGCGCAGATAGCTCCTCAATTCCGGCAACGTTAAGAACCAAAATCAAAGATAGCTCTGAACTCAGTTACGAATACGGAACCCTCAAGTACTCCACTGGTTTAGGGGTCGAGTCACTCTTTATTGGAAACCGTATCGATATTCCTGGGGGAGGCCGATATGAAATGTATGTGGTCTTTTCGCTATCTAATCAAAGCTCAACACTGGATTTGATTGAAAACTCCTTGTTGCTTACAGGATTTGCGCTCATCTTCCTTATCGCACTCATTACATGGTTGGTAGTGCGCCAAGTAGTACGTCCGGTTCGCCAGGCAGCGATGGTTGCAAAACAATTTACACAAGGCGACTTTGATTTGCGATTGCCTATTACTTCTAAAGATGAATTGGCGACTCTTGCTCTCTCCTTCAATGATATGGCCGCATCCATCGAACAACAGATCTCGAGACTTGAAAACTTATCTCGCGTACAACAGCGATTCGTCTCAGATGTTTCGCATGAGCTACGGACTCCTCTGACGACACTACGTATGGCTTCAGAAGTTATTTACAATCAACGCACCACATTTGAGCCACCCGTGGGGCGCAGCGCTGAGCTACTAGTTGCTCAACTAGATCGATTTGAGAGACTGCTCGAGGATCTACTCGAAGTAAGTCGTTTTGATGCCGAAGTTGCGGTACTAGAGCCAGTTGAATTCGATTTGATAGCGCTCATTAAACGATGTGTTTCAGATCTGGGAGTCGATAGTGATGAGAAGACATCCGGGGTGTCTACTCGCTCTGATAACTCAGTAGTCAATATCAAAGCCGATATGCGTCGTGTCGAGCGAATCATGCGAAATCTGCTCTCTAACGCCCTAGATCATTGCGATGGAACGCCCATTGAGATTTCAATCGCTACGACAGAGAGTGAGGTCGCTGTGGGAGTTCGTGATTTTGGAAGCGGCCTCGATGAGTCATCTCTGATAAGAGTCTTTGATCGATTCTGGAGAGCGGATCCTTCCCGTGCGCGAGTGCGCGGTGGCACAGGTCTAGGTCTCTCAATTGCACTTGAAGATGCACGATTACATAACGGTGAGCTCGATGCATGGGGGCGTCCAGGTAAGGGTGCTCACTTTGTTCTGACATTGCCTCGCATTGCAGGCGAGCCATTAATGGGAAGGCCAATAAAGCCAACCCCAGCAGATTTCCACCAAGATAATTTCTATCAGTAACACAATGCCAGTCTCTTTGCCATCATCTCTCGATGGAGCTCTTTTCAGCACTCAATCAAATTCTCTTTCCATCTCGATGCCTTGTTTGCGCCACACTCGGTGAATCACTCTGTGTTCAATGCAATAACGATTGGAAATTTTCTCACCTAAAGAGCTCTTATCTGCATCAAGGAACTTTTCTACAGGTTCTATCTTCAATTGAGTATTCACAATCTGTCAGAGCCATACTCCTGGCTGCCAAAGAGTCTCAGATTTCACGAGCTGATCTGCTTATCCAATCGGCATTGCGCCATTCCGTCACCGCATCATTAAGGGATACCTGGGTGGATGCTTTCGTCTCGATACCTTCACGCCCTTCCATCGTGCGCAAGCGCGGTCGTGATTTTCTCGCAGAAATCACAGAGCCACTTTCTATAGATTTTGGCGTGAAATACATGCAGCTCTTACGCCACACCAGGAGAGTGAAAGATCAAAGTGGCCTCCATCAAAGACAGCGTTGGAATAATCTCGAAGGCGCTTTTGTTGTACCCAATCATGAGAAGAGATTTTCAGGAATGAAAGTCCTTCTGATCGATGACCTAGTGACGACAGGTGCGACCCTTGTAGAGGGAGCTCGGGCCTTGAGATATGCGGGAATCGAGGTGATTTCAGGCGTAACAGCCTGCATAGCCAAGCCCCTACGATAGGGCGGTGGGATAGCTCCCCGTGCGAAAGGTAACCTCAATGGCCAAGTTGTTAGATCGGATTATGCGCGCAGGTGAAGGACGAATCCTTCGCGACCTCGGAAAGTTAGTTGTTGAGATTAACGCTCTTGAGGCAAGCATTACCCCACTGACAGATGAGAACCTACGTGCAAAGACAACTGAGTTTAAAGAGCGCTTGGCGCAAGGAGAGACCCTCGATGATCTTCTTCCAGAGGCCTTTGCCGTAGTTCGTGAAGCTGCAAAGCGCACACTCGGTCAGCGCCACTACGACGTTCAATTAATGGGTGGAGCAGCACTACACCTTGGCAATATTGCCGAGATGCGTACCGGTGAAGGTAAGACTCTTGTTGCAACCCTTCCTTCATACCTCAACGCGCTTGCTGGCAAGGGCGTGCATGTAGTTACCGTCAATGATTACCTTGCAGAGCGCGATAGTGAGTGGATGGGGCGCGTTCACCGCTTCCTCGGCCTCACAGTTGGCGTCATCGTCAACAGCATGTCTCCAGCTGAACGACGCGCGGCGTATGCATGCGATATTACCTATGGAACAAATAATGAATTTGGATTTGATTACCTTCGCGACAATATGGCTTGGTCACTCCAAGATTGTGTTCAGCGTGAGCACTTCTTTGCCGTCGTCGATGAAGTTGACTCAATTTTGATCGATGAAGCTCGTACCCCTCTCATCATCTCCGGACCAGCTGATAAAGCAACGAAGTGGTATCAGGAGTTTGCAAATATCGCCACCAAACTGCAGCGCGATGTCCACTACGAGGTTGATGAGAAGAAGAAGACAATCGGAATTCTTGAAGACGGTGTCACAAAGGTCGAAGAGCTTCTTCAGATTGAGAACCTCTATGAAGCAGCAAATACAACTCTTATTGGTTATCTCAACAATTCAGTGCGCGCAAAAGAGCTCTTTAAGCGCGATAAAGATTATGTAGTCATGAACGGTGAGCTTCTCATCGTTGATGAGCACACAGGACGCATGCTCTCAGGGCGTCGCTACTCAGAGGGTCTCCACCAAGCACTTGAGGCAAAAGAGCGAATTGAGATTAAAGATGAGAACCAGACTTTAGCTACCATCACGCTTCAGAACTACTTCCGTCTCTACGAGAAAATTTCAGGTATGACGGGTACTGCGATGACTGAAGCATCTGAATTCCATCAGATCTACAAGCTAGGCGTCGTTCCTATTCCTACAAACCGCACCATGCAACGTATCGATCAACCTGATTTGGTTTATAAGAGCGAAGCGGGCAAGTTCAATGCAGTCGTAAAAGACATTGTCGAACGCCATCGCAAAGGTCAGCCAGTCTTGGTTGGTACAGTCAGCGTTGAAAAGTCTGAAGAGCTTTCAGCATTTCTCAAGCGCGCCGGCGTCCCACATGAAGTTCTTAACGCAAAGCACCACGAACGTGAAGCTTCAATCGTTGCTCGCGCCGGTGTCAAGGGAGCAGTCACCGTTGCAACCAATATGGCAGGACGCGGTACCGACATCATGCTTGGCGGAAATCCAGAGTTTATGGCGGATTTCGAACTCCAGCGTCGCGGAATCTCTCCGGTAGATAACCCTGCAGAGTATGAAGCTGCATGGCCTGCAGAGATTGCAAAGCAGAAGGCTGCTATCGCAACTGAACACGAGGAGGTCATCTCACTTGGTGGTCTCTATGTTCTTGGCACAGAGCGTCACGAGTCTCGTCGTATTGATAATCAGCTCCGTGGTCGATCAGGCCGTCAGGGAGATCCGGGAGAATCACGTTTCTATCTCTCACTACAAGATGAATTGATGCGTCGCTTCAACTCAGCAATGGTCGAGCGATTCCTGGCAGCTGCAGGACTTCCAGAGGATGAGCCAATCGAATCAAAGATGGTCTCCAATGCAATTCGTTCCGCTCAGACACAGGTTGAAGCTCAGAACTTTGAAATTCGTAAGAATGTCCTTAAGTACGACGATGTAATGAACCGTCAGCGCGAAGTTATTTATGGTGAGCGTCGCCTCGTACTTGAAGGCGAAGATATTGGCTCACAGGTCAATGACTTTGTTGCAGAAACTGTCTCTGCCTATGTTCGTGCAGCTACAGCTGAAGGATTTAGCGAAGATTGGAATCTTGCAGATCTTTGGACAGCGCTCAAGCTTGTCTATCCAATCTCCTTTACAGCGGAGCAACTTCTCGAAGAGATCGGGGGAGTCGCAGCACTTGATGCTGATTTCCTTGAAGCGAGAATTCTTGAAGATGCAGCGAAAGCCTATGAAGCACGTGAGGAATCCTTAACCGCCCCAGTTCTACGCGAACTCGAGCGCAAGGTTCTTCTCTCCGTTCTTGACCGTAAATGGCGCGAACATCTCTATGAGATGGATTATCTCCAAGAGGGTATTGGACTGCGTGCGATGGCTCAGCGTGATCCACTCGTTGAGTATCAGCGCGAAGGTTATGAACTCTTCTCAGCAATGATGGATGCAATCAAGGAAGAACTTGCCAGCCTTGTATTTAACGTCCAGGTAAATGTGGAAGAGGGAAATAAAGTCTCTGCTCCATCAATTGAGGCAAAGCCTGCACAAGTAAGCGCACTCTCTTATACAGCCGCAGATGAGTCGGG
>CAZXVL010000042.1:4831-9664 GCA_964644425.1 uncultured Candidatus Planktophila sp.
AAGGTTACGAACTCTTCTCAGCGATGATGGATGCGATTAAGGAAGAGCTAGCCAGCCTAGTATTTAATGTTGAGGTCTCTATCGAAGGCGATGGAACTCAAGTAGCTGCTAAGGGAATTACTGATAAGCCTGTTGAGCAGAAGCCACTTCAATACACAGCACCAGGAGAAAATGGTGCTGTTACTAGTGGTGATGTTTCACGCAACAGTCCATGTCCTTGTGGTTCGGGTAAGAAGTACAAGCGTTGCCACGGCGGCGCTTAAATTACTCTGAGGGCGGTGCATAGCCACCGCCCATTAACCCCTTCGCACCGCATCGCAATTGCACGGACTCTTCCATCTACAGCAATCGTAATTGTGGCCTCACAAACTCCATCGAGTGGTTCTGTCAGATGAAGAGTGCGAATCTTGGCAACACTTTTAAACGTGCCGATGTTCTTTAAAAGTTGCTGATAGATCACCCTATGAGTTCGCTCAATTAATTGAGCTGGTTGTCGTCGTCCTGTGAGTACTTCAACAACGCTCATAATGTAGGTTGAAATCCAGCGATGAATCCCTGGAAGTTCTGATGCGGATGTGGGTCTTGGCTGCTCATCCTTATCAAAGACCTCACCGAATGTGCTCGGCGCGAGATAGAGACGTGCCTTCTGTGGCGCTACTTCTCTCTCCGGAAAGAACTCGAGAACAGGATGTCCCGGTGTGATTTGTGGTGCTGGTGATAGAAGGATGTCGAAGTTGCGGGCCGTTGTAGTCATGGAGTAACTCTGAAGAAAGGAGGCTGAAAATACATCAGACTAATCTCTGATGAGCTATCTCATACCTTTGTATGACTGTGGAAAAACTCAAATTTGAGTCTTTAAAGTCTCTAGATTCCGCTCCATGAATACACCGCAGCAACGATCCCAAAAGCGCCTTCTCCTGGCCTTTGGACTCTTTATCGCATCTATTGCTACCTCCTTTCTCTTCTCGATTGCTGCCAATAAGAGTCAGGGGTATTGGGTACTCTCGCAGCCACTTCCTTCAGGTGCACGAATAGAGCAAGAAGATATTCGACTCGAGTCAGCGCTCTTGCCTCATGATGAGCTCTACTTTCGTCAGGGCAGTCAGAGTCCAATTGGATCAGTAACTTTAAGGCCCATGAAGGTTGGGGAGATATTGGATCGACGATTTCTCTCATCGCAATCAATCGCGCTCACCACAGAGAACATCTCTATTGCAATAGCATCAAGTGATATCCCGCTCAATGCCAAGGTAGGCGATTTAGTCGCTATCTACCAGGTGCATGACTCGAGAAATGGAGAGGACCTTAAGCCCCCAAGGCGTGTTATTTCACAGGCATTCGTCGCCGCTTTAGATACCAGAAAAAGCAATTTTGGTGGCGAACTTTCACTGACTCTGACAGTGAATAGAGAAGAGGTGCTTTCAGTTCTTGCAGCCACGTCTAGCGGGCGGCTCGTGCTGGTGGGTAGCCATGAGTGAACCGAATCGAATGGCCATCACTGCCATCGCCGATAGCAGAACTGAAAGCTTTGTTGCAGCATCACTAGTGCGCCAGGGATGGGATGTCATCTTTCGTGCTCTCTCGTATCCAGACTTGAAAAACTTTCTTGAAGAGCGGGATTATGTAAACACCCCAGTATTTCTCTCGCCAGATCTCAAAGGAATTGCCCCAAAGTCAGAGAGGATGATTGCTAGAGAGATACTGATTAGCAAAAGACCCGAGAGTGATTTTGATATTGCAGAACTCCTTCGGGAGCGCGAAGTGCCGGTGGAGAAATCTCAATTACCCCTTCCTGCGCATGTGAAAGTGATTGCATTTGCCTCGATTGGACGTGGTGTGGGAACGTCAACTCTGGCGATAAATCTTGCCCAGGAGATCTCACTCCATGGTGCACGAACGTTGCTCATCGATTCTCATCCGCGTAGCCCTTTTCTCTCCTCACATACAGCTCTCTTTGGATTGACTCGAGGTGTAGTTGCTTCACCGTTTGGCGTTTCACTCTTTGAAAGTGCTTCGCCTCGCGATGCTATTTGTGAGGAATTACTTGATGTGGGGGAGTTTGAATACCTAATCATCGATTGTGGCGAGCTTTATCAACCTTCAGAGATGGTCCATGGCGTCCGGCGTGAGGATGCAGCCCTTGAATGGGTATCACTACATGCTCTTGAGCTAGCCGTGGTTCGAAATGAATCGGATGCAAAAGCGCAGATGAATCGTGAGAGATTGCAGGAGATTGAAAGGATGGCGATTAAGCCCCGCATTTCCCATCTGATTAACAAGTGCGAACCTTCACAGAAGAAGAAAATCTCCTTAAAAACTGAATCGATGGCTTCGCCACCTTTAGCCTCAACTGCAATTTTTTCCAAGGATGTTCGATCTGTCTTAGCAATGGAGCGTGATCGAAGCACTCTGGCGCAGGTCGCTCCAAAGAGCCAACTCCGCCATCAACTCCTTGAATTTGCCGCCTCCCGGAACTGGTGGCGCAATTAGTCCGATATTCTTAATGCATGCGCGTCTACCTAGGAACTACTGCAGATGAAGTCAGAGATTTCCTCAACGATTTAGTTTTGGATATCCCTGATGTCTACGCGCCTACGCCGCAATTTGAAGATGACAATCCCGATATGGATGCAGAGGAGATTGAATTCGCCCTCTCCCTCCTTGCGGCAGAAGATGCTCTTGACTTGGTCGATGAGACTACTGGTTTAGCACTGGTTCTCGCCTTTGAAGTTGATGATGAAGATCTCGGTGAATTTGATGAGCTCAGCGCTCTAGTAAATCGCCCATTGCGTTGGAGCGAAGTCGAAGCTGTCTTTACAGTCGGTGATGGAGAAGATGAGCTAACTTGGTATGCGCCACAAGAGGTTGCATCGCTAATTGAAGAGTGGCTTAAGGGCTAGATTCAATGCCATCGATTGAGGAGTATGTCGCTGGGAGAAACCCACTTTCACCCGATGAGATCCATAAGCTTCGCGAGCTTGTTGCGGATTGGCAGTTACTCTCAGATCTCTCATTTGCAGATTTGATCCTTTGGGTTCCCATCCGAAAAGATGAATTGAGTTGGCCATCGGGATATATCGCAGTTGCACATATTCGTCCCACAACTGCAGCGACAGTCTTTGCTCATGATGTCATCGGTAATGAAATAGCTTGGGGTGCTCGTCACTATATCGACCAGGCACTTTCAAACGCGGAGATTGTCAGAGATACAGAACCCGAGCTCATAGGTGAAGTAATGATTAAAGAAGAGACAATTCCCGTCTTAATGAATGAGCGCGTAATTGCTGTCATCTCTCGCCACCGAAATTCTGATTTGATGCGTCAACCTTCTCGTCTTGAGCTGAACTATCGCGAGATCGCTCATGAGCTCTATCGAATGGTGGCTGAAGGTAACTTTCCATATCAAAATGCAGGTTCACTCTTTGATCCGACACCACGTGTTGGTGATGGATTAATTCGTTTAGATGTTAGTGGAGTTGTTTCATATGCAAGCCCAAACGCACGTTCTGCATTTAGCAGGATGGGTTGGACCAATGAACTCTCTGGCTACACCTTAGGAGAAATTGCTGAATCCGTCTCCCGAGAGAAGAGTGATGCTCGAGAAGAGGCGCTCATTACAAGTTTGAGTGGGCGTTCATTACGCCGCGTTGAAGTTGAAAATCCTGGTGGAACTATTGATTTGATTGTTCTTCCAATCTCAGCTGGCACGGATCGCATCGGCGCAATTGTGCTTCTTAACAATGTGACAGAGCTTCGCCGTCGCGAGCGGGAGTTGGTTACAAAAGATGCAACGATTCGCGAAATTCATCACCGCGTCAAGAATAATTTGCAGACTGTCTCTGCCCTATTACGCCTTCAAGCACGACGTATTGAAGATCCGGGAGCATCACAGGCACTCAATGAGGCAGTCCGTCGAATAGCTTCAATTGCACTTGTCCATGAGACTCTCTCTAGTAGCTCAGATGCACTTGTGGGATTTGATGAAGTTCTGGATAGATTAGTAAGTCACGCAGTTGACCTCACTCCTCGTTTGAGTGAAATCTCAATTGTGCGCGATGGTTTTCTAGGTTCCCTCGAGTCACGTATTGCCACACCTTTGGCGCTGGTGATTACGGAGTTGATCTATAACGCACTTGAACACGGGTTGGAAAGTGAAGGAACTCAACTGACAATTCGCATTGAGCGAGCTGAGCATCAAGCATCTGTAACAATCATCGATGATGGAGTGGGTCTTCCTGAGGGATTTACCCTTGCCGGTTCATCAAATCTTGGATTGCAGATTGTGCGTACATTGACTGAAAACGAACTTCGAGGAACTCTTGAGCTCATCTCGGATGAAGAAGAGACACGGGCGCTACTAACTTTTCCAACAGGGAGTAATTAGAAAATAATGTTGCGGTGGAGTTAGTTGTTATCCATCAAGCGCGCACGATTACGTGCAGCGCGACGCTTGAGTGCGCGACGCTCATCTTCTGAGAGTCCGCCCCATACTCCGGCATCCTGGCCAGATTCAAGTGCCCATGCCAAGCAAGGCTCCTTAACGATACAACGCGCACAGACCTTCTTCGCCTCTTCAATTTGAGTGATGGCAGGTCCTGTATTTCCTACAGGGAAGAAGAGCTCTGGATCTTCGTCGCGGCAGGCAGACTTATGTCTCCAGTCCATGGGGAAGCTCCTTTGCGCTTAAAGTAAATGTTCACACGAGCGTGTGAGTTGCTAATTCTCCCTTGTTGAGAGCCCATCCACAAGAAGGTAGCGAGAAAAAGATTGCGATATGACCCACAAAAGAGGTGATTTACCTCGCGCCGTGCCCCCGACAGGATTCGAACCTGT
>CAZXVL010000043.1:0-9635 GCA_964644425.1 uncultured Candidatus Planktophila sp.
AGCGTTCTCGCGATTGCGACGACGTGGTCCGCGCTCTCCATCAGGATGGAAGAACATCTCTGGATCCATTCCACGGCATGCCCCTTGATACTGCCAATCCCACTCATCAGCTATTGGACGAAGTGCTTCAGAGCGCTCTGCAAATGTATTCATTACTGACTCTCCTTGAAGTATTAACTGCCGTGTGAGTGAAGGCTACAATCGTTTCATAAGTTGTTCAAGGGGCTATCGCTCCAAATCTTATTCAGCTTTCTTTTTCGTCCCATATGTCCGAATTTCAAGTGGTGAGATGGGCCACTCTGAGCCATCCTTGCCCCATGTCGAGCAAAGAGCCAATGGCGGCCCATGAGGAGGAACTCCTTACCGTCGCTGCCGTGGCTCGCCGCCTTGGGGTAGCACCGGCCACCCTGCGCACCTGGGATCGTCGCTATGGCCTTGGCCCATCCACGCATGAGGCTGGCGAACATCGTCGCTACTGTCCAGAAGATCTCCATCGCCTCACCTTGATGCGTCGCCTTATCAGCGCCGGAGTTTCGCCAGCCGATGCTGCCGAGAAGGCAAAGGCTGCAAAGGGTCAGGTCAACCTCTCAAAGATTGTCCGTGAGTTTGAAGTGCAGGAAGATGTTGTTGCAGGAATTAATAAAGCGCTACAAGCATTTGATATTGCCTTTGTTGAAGAGACATTGCGTGCAGAGCTAGATCACCACGGAGTCGAAATTGCCTGGCATGAAATCATTGTCCCCACATTGATTGAAATTGGTGAAGCATGGCAAGCATCTGGATCAGGTGTTGAGATTGAACATGCATTCACCGAATGCCTCAAGAAGGTCTTCCGTGAAAGATCAATCTCTTTAGAGGCACCAGTTAATGCACACCCTGTGTTAATTGCAGCGGTGGGAGAAGAACAGCACTCACTTCCATTACATGCGTTAGAGGCGATGTTGCGAGAGATCGGCATCAAGACCCACTTTCTCGGCGCTCGCACTCCCTTTGAAGCCGTTGAGGCAACTGTGTCTCGACTTGCCCCGCCGGCTGTGTTTTTATGGGCGCTGCTTCCACAAAATGCTCAACCAGATTTCTATCGTCGACTGCCAGTAATTAGGCCAGCTCCTCGAATCGTCCTCGGCGGACCTGGATGGAATGCTGAAGAGTGCTCAGATGCCACTCTCGTAGTCGGTTTAGGCAGCGCCTGTGAGGAGATTAAGCGGGCGGTAGGGCTCTAAAGAGCCGATAGAATTACCCCTCGTCGAGCTAGCGTAGTTCTCCAGGGGAGTTCAGATGTCTATTGATTCAGAGAAGGTCGCACTCCTGGGCCTGACTTATGACGATGTCCTCCTTCTGCCAGATGCCTCTGAGGTAGTCCCATCCGAGGTCGATACCTCAACTTGGCTCACTCGAAATATCTCTCTCGCGGTCCCACTTGTCTCCTCTGCGATGGATACCGTTACAGAATCTGCGATGGCTATTGCCATGGCTAAAGCAGGTGGTATCGGAATCATCCACCGCAACCTTCCGATTGAAGAGCAGGTTGCTCACGTCAAACTTGTAAAGAATGTTGGACTTGCAGGAGCAGCAGTCGGTGTCGGCGATGATGGCTTTGCTCGCGCACAGGCCCTGATCGATGCTGGTGTAGATGTTGTAGTTGTCGACACGGCACATGGTCATCACCGCGCAGTGTTAGATGCAATTGCGCGCATCAAGAAGTTCTCTTCAACCATTGAAATCATCGGTGGCAATGTGGCAACACGTGCTGGAGCACAGGCGCTGATCAATGCAGGTGCTGACGCGGTCAAGATTGGCGTAGGTCCAGGTTCTATCTGCACGACTCGAGTTGTCGCAGGTGTTGGAGTTCCACAGATCACCGCAATCATCGAAGCATCAAAGGCCTGTAACAAGGCAGGCATTCCACTTATTGCAGATGGTGGACTTCAATATTCTGGCGATATCGTTAAAGCGATTGTTGCTGGCGCAAATACAGTAATGCTCGGATCACTTCTTGCAGGATGCGAAGAGTCACCAGGTGAACTCTTTGAGATCGATGGCCGCAAATACAAGGGGTATCGTGGAATGGGCTCACTCGGTGCGATGCAATCTCGCGGTGAGAAGAAGTCATATTCCAAGGATCGCTATATGCAAGATGATGTTCTCTCTGAGGACAAGCTAGTTCCTGAAGGAATCGAAGGTAAGGTCGCATATAAAGGCACTGTCGCAGAGGTTGTCCATCAACTCGTTGGCGGATTGCGTAGCGGAATGGGCTATGCCGGAGCTGCCGATATCGAAACACTTCGCCGCGAAGGACGACTGATTCAGATTACCTCTGCAGGGCTAAAAGAGAGCCATCCACACGATGTTCTCGATGTGGCAGATGCACCAAACTACGGAAAGAAGGCGTAAATGGAGATCGAGATCGCACCAGGCAAGCGCGCCCGTCAAGCATTCTCTTTTGACGATATTGCAATCGTTCCGAGCCGGCGCACCCGCACACCTGAAGAGGTAAGTACTACCTGGCAGATTGATGCATACAAGTTTGATCTCCCACTTCTCGCAGCCCCAATGGACTCAGTCGTCTCACCTGATACTGCGATTGCAATTGGCAAGCTCGGTGGCCTCGGTGTCCTCAACCTCGAAGGACTATGGACTCGTTATGACGACCCACGAATTCCTCTAGGTGAGATCGCATCGATGCCTGAAAAGCATGCAACCAAGCGCATGCAAGAGATTTACGCAGCTCCTATTCGCCCTGAGCTCATCCGCGATCGTATTCAGCAGATCCGCGATGCAGGCGTCACTGTTGCGGCATCTCTTTCACCGCAGCGCACTGTCGAGCTTCACGATGCCGTGATCAAGGCCGGTGTTGATATCTTCGTGATTCGCGGAACGACAGTTTCGGCAGAGCATGTGGGTGCAGAGGGTGAAGCACTCAATCTTAAGAAGTTTATCTACGAACTCGATGTTCCAGTCATTGTGGGTGGAGTTGCTACAACAACAGGTGCGCTTCACTTGATGCGCGCAGGTGCTGCAGGTGTCCTCGTTGGATTCGGTGGGGGTGCAGCGCATACGACTCGTACGGTCACAGGTATTGAAGTTCCTATGGCAACAGCTGTAGCAGATGTTGCAGCAGCGCGCCGTGAGTACCTTGAT
Source organism: uncultured Candidatus Planktophila sp. (assembly GCA_964644425.1). GTDB lineage: Bacteria > Actinomycetota > Actinomycetes > Nanopelagicales > Nanopelagicaceae > Planktophila. The sequence goes on from CAZXVL010000043.1 coordinate 3,142, forward strand.
GAATCTGGTGGGCGTTATGTTCACGTCATTGCAGATGGTGCTGTTGGTCGCTCAGGCGACATTGCAAAGGCGATCGCATGCGGTGCTGATGCAGTCATGATGGGATCAGCTCTTGCTAAGGCAGTTGAGTCTCCAGGCCTTGGTTGGCATTGGGGTTCTGAGGCTTATCACCCAGAGCTACCACGTGGACGTCGCTTCAATGTGGGCACTGTCGGAACTCTCGAAGAAGTTCTCGTCGGTCCCTCACATTCTTCTGCAGGAGATATGAACCTCTTTGGCGCACTTCGTCGCGCAATGGCTACATGCGGATACTCCGATGTGAAGTCATTCCAGCGCGTTGATGTCGTGATGCACCATGGCAAGTAGCGCTAGCGCAACTTCAGCTCCATACGGCGTCCTCGTAGTCGACTTCGGTGCGCAGTACGCACAGCTCATTGCACGTCGCGTTCGCGAGGCCCAGGTCTATTCAGAGATTGTTCCATCAACAATTACTGCAGCAGAGGTTGCGGCAAAGAACCCTGAAGCAATTATCTTGTCGGGTGGTCCGTCATCTGTCTATGCAGATCATGCACCTAAGGTGGATCCAGCCATCTTTGCTCTCGGAATTCCCACTTTTGGAATCTGTTACGGATTTCAAACAATGGCAGCTGCCCTCGCAGGAGTTGTTGCACGGACCGGTAAATCCGAATTCGGACGTACGCCACTTGATGTGAAGCCGGGCTCCAAGCTATTTGCAGGTCTTCCAGTTCATCAATCAGTCTGGATGTCACACGGTGATGCTGTCTCTGAAGTTCCTAGTGGCTTCTCCATCTCTGCATCTACCGCCGATACCCCAATTGCTGCCTTTGAGGATGCATCAGGAAAGATTGCAGGAGTTCAGTTCCATCCAGAGGTGCTTCACTCAGAGCATGGTCAGGCAATCTTTCAGAACTGGCTTATCAATATTGCAGGATGTAATCCAACTTGGACAACTACCAATATTGCTGAAGAAGAAATCGCTAAAGCCAAGGCGGTCATTGGCGATAAGAAGGTTATCTGTGGATTATCTGGTGGCGTTGATTCAGCAGTTGCTGCAGCGATTATTCAGCGTGCAGTCGGCAATCAATTAACGTGCGTATTTGTTGATCACGGCCTTCTTCGCAGTGGTGAGTCCGAGCAGGTGCAGCGCGACTTCGTTGCATCCACTGGCGTCAATCTCGTAGTCATCGATGCAGTTGATCAATTCCTTAACGCTCTAGCAGGAGTGACAGACCCAGAAGAGAAGCGCAAGATTATCGGTCGTGAATTCATTCGATCTTTCGAGAAAGCAGCACGCGATATTGCAGCAGGGGGAGATGTTGAGTTCTTGGTTCAAGGCACTCTCTACCCAGATGTCGTTGAATCTGGAGGCGGAACAGGAACTGCCAATATTAAATCTCATCACAATGTAGGTGGGCTGCCTGATGATCTTCAATTTAAGCTTGTCGAACCGCTACGCACTCTCTTTAAAGATGAGGTACGACAGGTGGGGCTCGAATTAGGTCTTCCCAATGAAATCATCTGGCGCCAACCATTTCCAGGTCCAGGACTTGGCATTCGCATTATCGGCGAAGTTACTAGAGAGCGCCTTGATATCTTGCGTGAGGCAGATGTCATTGCTCGCGCAGAGCTATCGGCTGCAGGTCTTGATCGCGATATCTGGCAATGCCCGGTTGTTCTGCTTGCAGATGTGCGTAGCGTCGGTGTGCAAGGCGATGGTCGCACATATGGCCACCCAATCGTTCTTCGCCCCGTCTCATCAGAGGATGCAATGACAGCTGATTGGTCTCGCGTTCCGTACGAAGTTCTCGAAAAGATTTCTACACGAATTACCAATGAGGTCCGTGAGGTCAATCGTGTTGTCCTTGATGTCACTAGTAAGCCACCCGGAACGATTGAATGGGAATAGAAGTGAGCGGGAATAGGAAAGTAGCAATGAGGAAATTATCGATTATCGTCGGTCTCACATTACTGACAGCAACCCTTGCTCCAGTTGCGCACTCTGCTGAGAAGCCAACAACGGTGCCAGGCTGCAAGAAAGCGACAGCTCCAGCGCGCACACCTGCTGCCATTAAGCAGCCTATGAGCGCATCGAAGGTTCTTCCTAAGACCCTTACTCTCAATACCAATTGTGGTTCGATTGTGATTTCACTGAACTCAAAAGCGCCTCTGACAGTTACCAGCATTGCTGCACTCGCTCGAGCTGGCTACTACAACAAGACGCAGTGTCACCGCCTTACTACCGAAGGTCTCTTTGTTTTGCAGTGCGGAGATCCAACTCTAACTGGTGGCGGATCTCCTACAGGATGGAAGGGTTACAAGGATGAAAACCTTCCTAAGGCAACTGGAATTAATTACCCAGCAGGCACAGTTGCAATGGCGAATTCAGGTCCGTCAACAAACGGTTCACAATTCTTCTTGGTCTATGGCAATACTCAACTCGGGCCTAACTACACAATCTGGGGAAAGATCACCAAGGGGCTAGATCTTCTCCAAAAGGTTGGCAATGTGGGTGCATACCAAGTCAGCGGAGAGCAGTACTACTACGCAGGTGATGGATATCCAATTCAGGCAGTCGAGATCGTTACTGCAACAGTAAAGTAAACAAACTTGGTTTGATGTAGCTCTAAGTTAATTTGTATTAACGATTTTAAAAGCTTCAGCGATACGACCCTCAGGTAGTTCGCCCGCTCCTGCGTTGCGCTGACCCCATTCGCGGAGCATCTCTTCAAGATTTTCAATATGGCCCGTCTGTGACGCATGTTCTTTTAGGGCTGCAATCTTCATATGGAAAGTCTCTGTGATATCTACATAGTGATCAGGGTGTGTGTGGCCCTGCATCCAGACCTCTTTGACTCTCCATGGCTCCAGATTTTCTTTCTCAAGAAGATCAGTAAATGCATAAGGATTACGAGCATCAGGGTAGACGGCTTGAATAGTTGCTTCACCAGCGGCAAGGTGATCCGGATGGCTTGCACCGATACGATCCCAATTGCGCTCTGGTGACTGGCACAAGATGCGATCTGGTTTGAAACGACGAATCTGACGGACGATATCTTTGCGAAGAGCAATTGTTGGCTCAAGGTGGCCATCGACGTAATTTAAGAAAGTGACATCTGAAATGCCCAGAACTGCACACGCTGCTCGTTGTTCGCGTTGGCGCACAGCTGGCATCTCTTCACGTGAGTACTCGGATTCTTCGCCACCTTGGTCGCCATTGGTGCAGAGCACATAGCCGACCTCTATTCCTTTAGCGACCCATTGCGCGATAGTTCCTGATGCTCCGAAGTCAGAATCATCGGGATGGGCGTTGACTACAAGGACTCGCTTGATTTCAGAATCTGAGAAAGGCTCCATGGGCGGTAAGCCTAATAGACTCCGCGCCATGTCAGCTACCGACCCATTACTTGAGGGGCTCAATCCACCTCAACAAGAGGCGGTTGCATATGCAGGTGGACCACTCCTAGTAATTGCAGGTGCAGGCTCTGGCAAGACTCGAGTATTGACTCGACGCATCGCCTATTTAATGGCTCGACGCAATGTAAAGCCATATGAAATTCTTGCAATTACCTTTACCAATAAGGCAGCGGGCGAGATGAAAGATCGCGTGAGCGAACTTGTAGGCCCTATTGCTAAATCGATGTGGGTATCGACATTTCACTCAGCGTGCGTGCGTCTATTGCGACAAGAGGTAGAGCGGCTGGGATATAGCTCAACTTTTTCTATCTATGACTCAGCCGATTCCCAGAAGTTGATTCAGAAGGTCTGTGAAAGCCTCAATCTAGATTCTAAGCGTTATCCACCGCGCCAGTTTCAAAACATTATCTCTAATGCAAAGAATGAGCTACAGAGTCCTTACGAGTTCTTGAGCAAGGCAACTAATCAGTTCGACACCATCGCTGCAGATGTCTACACCATGTATGAAAAACGCTTGAAGCAGGCAAATGCTATGGACTTCGATGATTTGATTATGAAGACAGTGCAGGTATTGCAGCAATTTCCTGAAGCAAAGGCGCGCTTTCGCTCACGCTTTCGTCATATCTTGGTTGATGAGTATCAAGATACAAACCACGCTCAATATCAATTGGTGAAAGAGCTCGCCGGTGATGAGAACGATGGCTTTCCGATAGCTGAGCTCTGTGTTGTGGGAGATGCCGATCAGTCGATCTATGGCTTCCGCGGGGCAACAATTCGCAATATCTTGCAGTTTGAGGTCGACTATCCCAACGCAAAGACAGTCTTGCTTGAGCAGAATTACCGCTCTACACAGAACATTCTCTCTGCAGCCAATGCTGTGATCTCTCAGAACGAATCACGAAAAGAGAAGAACCTCTGGTCGGATTCAGGTTCAGGAGCACCACTTGTGGGTTATGTCGCAGAGTCTGAATATGACGAGGCTGAGTTCATTAAAGATGAGATTCGCGCATTAGCCGATAAAGATATTTCGCGTCCAGGAGATACTGCCGTTTTCTATCGCACCAATGCGCAATCTCGTGTCTTTGAAGAAGTCTTTATGCGCGCAGCCATCCCATATAAAGTCGTCGGTGGTCTTCGATTCTACGAACGTAAAGAGGTAAAGGACCTACTTGCCTACTTGCGTGTGCTTGCTAATCCAACAGATGAGGTCTCGCTTCGACGAATCATCAACTTCCCAAAGCGTGGTATTGGAGATAGGGCGCTAGAAGAGGTGGATGCCTTTGCTAATGCGCAGGCAATATCTTTCTGGGATGCGCTCTTGCGAGTTCGTGAAGCTACAGCAGTTCCCAATAAGGCATCTCAATCAATCTCTGATTTCTGCAACATGATCTCTGCCCTGGCAGTACTCGTTGAGGTGAAAACAAAGCCATCGACAATTATTGAGGCAGCCCTTGAGCAATCAGGGCTAATGAAGGAACTTGCCAATAGCAGTGACCCTCAAGATGAGGTGCGTATTGAAAACTTACAGGAATTGGTTTCAGCCTCCATTGAATATGAGGAACGCTCATTGGATGAACTCGGTGAAGATGAAGTCATCTCACTCGGGGGTTTTCTTGAGAAAGTTTCACTCGTTGCAGATGCAGATGAAATTCCAGATGGCCAAGATCATGGGGGAGTTGTCACGCTGATGACTCTGCACACAGCTAAAGGTCTTGAATTTCCCACAGTCTTTCTCACCGGTATGGAAGATGGAATATTTCCTCACGCGCGCACCTTTGATGATCCAAAGGAGATTGAAGAGGAGCGACGTCTTGCCTATGTTGGTCTGACTCGCGCAGAGAAGCGTCTCTACATTTCGCGCGCTGAATATCGATTGACCTTTGGAACTCCGAAGTACAACCCTGCCTCTCGCTTCCTGGATGAGATTCCATCAACGCTGATTGAGTGGAAGAATGATGGAAAGCCTGCTTACACATCTGCCAGTGCAATTCGTAAGTCACGAGTAGCAACAGCTCCACCGCCTCGCGCCACGGGCAAGGTCTCTTCGGCTATGGTTCTTGAAATTGGCCAACGTGTGTCTCATGACACATTTGGGCTGGGCACAGTTGTTAGCGTCTCAGGGGTGGGCGATAAGTCTGAGGCGACTATCAACTTTGGGGCATATGGAGATAAGCGCCTCCTCTTGCGCTATGCACCCGTCACGCCGCTGTAAATTCCCAGCCTCAAGCGGGTTTAGGATTACCCCGTATCTACGCCGACGTATAAGGAGCCATGAGTGGATCTCTACGAATATCAAGCACGCGACCTCTTTGAAAAGCACGCAGTCCCTGTATTAAAGGGCGCAGTTGCAACAACACCAGAACAGGCTCGCGATGCAGCAGCTGATATGGGTGGAAAGGTTGTCGTTAAGGCACAGGTGAAGGTCGGTGGCCGCGGAAAGGCGGGCGGCGTAAAGCTTGCAGTAGATCCAGCAGATACATTTGAGAAGGCATCAGCAATTCTCGGAATGGATATCAAGGGCCACACCGTTCATAAGGTGATGATCGCTCAGGCAGCTCCAATCGTTGACGAGTACTACATCTCAATCTTGCTTGATCGCTCAAATCGCACATTCCTTGTCATGGCATCAGTTGCCGGTGGAATGGATATCGAAGAGGTTGCCCACACAACTCCAGAGAAGCTAGCAAAGGTTCCAGTAAGTGCAGTCGATGGAATCGATAAGGCGCTCGCCACAAAGATTATTGCCCAAGCACAGTTCCCAGCAGATATTGCTGATCAGGTTGCAGATGTCCTCGTCAAGCTCTGGGAGACATTCCAATCTGAGGATGCAACTCTCGTTGAAGTCAATCCACTTGTGAAGACAGAAGATGGTCGCATCATCGCTCTCGATGGCAAGGTCTCACTCGATGAGAATGCAGATTTCCGTCAGCCAGGTCATGCAGAGCTAGTAGATACAGCAACTGCAAATGCTCTTGAAGAAGCTGCGAAGGCAAAGGGCCTCAATTACGTCAAGCTCGATAACGGTCAGGTCGGAATCATCGGAAACGGTGCTGGACTTG
>CAZXVL010000044.1:0-9548 GCA_964644425.1 uncultured Candidatus Planktophila sp.
ACCGACGACCCACGGATTAAAAGTCCGTTGCTCTACCGACTGAGCTAAAGGCCCTACTGATGGAGCATCTTAGGCCATATTTGGGGTGGTCATTTAACGGTCAGCTTCTCTTTATTGACCAGAGCCCCTCACCTATCCTTCTGACCATGAGAACCACTACTCGTTTCTATATCGCCCTATCCAGTATTTTGACGATTCTTGCAGTCGGTTTGCCCGGGGTATCACATGCGGCCAACCCAGAGACTGTAAAGCTGACTGTCCATTATCAGCGAGTTGATGCCGATTACACATCCTGGAACTTATGGCTCTGGAAGAACATGGCTACAGGTACTGATGTTGATGTGAATAAGGCAGGTGTTCAATTCACTGGCGAGGATGCTTACGGAAAGATCGCCACAGTCGAGATCACGGGCATGGATAAGTTCGACAATCTCGGTGTAATTGTTCGCAAGGGCGAATGGCTCTCGAAAGATATTCCAGATGATCGCTTCATTACTAAGTTTGGTAGCGACGGAGTAACAGAAATTTGGTTGCGCCAAGGTGATCCCACAATCCATTACGCACTTCCAACGACACCACCTCCTGTTGCTGTCGGAAACAAGCTAGCGAAGCTCTATGACTCTGATGACTTTGCAAAGAAGTACACCTACACTGGAAATGATTTAGGAAATACTTATACCTCTGCATCTACGAAATTTAGAGTGTGGGCTCCGACAGCAATAGCGGTCACACTTGTGACATATGCAAAGGCGGATGCAGCGGCATCAACAGGAGTTGAAACACCCATGCAATCTGATGTCAACGGCACTTGGGTGACAACTCTGACTGGTGATAAGGATGGTTTGATTTATAACTATCGAGTTACTCTCGATGACAAGACTAATGAAGCAGTCGATCCTTACGTTCGCGCAACCACAATTAATGGTGAACGTGGTGTTGTTGTAGATCTATCAAAGACCAATCCAGCTGGATGGAGCAAGAAGAAGCCTGCATTTAGCGGTAAGACTACCGATGCTGTGATCTATGAACTCCATGTTCGCGATCTCTCTATGGATGCTTCCAGCGGAATATCTGCTGCAAATAAGGGTAAATATCTTGCATTTACTGAGCTCAACACAAAGAGTGGTGGGGTTTCTACCGGAGTCTCTGCAATCAAGGATCTCGGTGTAACTCACGTCGAACTTCTTCCTGTTTTTGATTACGCATCAGTTGATGAAGCATCTCCAACTTTTAACTGGGGATATGACCCACAGAACTACAACGTCCCTGAAGGCTCCTATAGCTCTGACCCTCGTAACCCCAAGGCTCGTATTACAGAGCTCAAGAGCGCTATCCAGTCAATGCATAACATTGGTCTTCGAGTAAACATGGATGTTGTCTATAACCATGTTTATAACGCAAGCACATTTAGCCAGAACCTCATTGTTCCAGGCTATTTCTTCCGCACAGATGAGAATGGAACCCTGACAAGTGGCAGCGGTTGCGGAAATGATGTTGCAAGTGAGCGACCAATGGTCCGTAAATTTATCGTCGAGTCAGTCAAGTATTGGGCTACTGAATACAACTTTGATGGATTTAGATTTGACCTCATGGGCCTTATGGATATCCAAACAATCAACGAAGTATCTGCAGCTCTCAAGGCAATTGACCCAACAATTATCATCATCGGTGAAGGTTGGGAGATGGGAACACTTCCTGACAACCTCCGTGCTAGCCAGACCAATATTGCAAAGCTTGGAAATGTTGCACTCTTTAATGATCAGATTCGAGATGGTCTCAAGGGTTCAGTCTTTAAGGCTGCAGATACTGGCTGGGCGACTGGCAAGAGCGCAGCGCAAGGAGATATCTATCCAGGCATAGTCGGCAACACCTACTACAGCCCATCACTTCTTAATAAGTGGACAACGGCTGCACCTGGTCAATCTGTGAACTATGTAGAGTCCCATGACAATCTCTCATTGGCAGATAAGTTAACTGCCAGCGTTAAGGGAATCTCGCCTGCAGGTATTGCTCAGGCAAGCCAATTCGCAACTTCGGTAGCCTTCTTATCTCAAGGTGTTCCATTCATGCAGGCAGGTCAAGAGTTCTTACGCTCTAAGGCAGGCGATGAAAATAGCTACAAGTCCTCTGATGCAACGAACTCATTGAAATGGTCAACAAAGGCTAAGTACGCATCAACTGTGAACTACTACAAAGGGCTGATTGCACTCCGTGCAGCACACCCTGCCTTCCGTATGACAACTACTCAAGCAGTTAAGAGCAACCTGAAGTTCCTGAAAACACCCGAGAATGTCATTGCGTACTCAATCAATGGCAAAGCTGCCGGAGATAAGGCATCTCTGATTGTTGTCATTCATAACGCCAATCCAGGTAGCGCAACGGTTACTCTTCCGAATGCGAAGAAGTGGAGCGTTCTCGCCGAAGGTTCGAAGATCGGAACAAAGGTATTGAAGGTTCTCAGCGGCAGTAAGGTCGTTGTTGCTGGTCAGACCACCACGGTTCTGACTCAGTAAAACTCTTCTCTCATGGCAGATTTCTGGGAGACTATCTGCCATGAGCCTAGATACTTCTAATCCTTTCGCCCAACGCAGCACACTTGATTTTGAGCTGCCTCCTTTTGCCCTGATCAAGGAAGAGCACTATCTCCCTGCTTTCTATGCTGGGTGTGAGGAGCAGATTGCAGAAGTTGAGGCAATATTGGCTAGCGGTGAACCCACATTTGAAAACACTCTAGTAGCTCTCGAAAAGAGTGGGCAGACACTAATGCGTATGCTCAATGTCTTCTTCAATAAATCTTCAAGTGATACCAATGATGCAATCGATGCGATTGAAGAAGAGATTGCACCAAAGCTTGCAGCCCACTCTGATGCTATCCGCCTTAATCCAGCGCTCTTTTCTCGCATTAAATCAATCTATGACAAGCGCGCAAGCCTGAACCTGAACGAAGAAGATCTCAACTTAGTTGAGAAATACCACACCGATTTTCTCCATGCAGGTGCTCATCTGACAGAAGAGCAGAGAGATGTTCTCAAGGGACTTAATGAGAAGCTATCAATGCTTGAGACGCAGTTTTCAAAGAACGTACTTGCCGATACTAATGATCTCGCTGTGATTGTGGAGGACGTGGCTGAGCTCGATGGCCTATCAGCAAATGAAATTGCAGCATGTGCTGCAGCAGCACAAGATCGTGGCCTTGAAGGTAAGTACTTAATTGGCGCAGTCAACTACAGCGGCAATCCACTCTTGGCCTCTCTTACCAACCGCAACCTTCGTCAGCGCGTGATGCAAGCCTCTCTAGAGAAAGCTAATCGCAATAACAGCAATGATACAAAGGCGATTCTTCGCGAGATGGCTTCTCTGCGCGCCCAGCGTGCAAAGCTATTTGGCCTCAAGAGCCACGCTGAGTGGGTATTGCAGACCAATACAGCGAAGAAGCCTGAAAATGTTCATGCAATGTTGCGCCAGATTGCACCGGCTGCAGTTCGCAATGCAAAGGCCGAGGCTGCCGATCTTCAGAAGATGATTGGTGATGAGTTTGAACTCCAGTCATGGGATTGGGATCTCTACACAGAGAAGGTTCGCCTTGCTAAGTACGATATCGACACAGCAGCGATGCGCCCTTACTTTGAGCTCGAGCGCGTACTACGTGATGGCATCTTCTTCGCCGCAAATAAGCTCTTTGGAATCTCTTTTGTAGAGCGTAAAGATTTAGTGACGTACCACCCTGAAGCTCGCGCATTCGAGGTGCTCAATGAAGATGGCTCAAAGTTAGGTCTCTTTATCGGCGACTTCTACACACGTGATTCAAAGCGCGGTGGCGCCTGGATGAATAATCTTGTTGATCAGAATCACCTCTTTGGCCAGCTACCGGTTGTGGTCAATAACCTCAATATTCCAAAGCCACCAGTAGGTGAGCCCACACTTCTGACTTTTTCTGAGATCACAACTTTGTTCCATGAGTTTGGTCATGCACTTCACGGATTGCTTTCACAGGTAACCTACATTCGCACATCAGGCACAAGTGTTGAGCGTGACTTTGTTGAGTTCCCATCACAGGTAAATGAGATGTGGATTCTCTGGCCAGAGGTTGTAAACAATTACGCACTCCATCACGAGACTGGTGAGCGCTTGCCACAAGAGCTCATCGATCGCCTTAAGAGCGCAGAGACATTTAATGAGGGTCAAGCAACTACAAGCTATCTAGCCGCAGCAATCTTGGATCTTGCTTGGCATGAGCTTGAAGAGGGCCAGGTAGTTGAAGATGTCATAGCATTTGAGAAGAAGGCAATTGAAGAGTATGGTCTTGATTTTGGCCCCGTGCCCACTCGCTATCGCTCAACTTACTTCAGCCATATCTTTGCAGGCGGTTACTCAGCTGGGTATTACGGCTATATCTGGTCTGAGATTCTCGATGCTGAATCAGTTGATTGGTTTAAGGAAAATGGCGGCCTTACTCGCGCTAATGGCGAGCACTTCCGTAACCAGTTGCTTGGTCGTGGTGGATCAATTGATTCTATGCAGATGTTTAAGAACTTCCGCGGACGTGAGGCAACAATTGCACCATTGCTTAAGCGTCGCGGTTTGAATTAAATCTCTGACTAGAAAGTCGAGGCATCAATCACAAAGCGATATTTAACATCGCTTGCGATGGTGCGTTCATAAGCTGCATTGATGTAATCAGCGTTAATGACCTCAATATCACTGAGGATATTGTGCTCACCGCAGAAATCAAGCATCTCCTGCATCTCTGGAATGCCGCCAATCATGGATCCTGCCATTGAACGACGTGCTCCTAAGAGCACTCCAACATGGACTGCATATGGCTTGCCAGGAAGTCCAATAACAACGAGAGTTCCATCTTGCTTGAGCAAGTTGAGGTATTGATTGATATCTATCTCAGCACTGACTGTGTTGAGAATTAAATCAAAGCTCTTCTGAATAGATTTAAAGTTTGCAGGATCCTTCGTTGACACAAAGTGATGTGCACCCATCGCAAGGGCATCTGCCTCTTTAGATGGTGAATGCGAGAGCACTGTGACTTGCGCGCCCATGGCAACGGCGAATTTCACACCCATATGCCCAAGACCACCAAGGCCCATGACAGCAACTTTGCTTCCCTTTGTAACTCCCCAGTGCTTGATCGGTGACCATAACGTCACACCTGCGCAGAGAAGTGGGGCAACTCCATCTAGTGGAAGATGGCTTGGAATATGGACTGCGTAATCTTCTTTAATCACAAAGCGATTGCTATAACCACCCATTGTGACGGTCTTCCCATCGCGCTCATAGCCGTTATAGGTGCCTGTCATTCCTTCAGCACAGTATTGCTGAATACCGGCAAGGCACTGCTCGCACTTACCGCATGAATCTACAAAGACGCCAACGCCAATGTGGTCTCCCACTTTAAACTTTGTCACAGATGAACCAATAGAGGTCACAACGCCAGCAATTTCATGACCTGGAACCATCGGAAATATCGCAGGGCCCCACTCTTCGCGAGCCTGGTGGATATCTGAGTGACAGATACCTGCAAATTTAATGTCGAGCTCGACATCAAATGCACCAACTTCACGACGATCAAATTCAAAGGGAACTAGCTCTGACCCTGCTGCAAGTGCTGCATATCCTTTTGTGTTCATGTCAGCATCATATGCTTATCGACCGTGCGCTGCGCGCCCTAAGCGATCTCGGATAGCAATTGCAATATCTTCACCCTCAGGTTGAACAACAATGACGCGTTCGATTGATTGAGCGTCAGCGTCGCGAAGTGATTGATAAATCTGACGGGCAAAATCCTCATTGTTTAATGGAGATGCCAAGCGGATTGCTCCTTCTGGAGTTGCAACGCTTTGCAGCGCGATAAATCCATCGCCAACCTCTGCCGGGCCATCGAGAATGACGCGTGCAGATGGTGCATAGTGATGCTCGAGTGATCCGCTTACACGAATCTCATCTTCACGGTTTACAACTCTCACACCAGTAACGGTCTCAATCATCTCTACAGTAATCGCACCTGGACGAAGAATTCGAGGAGCTGCTGCTGTGCAATCGATGATTGTGGATTCGACTCCGACAGTCGATGGTCCTCCGTCGAGAACAAGATCACTCTCTGATAAATACTCGCCAAGCTCTTCGCGAACAGCCGCGGCGGTCGTAGGCGAAACGTGACCAAATCGATTTGCAGAAGGCGCTGCTACTCCCTTGCCACCAATTTCTTTAAAGGCTGTAAGCAGAGCCAGGGCCAAGGTGTGATCAGGTACTCGCAGACCCACAGTGGCCTGTCCCCCGGTAATGAAATCTTGAGCAAGCTCTGTGCGAGGCAAGATGAGAGTCATAGGCCCTGGCCAGAATGAACGTGCAAGATCAATTGCATAATCAGGAATCTCAGATGCCCATTCGGCAATATCTTGCATATCTGCCAGGTGGACAATCAAAGGATGATCTGCAGGGCGACCTTTAACCTCATAAATACGCGCTACAGCTGCTGCATTGGTGGCATCTGCGCCAAGGCCATAGACGGTCTCTGTGGGAAAGGCCACCAAAGAGCCGCTCTGTAAATCCTGCGCAGCTCGAGTCAAGGCATCTGCAGTGCAATGCGAGATAAATTGACCTTGGCTCATATGCCTATTATCTCTGACTTTTGCGAGAAGATAACCACATGAGCATCAAGGTTATGCAGGTGATAGCCCGCATGAATGTGGGCGGCCCTGCTGTCATCGTCGCCGATTTGATGCGTGGACTCGATAAGACACGATTTGATCAACACCTAATTACTGGATTCTGTGATGAGAACGAGGCTGACTATCTCGAGACAGTTGCAACAGATATCACCGCCACTCGTATTGCAGGTTTAGGTCGCTCAATTTCACCCGTATCTGACCTCAAGTCATTCTTCGCTCTTATCGCAATGATTAAGAGAGAGCGCCCTGATGTTATTCACACGCATACTGCGAAAGCTGGTGTGCTTGGACGTCTTGCTGCCATGTTAGCTGGCGGTAAGGCAATTCGCATTCATACTTTTCACGGCCATCTATTACACGGTTATTTTTCAGGTTGGAAAGTACACCTCGTTATTTCAATCGAAAAATTTCTAGCTCGCCATACTGATTATCTCCTTGCCGTGGGAAATCAGGTGAAAGAGGATCTACTTGCAGCTGGTATCGGAGAGCGCGATCAATATCGCACCGCTTTTCCGGGATTACCAGAACCCATTGCGCCTTCAAAGTCAGTTGCACGCAGTGAATTGGCACTCGATCCATCGGCGCTTTACTGCACTTTTGTGGGACGGCTAACGCAGATCAAACGACCAGATCGCCTTCTCGACATTGCAGCACAATCAAAGGCACGTGGGTTAGACATTCACTTTCTTGTCGCAGGAGAAGGCGAACTTTTCGAGGCATCCAAGGCTCGCGCAGTAGAGCAAGAGCTGCCGATTACATTCCTTGGGTGGCGCAGCGATGTTGCACGACTGCTTGCCGCAAGTGATATCGCAATCTTGACTAGCGATAATGAAGGGATTCCATTAACTCTCATTCAAGCTGCAATGGCAGGGCTTCCCATAGTTGCTCCAGAAGTTGGATCCATCTCAGATATTGTTCAAGATCAGGTGACTGGTTATCTGACCAGGCCAGATGCTGATGCGATGACAATCGCTTTGGCAGCTCTTCTTGAAGTGCCGAATCGTCGCGAGAGTATGGGGGCGGCTGGAAAATTGCGCGCAGATAAGTATTTTTCATTAGAAAAATCACTCGCAGATCATGCGCAGCTCTATGAGATTTCACAGAATCAATAGGCCATACTGAGGTCATGAAAACCTCAACAATTAAGAAGTTAGCACTCGTTGCGGCTCCGCTCGCACTTATCGCACTATTGGTAGCGCCATCATCGGCTGGCGCTGCGAGCACAATTCGCCACATCACAGTAAGTGCTGAAGGCACTGTCAAGGTAGTACCTGATGCGGTCCGCATGAATGCAACAGTGTCAATCGTTTCGACTACGAGCAAAATTGCTCTCGCAGAGGTTGCGAAGACAGCTGAAGCTGTCCGTGCTTCGCTGAAGTCATCTGGCATCGCTGCAAAAGATATTGCGACTCAAAGCGTTACTACTTATCCTGAGTACAACTACACCAACGATAAGGGTTCAGTTCTAGTTGGATATCGCGCTTCACAGAGCTTCACAATCGTTATTCGCAACGCGGCTAATGCTGGTGCGGTAGTTGATTCAGTAGTTGCAGCAGGTGGAGATAACTTCCAGCTCAACGGCGTCTCTCCATTTGTACTCGATGCCTCAAAGGCAACTGAGTCAGCTCGCGCAGCTGCCGTAAAGAATGCACGAACAAAGGCTGCTTCATATGCAAAGCTGATTGGCGTCAAGCTAGGTAAGGTCACAAGCCTTACCGAGGTTGGAAGCCCTGCAATCTCAGCACCTATCTACACCGATATGGCCGTTGCAAAATCTGATGCTGCCACAGTTGTAGATCTTGGAGAACAATCAGTGACGGTTTCCATCACTATTCAATGGGGTCTGTAATACGCTGTATTTATGAATACAGATCGTCTCGATAAGGCTCTCTCTCAACTCATCAACGAAGCTTCGATGAGCTCTGAGCAGGGAGCCTTATTACGTCAGGCCTATGTTGAGGTGCAAGAAGATCGCGAGTCACGAAAGAGTGTCTTTGCAGAGATTGCAATTTATCTAGGAGGCCTCTTTGTTCTCTTCTCCACCATTTTGATTGCCGCAGATAAGTGGGATCAAGCACCTGCGATTCTTCGCACAGGATCCCTTGGCGCGCTCTCAATTGCCCTTCTCTTACTCGCTCACTTCATTGGTGACCGCAATGCGATGCGCCTTCGCCTGACTAGCGTCTTGTCTATTGTCGCAGCGATATCTGCAACAGGAGCAGTCGCTCTCTTTCGTGAGATCAACGATGCCCCATGGTTGCCATTTACTGTCGGTGCACTTATCGCGGTGGTTTCATTTCTTCGCTACCGTCATGAAATCCTTCATATCGGTGCATACGGATACCTCTTCATCACTGGGTTAATGATTATTGGCAAGATTTCAGGTGATGAGCCGGAGGATTCATATATCTATCCCATGTATTGGGTGATTCTTGGATGCATCTGGCTCTATCTATCCTTTACAAAAATGGTGGAGCCTTTACTCGGCTATCTCATTAGCGCAGCAACTCTCTTCATTGCATCTCAATTCCTCTTTCTAACATCGAGCCACGTTCTCTCTTATCTCGTTGCAATCTCTGCATCTGCTCTATTTGCCGCGATCTTCCTGAAGGACCGTAAATGGCCACTGCTTCTGGGAATCGTTGCAATGACAACTTTTGCAGTCGGTGAATTTGTCGCCGAATCATTAGGCGGATCCACAGGGGCTCTCGTTGGCCTCTTTGCAGCCGGTGTGGCCCTTATTTCAAGCTCTCTACTGGCACTTCGTAAGCTCCAATCTGCTCAATAGGCGAGTTTGGAGCATCCTGTCTAAACGGGTATTCTTTCCCAGCCTCATACGTCCCCATCGTCTAGGGGCCTAGGACATCG
>CAZXVL010000045.1:0-7086 GCA_964644425.1 uncultured Candidatus Planktophila sp.
GCATGATGGCAGATGCCGAAGCACACGCTAATGAAGATAAGCAGCGTCGTGAAGAGGCAGAGATTCGCAATACTGGTGACTCACTGCTCTATCAGACAGAGAAGTTCCTTAAGGATAATGAAGGTAAGTTCGAAGGTGAACTTGCAACACAGAAGTCCGAACTCGATGGAGCTCTCGAAGAACTCAAGACAGCACTTGGTGGTGCTAACTTTGAGATGATCAAATCTTCAACAGAGAAGGTCTCAACACTTTCACAGGCGCTAGGTGGAGCACTCTATGCAGCTAATGCAGCCCAAAATGAAGGCGCACCGACAAATGAAGATGGTGTTGAAGATGCTGAAGTTGTAGAAGAAGGACAGGCATAAATTCAATGACCGAGCAGACAACTGAAGAAGTTGTTGAAGATGTAAGTGAAGTTATTGAGGCACCGGGTCAGGAGACTGACCCGGTTGCTTCACTCACAGCAGACCTTCAGCGACTCCAAGCCGAGTACGCCAATTACCGAAAGCGCGTTGAACGCGATCGCGCAGTAGCCTCCGAAGTAGCTATCGCCTCTGTATTAACAGAGCTATTAGCTACTTTGGACGATATTGAGCGTGCATCTGGCCATGGTGAACTCACAGGCGGATTTAAAGCTGTAGCCGATCAACTCGCCTCACTCACAAATCGTTTCGGTCTTGAGAAGTACGGTGTGGAAGGTGATCTCTTTGATCCACAAATCCATGAAGCGCTCATGCATGAGACATCTGCAGATGTTGCCCAAGCTACAGCTACAAAGATTTTGCAACCTGGCTATAAGTTTAAAGAGCGCATCTTGCGCCCTGCCCGTGTTGCAGTAACAGAGCCAGAGGCTTAACAACAAATGGCAGCAAAAGATCTCTATGAGAAGGATTTCTACAAAGTCCTCGGTGTTGATAAGAAAGCCAGCGCCGATGAGATTAAGAAGAAGTACCGCTCACTAGCGCGTGATCTCCACCCTGATAAGACTCAGGGTGATTCCGCACTCGAAGAGAAATTTAAAGCTGTCTCTGAGGCATATGACATCTTGTCGGATTCCAAAAAGCGCGCCGAATACGATGAAGCGCGATCACTCTTTGAACGCGGTGGATTCCGCGCACCGCAAGGTGGTTATGGGGGCGGCGGAGATTTTGGGGATATCTTCGGTGGCGGAAACCCTCAAGATATCTTCGCCAATTTATTTGGCGGTGCTGGAATGCGCCGCGGACCACGTAAAGGCCAGGATCTTCAGACTGAATCCACAATTTCATTTAAAGAGTCAATCTTTGGAACGACGCTAGAACTCAAACTTAACCTCGATGGAAAGAACCCACAGAACATCACAGCTCGAGTTCCTGCTGGAGTCAACGATGGTGCAAAGATTCGAGTTAAAGGAAAAGGCGCTCCAGGTGAGGCAGGTCCAGGAGATCTCTTTATCTTGCTCACAGTCAAACCCCATGCAATCTTCTCTCGCAAAGGTGAGAACTTATTACTTACACTTCCAGTGACATTTGCAGAGGCAGCGCTAGGTGCAGATATAAAAGTTCCCACACTTGCAGGCGATGATGTAACTGTGCGTTTAGCTGCTGGAACCCCTACAGGACGCGTACTTCGCGTTAAAGGACGAGGAATCACAAAAGGTGCAACTACTGGAGATTTATTGGTGACAGTAGAGGTGCAAGTTCCTCGCCGTGTCGAAGGTGAAGCGCTAGAAGCACTTAAGAAGTTTACTGAGCTCACATCAGATCACGAAGTTCGATCTGAATTTGCAGCAAAGGCGAAATCATGAGCGAAAAGAAAGATCAACAAGAGTTAAGCGATGAAGCAGGACTCTATGTCATATCAGTAGCTGCAGAGCTATCAGGTCTTCATCCACAGACACTTCGCCAATATGATCGCTTAGGTCTTGTATCTCCATCACGCACAACTGGACGCAATCGCAGATATTCTCTGCGCGATATTGCATCACTTCGTATGGTTCAACGCCTCACCGGTGAAGGAATTAACCACGCAGGCATAAAAAGAATTATCGAACTTGAATCTGCAATGGCCAATCTCGCACTTGAAGTAGCACAACTACGCCTTGAGGTGGACGCCTTACTAGAGGCGACTCCCATTGATAATCCACCAAAGAAGATCCGCGGCAAGAAGTCACCAGAAGTTATTGTTTATAAAGAAGAGATTTAACTCTTCCCTTCCAACCAGGCAGAACACTCTCAGCCGGTGTTTGTAGTACATCCTCTAAAAGTGTTGCATAGATATCTCTAAAATCTGTGGTGACAGCGAGGTCTCCCTTAGTGAGTGAAGAGAGCGATGGTTGCTCACCATAGAAACCACCGTTAACGCGATCGCCAATAACAAAGACAGGACCAGATGTTCCATGATCTGTTCCAGCAGATGCATTAGCTGCAACGCGACGACCAAACTCTGAGTAAACAAGAACAGTGATGTCTTTAGATCTACCTGATGCCACCATCTGCGCTAAGAATTTCTGCACAGATTGCGATACAACTCCCACTAGTTCTGATTGAGCACCAGCTTCATTTGCATGAGTATCAAACCCACCTAAAGAGACGCTCCAGACCCTTGTAGGAGCCCCGGCAGCAACTAACTTTGCGACGATATCGAGCTGCTGTGAGAGGTTGTTATCTCCACCAGCATTCCCACCATTAACGGTTGGCAAATCTGTTGCAACCGGCGCCGGCTCCTTCAATACAGGCGAGATTGATGAAGAGACTCCAAAGAGATTAGACATCGACTTTGCAGCAGTTGCCATCAAGGGATGATCACCCTTATCTGGCAAAGATAACTTCTGGCAGTAACGCGCGAGAGCACCAGTGGGAACAATAAGTCCACCTAATGGCAGAACAGAACCTAAACGCTTAGCGCCCGCAAAGAGCGGTGGCAGTACTGAACCAAGAGCGATAGCGAGCATTGGATCATCGCTCTGTCGATCTAACCAACGACCAATCCACCCACTCTTTACCTGTGTTGATGGACTAGCGCTCTGCCAAATTGCCATAGATGAGAAGTGCGAATGATCAGGTTTTGGATATCCAACACCACGGATGATTGCAACCTTCTTCTTATCCCAGAGTGATCTCATTCCCGTCATTGAAGGGTTTAAACCCAATGTAGGTGAAAGATGGAGAACCTTCTCCGGGGCATAAGAGATCTCAGGACGCAATTGATAGTAGAGAGAATCTGTATAAGGAATGACTGTATTCAAACCATCGTTGCCGCCATATAAAGTGACAATCACAAGAATAGGAGTTCCAGCAGGAAGCGGTCGATTAATCGCAGCCTCTGCAATATCTCCAATGGAGAGAACATGTGCACCAGCTAGCGCACTTGCACCAGCTGTTAGCTTTAAGAAAGTTCTTCTCGATACTGTATCCATTAGGCACCCACCACATACTCTGGCGCTGAGAGCGCAAGTTGAAGCATTCGCATCGGCTCTGTGCGAGCAGCTGTGAGTGCACTCTCAGTGCGATCACTCCATTGATACACACCTAATAAATCTGCAAGATAGTCAGATCGCGATTTGGCGGGTGTTGAAATCAGAGGTGTCAGATCCGCCTCACTCGCCAACTGAGCAGCTAAAGCCAGTCTAAATTGGGCAGAGGCCGAGGTTAACCAGAGCTCTCCTGCCGGCCACCCACCCACATTAGGGGGAAGGAAAGGTAGTTGAGCCAACTTCTCTAACTGCTTGAGAAGGGCTTGTGGTTTCTTTGTGAGAGAAGGAGTCAGTGCAAGTGCACGACAACTTCCCACAAACCATTCAACAGGCGACTTCACCATTGCATACTTTTCATCGCGCATCACAGAAGAGCGAGAAAGAGAGTTGAGAAAGGAGAATGTATTACGAGAGTTAAATGAAGAACGATCTAGGGTTGTTGGAGCACCTTCAGTACTAGAGATTAATCTAAACCAGATCCGATCTGTAATAAATGTTTGTGCATCGCTACGTTCTGTTAAGAATCTCACCGCACTCTCTGGTGTGAATGTCTGTGTAGTTCCAAGAAGATTTACTGGAGCACCATCGTGTCGGCGCGGATTGAAAGTCACATTACCGTTGTATCGAACTACTTGATATCCAGTAAGAATTCGCGCAAGCGCTTTGACATCATCTTCGCTGTATTTATTTACACCTAAGATAAAGAGCTCCATCAATTCACGAGCAAGATTCTCATTGGGAGCCTTCGCTGTGTTCTCTTGTCCATCTAACCAATACTGCAAGGCGCCATCTGTAAGCATCGCTTCAGATAAATCAGCAAAGTTACCAAGCGCATACTTTCTAAAGGTGAGATTCTGTTTGAACATCGGCAGCGCGTAGTTAAGTTTTGAAAGCGATGTCGCCCAATGTCCGTGCCAGAACCAGACCATCTTCTCGTGCAATGGATAGTCAGAGAGAACCATCTGATCTAGCTGCCATAGCGGTAGCGCAATATTCTGCGCCCGCATCTCATTAGAGAACTCGACAAGAGCGAAACCGCCCTGTGCAGGACGTGGTCCAAGATCCCTCGGGCGAGCAGACTCAAATGGATTTTCAGATACCTCACGCGGGGGCTGCACAATCAACTTCTCTTGAGTTACCCGAACCCCACTTGAGAGAGCCTGCGTAAATTCGCCAGGACGAGGACCAAAGCCAAACCGGTTAAAAAGGCGTGAAATCTCTAAACGATCAAGTTCTGCCTTAGTAGCCATTGAATGAGAGTAGGTCAGAAAGTAGGGGCAAGGTAAGGTGCCACCATGAGTTCACACGATCTTCTCAAGGAAGAAATCATCAAGAAGGCTGTAGTTCACGGCAAGGTCATCCTCTCTTCAGGAAAAGAGGCTGATTACTACGTTGATTTACGCCGAATCACGCTCGATCACGTAGCAGCACCTCTTGTCGGAGAGGTCATGCTTGATCTGACTAAAGATCTTGATTTTGATGCAGTAGGTGGACTCACATTGGGTGCAGACCCTGTGGCAACAGCGATGATGCATGTAGCCGCGCGCAATGGTCGCGCATTAGATTCTTTTGTAGTGCGTAAAGAGGGCAAAGCACACGGACTTCAACGTCGTATCGAAGGACCAGATGTTGCAGGCAAGCGTGTTCTTGCAGTGGAAGATACTTCAACAACAGGCGGCTCAGTTCTTACAGCTGTCGAAGCTTTGAAGGAAGCTGGTGCGATTGTTGTTGGTGTTGCTGTCATTGTTGAACGCGGCGCAGAGCAAGCAATCATTGATGCAGGCTATAAGTACTACGCCGCATATCAGCTAAAGGATCTCGGTCTATAAATTTAACTCCAAAAGTTAAGCCTGCTTATTCTTACGCTTATATTTACGTTCGCGATACATCTCGTAAATAACAGGAATAACAGTGAGCCAGAGCGCTGCTCCAACGAGTGGCAATAGGTAACCATTGACTTCGCCATCTGACATATTTCCAAGAACATAACCCAGACCGACAACTCCTTGTGTCCAGACCAAGCCGCTGAAAACATTCCAAAAGAAGAATTTCTTAGCTGGGTAGCCGATTGTTCCAATAACAGGATTGATCAAAGTTCTTGCAAAAGGTGTAAAGCGAGAGATGAAAACTGTCTTTCCAACACCATATCTCAGCAACCACTTCTCAGTGCTCTCTACGCGCGCACGAGTAAAGAACCGCCCATCTGGTCTATCAAACAGTTTCGGACCAAACTTTGCGCCGAAGAAGTAACCCACTTGTGATCCAAGAATTGCCGCTAAACCAGTTCCAATAAAGAGAGGAAGAGGTGAGAGAGCTGCTCCACCTAAGTAGTTCTCTCCAACTGAAGATGCAGCAACACCTGCTGCAAAGAGAAGTGAATCTCCAGGAAATGCCATGCCAATTAATAAACCGGTCTCAGCAAAGATAATTGAGATAACACCAATGAGGCCAAGGTCATTAACAATCGTCTCTGCCTCGAGAAGGCTCTTAATAAAATCCATATTATGAGGATAAGGTACCTGCCATGGATTCGCACTCAACTCCCGTGAGAGATAGTTCGCATTACGGCGAAGAGTTTCGACCTGCCTTCCATTTCACCCCTGCCAAGAACTGGATCAATGATCCAAATGGCCTCCTCTTCCATAATGGGCGCTACCACCTCTTTTATCAACATAATCCTCAAGGCAACCTCTGGGGGAATATGTCCTGGGGCCATTCAGTAAGTACTGATCTCTTCCATTGGGAGCATCTACCTGTCGCAATTGCATGCGATGAGACCTTTGGAATCTTTAGCGGCAGTGCAGTGATGGATTACAAGAACACCTCAGGATTTGGATCAATTGATAACCCAGCAATGGTTGCCATCTATACCGCACATCGCCATGATGGAACGCACCAATCACAACACATCGCATACAGCCTTGATGAAGGACTGACATGGACGAAATACGCGAATAACCCTGTTCTTGATCTCTCGATGAAAGATTTCAGAGATCCGAAAGTTTCATGGGATGAGGCCACATCAACTTGGTTGATGGCAATCGCAAAGCCTGAAGAACATAAGATTGCATTCTTTAGATCACCAGATTTAAAGAGCTGGCAGCACTTATCTGACTTCGGCCCTCAAGGTGCTACGGGTGGATGTTGGGAATGTCCTGACCTATTTCCTTTAACTGACGAAGATGGCCTAACTAAGTGGGTCCTGCTTGTTTCACTCAACCCAGGTGGCATCGCCGGCGGTTCTGGTACTCAATATTTTATTGGTCAATGGGACGGCACCTCATTTACACCCGACCATCAAGATTCATATTGGATTGATTACGGCCGAGATAACTATGCCGGTGTCACATTTAATAACACAGGTGATCGACGCATCTTTATTGGTTGGATGAGCAATTGGCAGTATGCAAATGAGATACCGACCCACATTTGGCGCGGATCTATGACGATACCTCGAGAGCTCACTTTAAAAAAAGAGAAGAACTTTCATTTGCTCAACTTGATCTCAATTGATGAGTTTTCCCACCTTAAACACCAAGAGCAGCAACAATCTGAGATTACAACCCCATCTGTTATTAAAATCAAAAGTAATTCAGTAAAGCCTTTCACTTTTTCACTTACTGACATCAACC
>CAZXVL010000045.1:7186-9450 GCA_964644425.1 uncultured Candidatus Planktophila sp.
GTTAGTACCTATAAGTTATTTACAAGCGCCTCAAAGTAAGTAAAATTAAGGCCTTACAAAGGGGCAAAGATGAAATTTCCAGATGATTTTGTGTGGGGCGTCGCCACTGCTGCATTTCAAGTAGAGGGTGCTTCCAAGGAAGATGGCCGCGGGCCTTCAATCTGGGATACCTTCTGTGCAACGCCTGGAAAAGTGGCAAACGGTGACACCGGTGAGGTCGCATGCGATCACTACCATCGTTATCTCGAGGACATTAAATTAATGCAAGAGATCGGTGTTAAGACCTACCGCCTTTCAATTGCATGGCCACGACTCTTTCCAAAAGGCGATCAAGTACGAGAAGAACGCGGCTTTGCCTTCTACGACAAACTCATCAACGCTCTACTTGAGGCAGAAATAGAGCCTCTTGTAACTCTCTATCACTGGGATCTTCCACAACCGCTTGAAGACAAAGGCGGGTGGGCAGATCGTCAGATACTTGATGCTTTTGAGTACTACGCAACTGCTGTAGCTGAGCACTTTGGAGATCGAGTTAAGAGATTCTCACCAATCAACGAACCGTGGGTTGTTTCTTGGTTAGGTTACGGAATCGGAGTCCATGCACCAGGACGAACCTCTCGAAAAGATGCATTCGCAGCAGCTCATCACACCGTGATGGCGCATGCACTTGCATCACGCGCGATGAAGAAAGTGCGACCAGACTTGTTGATTGGGCCTGTGCTAAACCAAGCAAATTTCCCCATGGATGATCCAACTGATCCAACTTTAATTCATGCCAATGATGTGATGGATGCTCAACAGAATCGTTGGTGGATGGATGCAATGTATAAAGGTGCATATCCAGAGATTTTGCTAAAACATTTTGGTGACGAGATTAACTCTGTCGTGAAAGATGGCGATCTTGAGATTGCTTCCTCAACATCCAATGACTTTATAGGAATCAATTATTACTTTGATAACCGCATGGGCTTACCAGGCAACGATGGTGAGAAGTTCTACGACATGTCCAATGTCTTTGATCTCAATGTAGATATGACCATGCATGGGGACAAAACAGATATGGGTTGGGCAATCACACCAGAAGGACTTACCAACCTTCTTGTTCGTTGGCACCAAGAACTAGGCGATCGCTGCCCAGATCTTTACATCACCGAAAACGGTTGTGCCTACGGCGACGGCGTCTCTGAAGATGGTGCAGTCCATGACCTTCGCCGAATCAAGTATCTCGATCAACACCTTCGCGCGATGGGTAATGCGATTGCAGCAGGATCACCAGTGAAGGGCTATTACCAGTGGTCACTCCTAGATAACTTTGAGTGGGCTTTGGGCTATGAGAAGCGCTTCGGAATCATCCACGTGGATTTCCAGAGCCAAAAACGCACCTTGAAGGATTCTGCCTTCTGGTACCGCGATGTGCTCAAGAGCAATGGAGCCACGCTCAACTAGCCCCAAAGGCTTTACCCATTTTCTGCAAAAAACTGCAAAAAAAGGGGTAATAAGCGTTATCCAATCGTTAACCGTTCCACGCTCAAGCTTTTCTGCCAATTCCTTGCAACTAAAGGTGAACAGTTCAACAATATGTCCACGGAGAGAGGCTTCCTGGCCTATCTCGATTACCCAATTAAAAAGGATAAAAATGACAAAGAGCCGCCGCATCGTTTTTGGTGCATTCGCTGTTTCTCTTGTTGCATCTGTCATGGCGACAGTTTCACCAGCATCAGCTGCTGTTAACTGTGATCCATACACAGGTTACAAGAGCATGAAGGGCAAGACAGTAACAATCTTCACATCAATCTTGGAGCCAGAGCTCACAACATTGAACACAGCAATGAAGGATTTCCAGACATGTACTGGAGTCAAGATCAAGATCGAAGGATCAAACCAGTTCGAAGCACTTCTTCCAGTGCGCGTTAAGGGTGGAAACGCACCTGACCTCGCATGGATCCCACAGCCAGGTCTTCTCGCGAAGATGGTTGCAACAGGAAAGGTTGTTCCAGCTCCTAAGGCTGTTGCAGCAAACGTAAAGAAGTACTGGTCAGCTTCATGGTCAGATCTTGGATCAGTTAATGGCAAGCTTTATGCAGCTCCATTTGGTTCAAACATGAAGTCACTCGTTTGGTACTCACCAAAGCAGTTCACAAAGAACGGTTACACAGTTCCAAAGACATGGAATGACATGACTGCACTTGCAGACAAGATGGCTGCAAACGGCCAGACAGCATTCTGTGGTGGTCTCGGTTCAGGTGGCGCAACAGGTTGGCCAG
>CAZXVL010000046.1:0-9203 GCA_964644425.1 uncultured Candidatus Planktophila sp.
CGCAAACACCGCCTGCGCCTGCAGTTGTGCCACCTACTCCAACACCAACACCTACACCAACACCAACACCTACTCCAACTCCAACACCAACCCCGACTCCGACCCCAACACCTACTCCGACCCCAACACCTACTCCGACCCCAACGCCTTCTCCCAAGCCAACGGTGAAACCAACGCCAAAACCAACGCCTAAGCCTTCAATAAAGCCAACTCCTAAGCCTTCTGTCACGCCTGCGCCAAGCAAGCCAGCCCCAACTCCGACCCCAGTAAAGCCAGGGTTAGTGATCACTCCAAAGGTGGGCGAAGAGAACTCCAAATCCTCTGTCACCGTAGAAAATCTGAAGCCAGGACAGAAGATCAAGGTGACCGTTGTAGAAAAGACACCTGCTCCAACAACAAAGGCAACAGCGAAGCCATCCACAAAGGCTTCAACAACGCCTACAACTAAGCCCTCTATCAAGCCAACTCAGAAAGCTACCCCAAAAAGTAAGAAGCCAGTACAGATCAAGCCATCTCCAAGTGGTTCATCAGCAAAGTTCGATATTAACAATCTCAAGCCAGGACAGAAGATCAAAGTCACTGTCAAAACAGGAGGACAATAATCATGATGAAGAAACTCGCGCTAGCGGTGCTATTCATTCTCCAACTCTCAATACTTCCTAGTTGGGGAGCTGAGACTGTTTTGATTGACCGAGTCACTAGCGCCGAAGCTGAAGAACTCAATATAGATATACCAGCAGAAGTTCCACCTGGCTATCATGAAGTCATCATTGAAATCTCCGATGATTCAGGAATCCTCGATCAGAAAACTCTGACATTCTGTAAGAGCATCGATGGCAATATCGATTGGGCAAGCAATTGCCCAGACTTGATCCGTATCTTCTCCGAAGATGAACTTGCTGCCATTACCTTGCGTGTAGAACTACCTGATTACAATCCATTGCAAGAGACTGAAAAGACTAAAGATTTGCAGATCACAGCTTTTGCAGCACTCGCAGCACTCTCTGCTGCAGGCGCAGCTTCAACCTCAAGCACCTCCTCAGGCAGCACCTCAGGTCAGCCAGCCCGACGCGAAAATGAGAATTCAGATTCTTCAGAAGAAGGCGATGAGTACAGTGATGAAGAGAGCCAAGATGATCTTGCCTCTGTCTCTGCAGGTGGCCTGCTTCTAGTAAAGAGCAAAGCACGTTGGGGAGATTTATCTTCCACTTGGAAGGCTCCAGGGGATAGAACCATCTCTTCTCTCTACAAGAGAGCGGTATATCGAATCTCTGCCCACTCACCTCTTGTAGCGCGCACTATCGACGATGGCAGCTATTTACGGGCTATTTTCGGCTCTCTATCCTCTCTGACTCTGATTCCAGCAATCGTTCTTGGCTTTATTGCCGCAGAGAGCACATCTCGACAGGCTCTACCGCCAACAGTTGGAATCCTTATTGCAATCATTGCACTTGCCACCTTCGACGCCTTCGCTGGGTTTATCGCGGGAGTGATTTTTGCCGCATCGATCGCCTCAGCTGGCAATCTCTCTTCACGTGAAGAGATTTTGACAGTTGCTGGTCTATTCATCATCTTCTATGCACCAGCTCTCTTGGCAAGTGCAATTCGCCCTCTACGTCGCTTGGCGACAAATCGTGATGAGATGTGGGAGCGCACAACCGATTACGCGCTGGCAGTACTCCTGTCCTGGTGGACGATGACAAAGCTCATTGGTGCTCTTAACGGTCTTGCAGGTGTTCAGCTCGTAATCTCTTTTAAGGCAGAAGAAGTCGCATACTGGACTGCCCTCTTTGTCTTTATTCGCATGGTGGCTGAAGATATTGCAACGTATGCATATCCAGTTCGTCTCAAGGAAGTAGCAGGCGAAATCAGAAAGCCAACTCGAATCCAGAAAGTAATTGCCCTAGAACTCAAGATATTCATCTTTGTTCAATTGGCGATGCCGTTTATTGGCTATAACATCCAACTACTACTTGGAACAATTATCTTTGCACTTCCAACAATCTTCTCATTTGTGCTAGATCATCGACTTCCAAAGACAACCTTCTTCTATCGAATCCTTCCAACTGGAGCTTTCAAGATTGTTGCAATGGTATTCATTGGAACCATCACGGCTGGTTGGATTGAAGGAGCATTTACTAGCCCGGCACTCTTTCTGCAGTGGAGCTTTGTGGTTCTAGCAATCCCTGGATTAATTCTTGGTGTTCTGGGCAAGATGGCGAAAGAACCTGAGAGTGATTGGAAGCGTTCACCACTTGGCAATACGCTCTATCGAATCCTGGGAATTATCGTCTTTATCTTGATTATCCAGATTGTTCGTGGAGTAGACCTCTACGCGGCAGTCTTTGGCTAATTACTCAGTAATCGGTATCCAACTCCACGCACTGCGTGAAGTACCTTTACAGCGCTCTTTTCACGGATTTTGCCGCGTATGCGTGATGCATGAGTATCGAGAAGGTGATCGCTGGAATATTCAATCGAAACTCCAATAGCCTCGGCAACCTGCTCGCGAGTAAAGACTCGCTTGGGACTTTGAAAAAGGAGATGGAGAAAGTCATACTCGGTTCGAGTGAGTGCAATGGCTGCACTGTTGATAAAGAGCTCTCTCGTATCTGTATTAAGGCTAAGAGGCCCTGCTGTAATCAAAGAACCTGCTACCGCTGAATTCATTGAGCGGTGTCGCAGCTGTGTGCTTGTGCGAAGAGCAAGGATTCGTGCCGACACTGGCTTGGTAATGTAATCATCAGCACCGGCTGCCAAGCACATCGCCTCATCCATCTCTTCATCGTGACTTGTCAGCATAATGATGGGAACAGATGAGGTTTTACGAATCTCACGGCAGACTTCAAAACCATCGGGTTGACCAATAGAGAGATCGAGAATAATGACTGCGGGTTCTTGGCGATGAAATATTTCTAGAGCTTGCTTACCATCGGCTGCCTCAATAACATCAAATCCCTCAGGTGTGAGCGCATTTCGAACAAAGAAGCGAATATCTTCATTATCATCGACTATCAGAATTTGATCGTTATTCAATCTTCTCTCCTCCGATGCGACTGAGAGCTTCATTGAGAATGAGAACCATTCTCCTTTTATCAGCATCAAGCTGATCACTGCGCGCCTGATCCTCAATCGTAGCTGCTCGAGCGTAGTTGAGGATCACTTGTCCTTCTTCAACGAATCCATAGAAACCTATTGCTCCGCCAATTTCGTGAGCTACATCTTTAATCGTCTCTGTCGTTGCACTATTGAGGGCAAGAATGCCTCGTCGCAACACATCGTGACGTCGTTCAAGGATCATCCGCTCTTCTGGGGTCATGTAGTGGGGGATTTCAATCAGGAAGGTGGTTCCCTTGCCTAGCTCTGACTCGACTGTAATATGTCCACCGTGGAGCTCAAGTGCCTGATGAACTATGGCAAGACCAAGACCGGTACCTGGATACTGTTCTGCAACAGCGTTTTTAGCCCTAAAAAAGCGAGTGAAGAGGTGGTCGATATCTTCTGCCGGGATGCCGATTCCGTGGTCTGCCACTCTGATTCGAGCATATTCCAACCCACTGATGTGTTCGTAGGAGTCAAGGAAGAT
Source organism: uncultured Candidatus Planktophila sp. (assembly GCA_964644425.1). Lineage (GTDB taxonomy): Bacteria > Actinomycetota > Actinomycetes > Nanopelagicales > Nanopelagicaceae > Planktophila. Next base: position 3,587 of record CAZXVL010000046.1, read on the forward strand.
ATCTATTTTCGAGCCTTTTGGACTAAATTTCACGGCGTTGCCAATGAGGTTGATCATGACCTGGTTAAGTTGGCCAGAATCTCCCTCAACAAAATGGTCTTCATCTTGAGTAAAGGAGATTGCGATGTTGGCCGCCATTAATACCGGCTCCATTACAAATATTGAATTATCAATAACTTCATGAAGAGAGACACGTTCTTTCGCGAGCTTTCCCTGCGCGGCATCAATCTTGCTCAAAGAGAGAATGCTTTCAACAAGATTAAGAAGAATTTGTGCATTTCGATCTAGAACATCAAGATAATGCTTTGCCTCTGGTGAGCTCCCACCAAACTGCTCTTCACGCATCAGGTCGATATAGCCGATGATTGAGGTCAGAGGAGTTCGAAGTTCGTGGTTAACAGTTGATATGAAACCGCTCTTTGCCAGGTTTAATTCTTGAAGTTCGGTCACAGTGTTCTGTGCCGATGAGAGATCCTGAATCGCCTTCTCCAGACGGCTTTGCTCCTCATTGAGAATGACACGAGCTCTGCGATAGATCCTAAAGTTAGTTCGAACATTCAAAAGAAGGAAGAGTCCACCAAAGATAATAAAGATATAGAAAGAGATGAGAGTGGTCCGATCTCTATCTGCTACATCCTGTGCTCGAGCCATGTTCTCTTCATCAATGGAGCTCTGATAGGAGACAACCAAGTCTCGCGATTGTCGAAGAATCTCATCGATAAGGGGTGAAACTCTTGCATCTACAGAGTTATGAAGACTCTCCGGCAAGATCCCAGCTGGACTCTCTGCTACGACTGCGTCTGAGGTCCGAAGGACCTTCCAGTATTCAGCGCTAGCTCTACTACCCATAGATCGACCGCTTGTATCTATCACTGCCAGGCGCTGAGCTAGGAGATTTCGTGCAATCTGCACTTCTCGTCGAGTAGTTCCTCCATTGGACCATTGAGCCAAACGAGTGGCATAGACCAAGGTCTCACGCTGGGTGAAGATAATCGATGCAGCTGGGCTCTCTACATTGCTTAGAACAGATGCCTCATCAATTGTCTTGGATGAGCCTGTAATTGAGGAATAACCCAGGATTACAACTGCAATAAAGGAGATTGTAAAGAGCAGGTACTGCACCTTTGTGACATGAAAGCGTGCGACAGAGTTGAGATCTATATGTTCTGCATCTGCATACATAGAATCCACCTGCCTTTGCAACTTCACTAGTTAGCAGTGATTGAGGTAATGGACCAGTTCCAGGCATCTAGCTCTTTAGCCCAGATACTTTTATCGCCGTAGATCAAGCGAATGGGACCACCTTGATCGTAAGGAATATCTTTTCCAGACCTCTTAATCGCAACAAGTGCCCCAGCTTTAATAAAGGCCGAGGCGGTGTTGGTATATACATAATCATTGAGAGCTCGAGTCGCCACTTTGTCGCTGCCCTTAATGCCAACTAAGAGGAAGAACTTTTCAATAGGGATCACAGTAAATGTTTGACGCTTCTTGAGAAAAGGCTCATAAATTGAGATTGTTTGAGACTTCATCTTCATTAAACGTGCATAGGCAAACTCTGATTTCTTACTACCTTTAGAAATCGTGAGAATTACTTCATTTGGACCTGCAGGATCGACAGTTGATGTGCCATACGGATTTGTTGTCTCTATTGCTGGTGCCGAAGGAATTGCTACTGTTACAAAAAAAGATAGCGCCATAAATACTGCAAGTCTTCTACTCATCCTTAGCTCCATTTCATTAGGTCGATATTTGGTAATTAGCCAGTAAAGGGGAGTTCAAAAATCGCGCGGACTTTCTCGCGAATTGAAGTTCCACGAAATGGTTTAACAATGTATGAAGAGGCGCCCAAGGTAAGAGCCTTATCGATATCTTCTACAGTGGATTTTGCGGTAATCATGACAACAGGAATCTCGTGAAGTTTCTTATTTGAACCAGTTCTTATCTCTGAAAGTACTTCAAGACCGGACTTACCTGGCATCATCACATCGAGAAGTACAAGATCGACCTCATTAGCTGACAAGATCGCTAGCGCCTGATCGCCATCGGCAGCCGAGAATACGTGGAAACCATCTGAACTCAGAATATGAAGCACTAATTCGCGAACATCTTGATTATCGTCGACGACGAGAATTTTCTGACTTTCACTCATTTTGTGAACTTCCCTTCAGCTTCTCGTGATGTCCTAAGGGTATGGCGTAAAAATATGAGAATCTACCCTTTGGGGAAGGCAGTAGTAATCGTCGAGCTCACGAGAGGAAACCGTGAGGAAATCGTGAGGTTCTCGCTCTAGCTTCATCACATGAGTATCAATCGCAGAGTAAGAGGGATTACCACCACGGTAACCCTTGTTCTTGTCGCGATATTCACTCCGGTAATCCTCACTACACAATTTGGAGTTGGGTTCTCTCCTATCCTCACCGGCAGCATGGCCCCTGAAGACAATGCTGGTGACCTCTACCTCACAAGAGTTACAGAAGCTTCATCCTTAGCTGTCAATGATGTAATTGCCGTTAATAATCCGGCTACAGGGGTGTATTACTCTCACAGAGTTGTAGAAATTCGAAATCTCAATGGGCTTCTTCGCTTTACGACTAAAGGCGATGCCAATACGAACGCTGATAGAGATCCCTTTATCACCTCGCCAACAGGAGATGTTTCACGAGTAGTTTTTCGAATCCCATTCTTGGGCCGCCCCATGGTCTATATGAATACAGTCGAAGGGCGACAGAGCGCAGCAACTCTGTTAGTTGTGGCAAACCTTTTAGCCCTCTTTGTATTTCTCTTCAGAAAGAAGATTGTGGCATCTCTGATTCCGGAGCGAGTTTATAAAGAGCTCTATACGGAGGAACGCCGCAATAGCCAGCAGTACAGATCTCTCATAGATAGTTTGCAAGAGTCTCTCGCAATTGAGCGAGAGAATAACCAAGAGGTAGGGGCAAGAAAATGAATCAGAGAAGCACATTCACATCAAGGGTCGCAGGCTCTCTCCTCTTGAAGATAGTCATTGTCTTAATGGCAGCTATTGGTGGGGCAGGATTAGTTGCCTCAAACGTCTTTGCTGCGCTGACAGCAACTGCTACCAATACAACTGGAGGCTCAATAACTTCAGGTACCCTCAAGTTAACTCTTGCCCCATCGGCTGTCTCTGGGATCACGAATGGCTTTACAACTGCGATTGCTGGATTTGCACCAGGGGATATAGCTAATCGATATATTGAATTAACAAATGCTGGCACTCTCGATGGTGCCACACCAACTCTGCTGTTAACGCCATCTGTATCAAATGCTCTCACCACAAACGCCACTGCAGGGCTACAAATCACCATCTCGAATTGCACAACCCAATGGAGCAATACAGGCATCTGTTCTGAGACAACAACAGCGGTTCTAGCGACAACTGCGGCAACAACACTCGCAGCTGGAGCACAATCCATCACCCTGCCCTCAAATGCTGCAGGATCAATTAGCCACTTGAAGGTCTCAATCAATCTGCCAGCCGGCACGGAGAATGTTCTCAATGGAGTACTTCCGGTAGGAACGATTCAAGGTCTGACAACAGCGTTAACTTGGTCATTTACCATCACCGAGCGCAACGCAGTCACAACAAATAGTTAGCCAAGAAGATTGACCAAGTGATTTGGTGAGGGAGAGGGAGACCATGGCCATAGTAACCAAGAGATCTCTCGTCGCCGCTGCGGTAGGTGCGCTCGTTATGGCACCTACCCAGTCACCATCTGCATTTGCTGCGGCAAATGCAAGGGCTACTTCACCTTCACATAACTTCTCAACTTCTTCGATTGCAGTCTTTCCCAGTGGAACTCAGACCTACACAAATACTGCTGCAGCATTTACCACCTCTATCAGCAATGGTGTAGCAAAAGATTTCTACATCAACAATGGAGGAACACGATCTATCTCTCAGTTTTCATTCACCGTCACTCTTCCTAGCTCTTCTAATATCTCTTATTTCAGAAGATGCAATCTCGGAGTCCTCTTTACCGGGGCTAATACCTGCGCAAGCGGCTCCACAACGAACATTCCAATTACTGCCGGCACAGAGATCACCCTGACCTTGCCCCTAGTTCAGGGCACCTTCTATCAATTCAAGATTATTCAGAATAAAACAGGGTCAATGACCGTTAATACCCGGGTAAACAGCACCTCAATCGTGGCGGTAACAAGTAATTCATAGCCCTGTAAAGTATGACCCTGACCAGATTTGATTGGGGCATCGTGAAGCGCTTTAAGGTTGCAATAGTAGGAGCAGGGCCGGCTGGATACTTTGCTGCCCAAGCGTTGCAGAACTTAAGCGATGAGTCTCGCACCTTTGATATCGACATGATTGAGCGCCTACCCACCCCCTGGGGCCTTGTGCGCAGCGGTGTAGCACCGGATCATCCCAAGATTAAGACGGTAGCAAAGGTCTTTGAGAAGATTGCAAAGAGTGAAGGTTTTCGCCTCTTTGCAAACGTTGAACTCGGCAGCGATCTCACCGTGGAACAACTACAAGAGCGATATGACGCAGTAGTCATCGCAACAGGTTCTGCGATCGGCAAGAAGTTAGGCATTCCTGGAGAAGATCTTCCAGGTTCTATCTCAGCTGCAACCTTTGTCCCTTGGTATAACGCCCATCCTGACTTCAAGGATGAAAGCATTGATTTGAGTACAGATTCAGCGATTGTTATCGGTGCAGGAAATGTTGCGATGGATGTTGCGCGCATGCTGGCCCTAGAACCATCAGAGCTTGATCCAACAGATACTGCAGACCATGCAATCGATGCGCTTAAGAAGAGTTCAATTCGCAATGTGCTCATTAGCGCCCGTCGCGGTGCAGAGCATGCCGCATTTACATCTCCTGAGCTACGTGAGCTTCCAAAGCTGGAACACACAAATGTTGTGATTGCTAAATCAGATATCGATGAAGCAATTGCACGCGCAGGTGAAGATATTGAAAGAGATACCAAATCAAATCTTGATGCGATGCTACTTATTGCAGAACGAGAAGCTACTTCTCATGAGCGAACAATGACTTTCCAGTTTCTTGCAACACCTATCGAGATTAAGGGCAACGCTCGCGTAGAGGAAGTTGTTTTCCAGCGAACTGGTAGCGAGGAGACTTTCTCGGTTCCATGTGGTCTTGTCATTACAGCAATCGGTTACGAGGCAGCCTCACTCGAGGGAATCCCATATGAGCGCGGAAAAGTTGTGAATACTGATGGCTTTGTCCGCGATAACCTGTATGTCGTTGGTTGGGCAAAGCGCGGTCCATCAGGTGTGATTGGCACCAATAAGTCCGATGCAGCAGATGTTATGCACCTTCTCGCAGCATCATTGAAGGAGCCAAAGAGCGCTGGAGATATCACCGAAATTCTTCATCACAATAAAGTTGTAACCCAGATGCACTGGGAGCAGATCAACGCAGCTGAGGTAGCAGCGGGTGAACCACTCGGAAAACCCCGTAGAAAGGCTGTTTTACGCGAGGAATTACTCAATTTGGGTGGGCTCTAAATAGAAGGTATTATTCGCTTTCGTTCAACAATTAGTTCCACAAGTAAATAGGCGTGCGTAGCTCAACGGATAGAGCATCTGACTACGGATCAGAAGGTTAGGGGTT
>CAZXVL010000047.1:0-8941 GCA_964644425.1 uncultured Candidatus Planktophila sp.
CTGTTGTTCTCTTCGATGAAATCGAGAAGGCGCACCCAGATATCTTCAACTCACTGTTGCAGGTTCTCGAAGATGGTCGCCTTACAGATTCACAAGGCCGCACAGTTGACTTCAAGAACACAATCATCATCATGACAACTAACCTCGGAACTCGAGATATCTCAAAGTCTCTCGGCCTTGGTTTTTCTAATGAAGAAGATGACCTCACAAATTACGATCGCATGAAGGCCAAGGTGACAGATGAGCTCAAGACTCACTTCCGCCCTGAGTTCCTTAACCGTATTGATGATGTCATCGTCTTCCACCAGCTCAATAAGGATCAGATCATCAATATTGTCGATCTTATGGTTGCCAACCTTGATGAGCGCCTGAAGGCGAAAGATATGGGTATTGAACTCACACAAGCGGCCAAGGATCTCCTAGCAGCTCGCGGTTATGACCCACTCCTTGGTGCGCGTCCACTGCGTCGCGTCATTCAGCGAGAGATCGAAGATGCGCTATCTGAGCGCATTCTCTTCGGTGAACTCAAGGCTGGAGAGATTATCGTGGTCGATGTTGAAGGTGAAGATGTAACTGCCGCCTTTACCTTTAAGGGTGCGCCAAAGGTTGCTACTCCAGATTCACCTGAAGACCTCGCGCAAGCACCTACTGCTTAAAGCGTTTCTGCCAATCGATTGATCCGCCCACGATAAAGAGGGCGATCATAAGGAGCTGGGCTGCAATAGCCCAGGGTGACTTCAGATTGTCGATTACTAATTGACCGATACTTGTCGATGCTGCGGCGGTAGCGCCGCTGACATAGAAGGTGTAAGTGCAGCTGCGTCCAACGGCAAATGCAAGCAGTAGCGGCTTTAACTTAACAGTCTGCGATATTCCTGCAGCCTCGAAGAGTTGAGCTGATGAAATTGGCGATACAGCAAAGATTGCAAAGACAGTTCGCCTACGTCCGGAATCTCTTTCTAGATACTGACCCGCTGCAGTCATATTCTTTGAAAAACGCGATGGTACTAGGTGTGCAAACTTACGGAAGTACCAGGCAAGAAAAGCTCGCCCACTTGTTGCCGATAGGACTGCAATCGGGACAAGAATAAAAGGATTCACTTGGTAATTCACGATAAAGAAGACCAGTGCCGCCCACGTTGGAGGAGCAAATGCAGGGATGATATTGAGAAGAAATATCGATCCAATGATTGCTAGATAGATCTCCACATTGAAAGTCTAGTGCGGAAGTGAGTAAGTGTTCTTACGGCGCTCTTCAATGAGACCGTCATCTAACAAGGTAAGAATCGCCTTCTCTACCTGCGACGGGACATCCCATAGGAGATGGAGTTCGCTCTTTTTTAACTGGGCGTTATCGCGCAGTGCTTGAACGATTCGACCGCGACATTGACGGTCTGTGCCGTGCCACGTTTGAGTGCGTTTGATGCGATCAGTTGCAGGGTAGTCAAGACTTCTCCACTGGCATTGATCTGCAACGGGGCAGCGACCGCAGAGAGGGTTCTTGGCAGTACAGATCAGCGCTCCCAGCTCCATGGTGGATGCGGCCCAGAGATGGGCGTTCTTCTTCGGTACGTATTGCATATATTCAACGCGCTCTGACTTAGTGGGAGCAGCTGTTGGAGCTTCTTCGCCGCGGTAGAGGCGCGAGAACAATCTGCGAATATTAATATCGAGCACAAGAGATGAACCTTCAAATGCGAAAGCAACCATTGCAGCTGCGGTGTATTCACCTATACCTGGCAGCCTTCGCAGCTCTGACTCTGTCTCTGGAATCTCGCCGTTGAGCTGAGTCGTAATGACCTTTGCGCATTCATGTAGGCGAAGTGCGCGCCTTGGATAACCTAAGCGACCCCATGCAGTGATTACTTCAGCAGGAGTTGCCTGAGCAAGTCTTGCAGGCGTTGGCCAGCGCTTCATCCACTCGTTATAGACCGGTAAGACTCGTTGTACAGGGGTTTGTTGCAACATGATCTCTGAGACTAAGACGCCCCAGGCATCAGTGTTGCGCCATGGAAGATCTCTCTTATTCTTCTTAAACCAGGAGATGATCTCTTTCTCATACATCGAGGTACCTACGAATTAATCTGCGTTAATCTTAACGCGAGCTATTGCCTGATCGAGCCGGGCAACTTCCACTATCTCCATACCGGCGATCTTTACATCAGATCCTGTAGGAACAAGTGCGCGCTTAAAGCCAAGGCGATGCGCCTCAGCTAAACGACGACCCACACCACTGACTTTACGAATCTCTCCAGCGAGGCCAACTTCGCCTATTGCAACAAGGTCGGCAGGAAGAGCAAGCCCCTTTGCCGCAGATGCAACGGCTAAAGCGAGTGCGAGATCTGCTGCAGGTTCGGTCATCTTCATTCCACCGACTGTTGCAGCATAGACATCACGCCCACCAACCCTCACATGTGCACGAAGTTCAAGGACAGCTAAAGTCATTGAAGTACGGGCAGAATCGAGGCCGCTTACTACGCGACGGGCATTACCAAAATCACTCTCGCGACCAGCGCTGACCAGTGCCTGAATCTCTGCCAGAAGTGGACGGCGGCCTTCAAGTGTCACAGTCACACATGTGCCGGGTACGGGTTCTGCATGGCGTGAAGTGAAGAGTCCGGTTGGATCGAGAACACTTTCGATTCCTGAATCACTGAGATCAAAACAGCCAACCTCATCGCTTGCACCAAAGCGATTCTTGATCGCACGAATCAAACGGAGTCGTGAGTGGCGCTCACCTTCGAATTGCAGAACAACATCGACGATGTGCTCTAGGAGACGAGGGCCGGCAATTGAGCCATCTTTAGTCACATGGCCAACGAGAAGCAAAGTGATATCGCGATCTTTACAGATTCGAATAAGAGCACCAGCGACTTCACGTACTTGTGTGACACCACCAGGTGCCCCGTCGGCATTTGATGACCCAATAGTTTGAATGGAGTCGATGATTAGTAGCTCGGGCTTAACAGTATCGATATGGGAAATCACTGCACCTAAATCAGTCTCAGATGCAAGAAAGAGATTGGGGTCTATCGCTTTAATGCGCTCGGCGCGAAGACGAACTTGCGATGCAGACTCTTCACCACTGACATAAAGGACTGGAATATTCTTATTGGCTGTTTGAGCCGCAACAGAGAGAAGAAGTGTTGACTTTCCAACTCCAGGTTCACCAGCGAGCAAAATTGCGGCACCCGGTACAAGGCCACCACCTAAAACGCGATCAAGTTCTGAAACACCTGTAGCGCGGGCTTGAGCAGATGAGAGATCAACATCACCGATAGCAGTTGCTTTGGCTGTGATTGGCCCTGCCTGCATTGAGAGTTTTTTCGGAGCTCCAATTTCTTCGACCGTTCCCCAGGCCTGGCATTCACCACAACGACCGACCCATTTATGGGATGTCCAACCGCATTCAACACAGCGGAATGGATCCTTCTCTACCTTGGCCATAGCGGAAAGGTTACTGGGTGGCTATGACTTATTAGCAGCGAGTGTGGCAGGATGTTGAATCACATAGAGCGGAAGCGACTTTAACTGGGCCTCGCGTATTCCAGCCATACGTCGATCGCAATGCTCGGCCAAGATCGCGTAGGCGGCTTCACCCATCATCTTCTGAAGTTCTGCCTTGTTAGAGATGTAGACAGGCTCCTTGCCGACATGTGCCTCTGTATTGCTGGTGCAATACCAATCAAAATCTTCTCCACCATCGCCCCATGCAAGTCGCTCATACTCGCCAATAACAATGATCGAATATTCACGTTCGCCAACTTCGCGAGTTTCATATGCGCGACGAAGTGGAAGTTGCCAGCAGACATCGGGTTTTGTATCCACAAAGTGCATATCGCGCTTCTGCGCAAGGTGATGCAGCACGCAGCCAAAGGCACCTGTAAATCCTGGAGCTTCGTAACCTTTACGATTTAAGAAGATACATGCATCATAGACGGTGCGCGTTTTTCTCTCATCATCTTCATCGGTATCTGTGATGCGCAACTTTCCGCCAGGCTTCTTAGGGCGTGCCTCGTTATAGAACTGCCACATATCAGGGGTTAAGAACTCTGCAGCACGTAATGTGCGCTCTTCATCTGCGGCATCTGAGTACATCGCACCTTCAGTGCAACAGCCATCATTAGGGCGGTCTGCAAATACACCCTTGCAACCATCGCCATAGATACATGACCAATTCGATGTAAGCCAGGTCAGGTCACATTTATAGATCTCTTCTTCGTTATTTGGATCGCTAAATTCAATCCAGTCACGTGCGAAACCTGCTTTAACCTCTGACATAGTGCGAGAGCCTACGCGTACTCTTACGCCATGACCAATCGCATTGGAGTTATCGGAGCCGGAGTCATGGGTGAGGCTTTGATTGCCGCCCTTATTCGTAGCGGCCATAACCCTGGCGATATCTCCTTTGCAGAAAAGCGCGATGACCGAGCTGCAGAACTAGTGGCTCGATATGGAATTAATCATCAATCGATCTCACAGGTCGGTTCTGAATCTTCTGTGATACTTCTTGTTGTTAAGCCACAAGACCTCACTGCAACTCTTGAGAGCCTTGCTCCAAATCTCAATGCTGAGGCGCTCATCATCTCCTTTGCCGCTGGTAAGACAATTGCAACTATTTCAGCCCAGCTCCCCGCAGGAAACCCAGTCATTCGCGTAATGCCGAATACGCCTGCTCTGCTTGGGTTGGGTGCCTCTGGATATTCCTATGGGGTCGGCGTCAGTGATTCAGAGAAGAAATTTGTGGCTCACTTACTTGCTGCAACTGGTAAAGCTGTGGAAGTTCCAGAGAGTTTGCAGGACGCAGTAACTGCAACAAGTGGGTCAGGTCCGGCATATTTCTTTAGATTTGTGGAGGCGATGGTGGAGGGTGCAGTCGCTCTGGGACTCTCGCCTGAGGATGCACACACTCTTACAGTTCAAACAATCGTAGGTGCAGCTGCACTTCTTGATCAATCAGGAGATTCGCCTGCAACGCTTCGCGAAAAAGTCACAAGTCCAAATGGCACGACTGCGGCAGCGTTGGCATCATTTAATGAATCTGATATCTCGACAATCGTCTCAAAGGCGATGGCTGCTGCAGCCCATCGCTCGCAAGAGCTTGCATAAGATGAAGACCAAAGCATTCATCGCAGTACTTGTAATTGCAATTGCCCCAATAAACAGCGCTTATGCCGCACCAAAGTCAGTGCCAGTGCAGGTTGGTTCAATTTTGACCACCCCTGCTGGAGTCGAAAACTTCTATCAGTCCGGAAAGAATTCAATCTACTTCACCAATATCAATGGCAAGAGCAGTGATATCTCTCTTATGGCCAATGACCTTACTGGCACAAATGTTTGGCAGCGCACAATTGATTCAGGTGCAGATGAGATCGCATCGGTGCTCACATCTGATGCTCAGGGAAATATCTGGCTCGCAGGATCAGCTGCTCTGCCATTAACGCCCGAGACTCCTACCTCAACCACAGGCATCGACAATCCTGATGGAGTAACGAGTGAAAACGGCTCAACGCTTCGAAACGATATGACCCAGTTAGCACTGTGGAAGCTTTCTCCCACAGGCGAGCTTCTCGCTACATATCTTTCGCCACAAATTTCTATCCCCGTTGTCGCTTCAATTTCTATTAATTCAACTGGAATCTCAGTTGTTGGCGATCTTGAAGGTAAGCCATTCTTTGCCACAGCAACACCACAAGGTGTATTTGGTAAGCAGATTAGTATTGGAACTTCCAAGACAATTCTTAATGCAGTAGTGCGACAGAGCGATGGCAGCTCATCAATATTTGGATCGAGCACAGAAACTCTTGGCGGCAAGAGAGTTGCTGGTAAGCGCGACGGAGTACTCATCAAGATCTCGAAGAGCGCCGCAGTAACGAATGTTGTGCGCAGCTCTGCAAATGGCGCATCACGTGGATGGACCTCAGCTGACTCATCTCTGGCACTGGCCGGTTATGTTGTGGCGGGCAAGAAGATTGAAGTTGCCATTACAAAGTTCACAACAGCATTTGCGCCCACATGGACAGCTCGATTTGCCGGTACTGGCGATGCTATGGTCACTAGCGAAGGCGGCAATACCTATCTTGCCTTTACATCTACTGCAGCGGTGCCTGGTGTGACAGGCTGGAAGCCATCGGCTCCATCACTTCTCCTTCTCACCTTCGATGCAAAGGGGCAGATCAAGGCGGCAAAGAGCTTTCCCGGCCTTATCCGACCACTTCACCTGCAAGCAAGCCGAGATAGAGGGGTAGTGGGTCTGGCATCGGCAGCTAACGGATCCGTTTCGATATTTACCCTCATCTCGCGGTAGCCTTTGCCATCGATGTAATCCAGATACATTTCATCTGGGCACTACTACTAGGAAGAGCGTGACTTATGGGTTCCGTTATCAAGAAGCGACGCAAGCGTATGGCGAAGAAGAAGCATAAGAAGCTTCTCAAGAAGACTCGCATCCAGCGCCGTAACGCTAAGTAATCTCTTTAGCGCTTAAGGACGGAGCATCGAGAGCTGGCCATTAACGCCAGCAACTAGATACTTCACACGATTGACGATTACCCAGGTGGAACTTATTCCATCTGGGTTTTCTCTTGTTGAAACTAAGGAAATCTTTGTAGGGCTCTTCGATATATCCATTGCACAGAGTCTGAACTGACAATTGAAGGCAATAGAGCTTCCGTCGGTTGAGATAAATTGAGAAGGATCCCCATAGAGCTCTGTTGTGCTCTGCTTTATCGGATTCGAACTGGTGATGTCTTCCCAATGAATTGAGGCAGCCCCCGGAAGTGAGGCAGATGTCGCGCTAAGCCAGGTCGCAACGATTGACTTCACATTTCTGCCGAAGGCAACGTCAAAACCATGAATCGGAGTAGCAGCCGATGCAGCCTCAAGGGTGCGATAACTCCAACCGGATGCAGAGAAAGAAGAACGGGTTGCAAGGCGCACCTCACCCGAAGTGACCTCCTTCTTCTGATTGATAGTCAAAACAGAGTCATAGAGAACATAACTATTCTTTCCATCGAAAGTCGATGCAAGGTGAAATGCGACATCTCCTGTTGTGCGTCCATCGGTCTTGCGGTCACCATCTACTAGCTCATATGTCCAGCTCTTGGAAATGTTTGTCTTCACGGCACCGAGAAGAACACCTTGGCTTTCATCACGATAGAAAACTTGTACGCCAGATGCCGATGCAATACAAGCACTGGAGACGCTGACATCTGATGCGGTACGTACTCGAATGGGATCTTCATAGAGATTGACGGCAGAGGCGTTACCGTCGACAACTTCATAGAGGAAGTTCTTGCCATCAAATTTCGCATAGCGAAGATCTTTATCTACGCCATCGGCATAGAAGATATGTAGGGTCTGCTTTGTTCCACTTCCATTTACACACAACGAGAGTGCGCCAGTAATTGGATGTGTGGTGCGACCAGAAGAGCCACCGGCTCCATCAACAATTCTCTTCACCCAGTTCTTCTTATCCCACATCGCAATCCGCAAATCACCTGAGCGCGAGTCAAAGTAGGCAAGAAGTGGTTGCCCATTAAATGAGGTGCTTACAACTCCGGCCGCATCGCTCCTGGAATCGATAACGGTGCTCTTCCAGGCAGGAGCGGGTGTGACCGCGGCGGTACTGATTGGATCAGATGATCCATTGGAATTCAAAGCGGTAATCGAGAAGGTGTAGCTGGTGCCGTTCTTTAATCCAGAAAATGTCACTGGAGAGCTAGTACTGCTCTTGACCTGGTTGGTCTTGAGATTGCGGACGGTATAGCTAGTGATCTGCGCTGTGCGTGCATTCGCAGGTGGATCAAATGTGATGATTGCAGCGCCGTCAGAGACGAGCGCAACTGGATTGCGCACAACCTGAGGCAGACCAACAGCAAGGCCTACGGGTGGCTTGCGACGCATATCTTCCATCATCGCTAGAAGAAGTGGTCCAGGTGCATCAAAGATTTCACCAGCATCGAGATTTGGTGTCATAACTGCATCAAGGGGTGATTGTGAAAAAGTAGCTTCATCAAGATGGCTCACAGATGAACCTTCTTCATACTCTTTAGGTGTGTAGAGAAGCGGTTTCACTCCACCATTGGCAGCTATACCTAGCGCACCGCTCCATACAAGTGGTGCACGTAGAGCTTGTCCAAGCTCGATTGAAGGAGAGGGAAGATCTGAAAGTCGACGACCATCTTCGACTTGAGCGTAGGCATCAAATGGTGTGGGCTGGTCAATGCTTCCATATCCAAGAAATGGGTCATACGAATCAGTTGAGAGAAAGCCGAGACCATGGCCCATTTCATGTAGAAAGACAGATTGAAGATCGTACTCATTGCTATAAGAGAGACCATCATTGCGCGTATTCCAATTGGCAAACGAGTTAACTTGAATAATCATCTCAGCTTGATTGGGATTGAGATCGCGTCCTGCAAGGGCATTTGCAAGAGCGGATGGATACCAAAGACTTGAATCAGGAGCACCCTTAAAGTCAGCAAAGTAACTTCCGGGGCGTGCACTTCCTAAGACACCAAAAGTTCCTAGACGTGTCCACGATGCATCGATAGTAATTGGAACAGAAGAGGCAAAGTTAGCTGACCAAATATCTACAGCGCCTTGGAATTCTTTCTTCGCCCACTCAGGAAAATTCTTGTAATTAACAACAAACTTAGATTTCGCCTCAAGGTATGCAACCTTCTTGCGAGGGCTCTGTGCTTCGGTCGTTGAAGGACCCGCGTAGATGCTGCCCCACTGTGTTGCCTCGCGTTGAAGAAAGGGAGTAAGAGCCTGTGCCGGAAGGGGTGCGAGCAGGCCGAGGAGTAGAACGAGGGGGAGTAAAGCGCCCTTGATGGTTCGAGTGAGGCTGCTCATAGCGGGTAACGGTATCAGGGTGGGAGAATAGCTAGATGGTCACCGTTTACTCCCGCCACGGCTGTCATCTCTGCGAAGATGC
>CAZXVL010000048.1:0-8852 GCA_964644425.1 uncultured Candidatus Planktophila sp.
AGATGAAGGGCACAAAGTCCAACGTTGAATTCTTGATGCAGATCCAGAAGACAACAGCAGGACCAGATAACAACTAGCTCACAGAGCTGGCTCTATAGCCTTGATAAAGCCCCGTCGATATCGCGTTGACGGGGCTTTTTCACATATCTCTCATGAGGCCATCACAGAGCTTCCACAAGGTTTGGATGCATTCTCTTCCTAGGAACTTCGTATCCGGCGCTGTTCCTTCAAATTTCCAGTAATGGAGAGAATGTAGGTAAAGACTATGAAGGCAAGAATCTTTAATTCACGCAATGTGGCGCTACTGGTAGCAGCAGGGCTCCTTGCAGGAACAGGTACTGCAATTGCAGAAGAGGCGCCAGTCGCCTCACCATCTCCAACAGCCTCAGCACCAGCTAAGCCACTCACGGAGTATCAGAAAGCTCGTGCGGCATTTAAGAGCGCTCATGAAACTTACGTTGCAAACCGTTTATCGTCAATGACTCAATACAAGAGTGCTCTAGAGGCATATAACGCTCTTCGCGAGACCTATAGAGAAGCACGTAAGCCAATTGCTGAGGCATTTAAGGCAGAGATCGCAGCGGCAAAGAGTGTTCGTGATGCAGCTCTTGTCCTAGCGATTACACCTGATGCAAAGCTTGTTGTGCAGAATGCATATAAGACAGCAGTTGCTGCAGCCACAGCAAAGCGTGATGCAGCAGTGACAGCACTTGGTCTTGAACCAGTTCGCCCTGCGAAGCCAAACCTTGGAGCAAAGCCAACTCCTCCAGTTAAGCCAAGTAAGGCTCCAAAGAGTAATTCATAAGCAATTCCCCATCCCCAAGAAAAAGAGATCCAGTCCGCAGGCAATCATGCGGGCTGGATCTCTCTTTTCACATTAAATTACTCTGAGATTTCAACTCCCAATGATGAGCAAATCTCACTAGCTTCAATGCCAGCTGTTGTATCAATATCCCATCCATCCATACCTGCAGAGCGCTGGATTGCATTCATCATCATGTCACTGACGATTTCATAAAGCGGTCCATATGTTGGATGTTCATTGAGCTCTGTCACAGTCTTGGTCACTGTGTACCAGTATGGATACTGAGCGCTCCAATCAGCATATAAAGAGCCGAGTGCTAAATTGAAAATCACTTTGTATTCAATGCAACCTTTAGCTGCAACAGATTTGAAATCCTCTTCATCCCACAATGAAACATCTGATTCCACTTCACGAGCAGCCAGCTCTTCAGCAGAGGGTGTTCCACACGATGTGATTGAGGCTAATGAGAGGGCCATTAAAATGGCCAGGGTCTTCTTCTTCAATTGAGTCATTGCTCAATAGTTCAGTACCGCTCTTGGTTGTGAAAGAGCCTGACCAGCCACACAAGGGGAGATGGCCAGTCACTTTTTCGCGTGGATTTTGAGGTTGAGCCCATCTAGGGGATGATTACGACCCTAGACGCCCTCCTGGTTCACCGACCACCCTCGATTGATCGAAGGTTCGGACCCAGGCATAGAAAAGGAAGAGCTCATGAAGAAAGAGATCCACCCAGAGTACAAAGAGACCCAGGTAACTTGTGGTTGCGGTGAGAAGTTTGTAACTCGCTCAACAGTTGCTAGCGGATCTATCTACGTTGAAGTTTGCTCTGTATGCCACCCGTTCTACACAGGTAAGCAGCGCATCCTCGATACAGGTGGACGTGTCGCGAAGTTCGAAGAGCGTTTCGGCAAGAAGTAGCTTTTTCAAAGAGACCGTTGTGCAGCCCTTGTGGTTGCACCGCGGTCTCTTTATTTTTTCACTTAAAAGTTAATCTATCGAAGGGAGAAGTCATATGAGCGATGATCGTTTTGCATCTGCACACGAGATGGTGCGCGAATATCAAGAACTTGAGACACAGATGGCAGATCCTTCGATTCATGAAGATCAAGGCAAAGCTCGTTTATTAGGTCGCCGTTATGCCCAACTTGGCCCAGTCGTTGCAGGCTTTAAGGCCTGGAAGAGCGCCAATGAAGATTTAATCGCTGCGCGTGAAATGGCAGCAGAAGATCCAGAGTTTGCTGCTGAGATTCCTGCAATGGAGTCCGCTGTTGCCCTTGCAGCTGAAAAACTGGAAGAGCTTCTCTTGCCTCGCGATCCTAATGATGATCGCGATGTAATCATGGAGGTTAAAGCTGGAGCTGGTGGAGATGAATCCGCTCTCTTTGCTGGTGACTTGGTCCGTATGTATCAGCGCTATGCAGAAAAGCACAATTGGAAGGTTGAGATTATCGACCTGACAGAGGCAGACCTTGGCGGCTATAAAGATATTTCTATGGCGATTAAATCAAAGGGAACACCTGAACCAGGAAACTCTCCTTATGCTCGCTTGAAGTTTGAGGGTGGAGTCCACCGCGTGCAACGTGTTCCAGAGACAGAGTCCCAGGGACGTATTCACACATCAGCTGCTGGTGTTTTGATTTTGCCAGAAGCAGAGGAGATCGATGTCGAGCTTAATATGAATGATGTGCGCGTAGATGTTTATCGCTCATCAGGGCCTGGTGGGCAATCAGTGAACACAACTGACTCTGCTGTCCGCTTGACTCACGCACCTACAGGAATCGTTGTCTCATGCCAGAACGAGAAGTCCCAGCTACAAAATAAGGAGTCCGCTCTGCGCATCTTGCGTGCACGTCTGCTTGCACATGCGCAGGAGCAGGCCGATGCTGCAGCAGCTGCTGAGCGAAAGAGTCAGGTTCGCACAGTCGATCGCTCAGAGCGAATCCGAACATATAACTTTCCTGAAAACCGCTTAAGCGATCATCGCGTCAATTACAAGTCAAACAATCTTGATGCAGTTCTCAATGGTGAGCTGGATGATGTTATTCAATCGCTTCTCGATGCTGACAAAGCTGCAAAGCTCTCTGCAACGAGTTAAGACACCTCATGGAATTAATCTAGATATGGAACTCACACTGAAAGAATTCCTTCAAGGAGGAAAAGATCAGCTCACTTCTGCAGGATTTGCCGCAGTTGAAGCAGAACATCTCCTTGCGCATGTTCTCGGCATCTCTCGCATGGATCTTCATAATCCTTTGCAATTAGAGAATGCCCTTGCCGCAATTGGTGATATGACTTTCGTTGAGGAAAATTTCTGGCAACTTCTCGATCGCCGATGTGCACATGAACCACTGCAATACCTGACTGGTAGCGCTTACTTTAGATATCTCGAACTTGAAGTAGGGCCAGGTGTTCTCGTTCCTCGCCCTGAGAGTGAGTTATTGGTTGAAGCGGTTCTTGAGAACATTCAATCTCGCCCTGAAGGACCTGTCAGTGTGATTGATCTTGGCGCAGGTTCTGGTGCGTTAGCTTTAGCGATCGCCACAGAGGCACCGCAGACGCACGTTATCGCCGTTGAGGTAGATGATGCAGCAGCACAATGGTTGCGCACCAATGTTGCGCGCATCTCTGAAGATGTTCGAATCGTTGAAGAAGATGTTGCAACTGCCCTCGATGGAGTCAAGTGTGATGTTGTAATCGCAAATCCTCCCTACATTCCTGATAGCCAAGTGCTACCGAAAGATGTGTCAGAGCATGAACCCGCTATCGCGTTATTTGGCGGCCCTGATGGAATGGAAATTCCACGTCGGTTTATTTCAGCAGCAGCTCGCTTGCTCAAGAGCGGTGGGTTTATGGCAATCGAACACCACGAAAGCCAAGCCGATGCCATCGCTCAAGCGATGTCTGCAGACTTTGAGCTCACTCAGAGTCACTTAGATTTACTTGAGCGCCCTCGATTTACTACCGGTATCAGGAGATAATCAGACCATGGAGAGAGTCAATATTCTTGAGGGAGACCTCGATGAACATATCCGTCTTGCTGTTAAAGGAATCCGAGATGGCTATGTCATCTGTGCACCTCTAGAGCATGGTTATGTCTTTCTCGCTGATGCATTCTCTGAATTTGCCGTGCGAGCCATGCATGTATTGCGTGGAGATAACTTGGGAGTTGCCGCTCAGGTGTTAATTCACTCAGCGGATACTCTGTCAGGCCTTGCTCGAGAACTCACAGATGACTCTCGCGCTCTTGTTAAAGAATTTTGGCCAGGACATCTTTCGATGAATCTTCGTCCCAATGTTGGACTCAATTGGAACCTTGGCGATAATAAAGAACTTGATCGTTTTAGTGTGCGTGCACCTCAAGCGCCATTTGTTTCGGCACTCCTCAAGGAGACCGGCCCACTTGCAGCAGCCAGTGCTGTGCGTGCCGGTCAGAAGCCAGCACTAACAACTGATCGCATCTGGGTTCTTGAATCAGATCTTGCAGCGATGTTTGATGGGGGAGAACTCACAACAGGGCCTGCTTCGACAGTGGTCCAGGCAGATAGCACTGGAGTGACCATTATTCGAGAAGGGGCTATCACTCGTGAGCAGCTTGCTGCAGTCGTACCCGCTCTCGCGCAAGATGAGGCAATAGGCTAACGCTATGTCCAATACCTTCTATGGCCCAGATTTCGAGCTCCTGACAAGCCAAGATCCTGCAATTGCTGCAGTGCTTCTCTCAGAGCTCAAACGTCAACAGACCAATCTTCAATTGATTGCTTCAGAGAACTTCACATCACGGGCAGTACTTGCAGCGCTCGGTTCAACACTTTCAAATAAGTATGCCGAGGGTTATCCAGGAAAGCGTTACTACGGCGGCTGCGAAGAGGTAGATATCGCAGAGAGTATTGCAATCGATCGCGCAAAGTCACTCTTCGGTGCAGAGCATGCAAACGTGCAGCCTCACTCTGGAGCCAGTGCAAATGTTGCTGTCTACCAAGCGTTTACAAAGCCAGGTGACACAGTTCTAGCGATGTCACTTCCACATGGAGGCCACCTCACGCACGGGTCAAAGGTGAATTTCTCAGGTAAGTGGTTCAACATCGTTTCCTATGGTGTTCGCCAAGATAATGAACTCATTGATTATGACGAGCTTCGTGATCTCGCAATCGCCAATAAGCCAAAGATGATCTGCTCAGGAGCAACTGCTTATCCATCACTGATTGACTTTGAAAAGGTTCGTGCAATCTGCGATGAGGTCGGTGCAATCATGTGGGTTGATGCAGCACATTTCATTGGTCTGGTGGCAGGTAAGGCGATTCCATCTCCTGTTCCTTATGCAGATGTTGTCTCCTTTACTACACATAAAGTCTTGCGCGGCCCACGCGGAGGAATGATTCTTTCGAAGGCAGAGCATGCAGCGGCAATCGATAAGGCTGTCTTCCCAGGAATGCAGGGTGGACCAATCATGTCCGCTGTTGCAGGTAAGGCGGTCGCTCTTGCTGAATGTGCAACTGCTGACTATCAAAAGTACGCAAAAGATGTCATCGTTAATGCTCAATCACTTGCTGCAGCGCTAGAAGATGAAGGAATGCGCGCGGTCTCCGGAGGAACGCAAACTCACCTCGCACTCATTGATATTCGCGCCACAGGAGTTAATGGCAAGGTTGCCGATGAGCGCTGTGGAGCATCAGGAATCGTTCTCAATAAGAACTCCATCCCGTTTGATCCAGAAGCGCCTTCAGTTACTTCAGGTATTCGAGTAGGTACCCCTGCGACAACAACACAGGGAATGGGAGTAGAAGAGATGAAGACAATCGCATCTCTTATCTCACGTGCAATTAAGAGTGATGATGCGAGCGTTCATGCAGGAATCAAATCTGAAGTTCATGCTCTCACCGAGCGCTTCCCTATCTACCAGGCATAAGCAAGTAGAGAGTCCAGTACAGCTGCTATGCGCGAGTATCTCGTAACCCTTCTGATTGCTGCTGCAATCTGTTACGCGGTCACGCCATATGTACGCAAGTGGGCAGTTAAATTTGGAGTCGTTGCAAAGATTCGCGAACGCGATATTCATACAACACCAACTCCTCGCTGGGGCGGTTTGGCGATGTGGATCGGAATGGCAGCGAGTTTTGCCATGGTCCATCACTTCTCACTCGTAGGTAAATCATTTACTCGCGAATCAATCGGTATTTTCTTAGCAGCGACTTTTCTTGTCCTTTTGGGAATGATCGATGATCGCTTTGAATTGGACGCACTCACCAAGCTTGCTGGCCAAGCGCTTGCTGCAGGAATTCTCCTGATTTACGGAGTTCAGATTTTCTGGCTTCCTATCAACGGTGTGATGATTTTGCCTGCGAGTATCGGTCAACTTCTCACTGTTGTGATTGTCCTTGTCACTATTAATGCGGTGAACTTTATTGATGGACTTGATGGACTAGCAGCAGGAATCGTGGCCATCTCAGGCGCAGCATTCTTCGCCTTTGCATATCTTCTCAATGTGATCTACGGCTTTAGCCGCGCTGGTTCACCATCACTGATCACAGCAATCATTATCGGCGTCTGCATTGGCTTCTTGCCGCACAATGTCTATCCGGCAAAGATTTTCATGGGCGATTCTGGATCAATGCTATTAGGCCTATTGCTAGCTGCTTCAGCGATTACATTGACAGGTCAGATTGACCCTAATGCAATTGAGTCAGAGAATCTTGGGCCAACACTTCTCCCGCTGGCTCTCCCACTTGCAGTTCTGGCAATTCCATTAATCGATCTCTTCTCTGCTGTTATTCGACGCATTCGTGCAGGCACCTCACCATTTGCCTCTGACAAAGAACATATCCACCACCGTATTATGCGAGCAGGAAATTCTCAGGCTCGAACTGCGATGATCATGTATCTATGGACTGCAACGATTGCATTTCCTGTTTCCATCTCAGCATTTACACCATTGTGGGTTGCAGGAATTGTCTTTGCATTACTTCTCACCTTCACAATTTTCTTCTCCCGTCGCAAAACTCGTAGAGAGTCTCCGGTGCAAAAGTGAGTAGCGAGCGCGCAATGTTGAGGGGAGCACTCATTCCAACCCTGATTATTGCCATGATCTCTTTGGTTAGTTCGTCCCTCTATTGGGGTACAGCAGGATTTGTCGGGGCCGCCCTTGCCCAGTTCATAGTGATTGTTTTCTTTGCATCCAATCTTCTGGCTGCGCGAATCTCTCGAGATCTTGACCCGACGATGACAATGGCGATTGCGATGTTTAGCTATGTCGCTAAGGTCGCCATGCTCGGGATTTTTCTATGGTTGATTACAACCTATGTCCCTGAGAGCTCCTGCAATAGGGCAGCCTTTGGAATCAGCGCAGTCGGAGCAACCTTTGCCTGGCTAGGCGGGGAGATTGGCGCGTATCTCAAGCTCAAACTTCATCTACAATTACCACCCCCAGCAAAGTAATTCCCAGGGTTGATTCCCGGGCTTGAAAAGAGAGTGAGCCACCATGGCAGGCAAGAGCGAGGCAGATGCCCTTTGGTCGATTGTGGGCTACATGCTCTCCGGTCTCCTCTTTTGGGGCGGGGTTGGCTACTTCGCCGATAAGTACTTCAAGACTGGATATTTGACCCTAGCCGGCTTTCTACTCGGCATGGGTGGCGCGCTCTACCTCATTTGGTTGAGATTCGGGCGCGAATAGCGCTCTCGAAAGTGGCCAGGGACACGCCAAAATCACTCCATTTCGATTTCGCATCTAGGCTTCTGACCCTCTAATCTTTCCCACGACTCGCAAGCGTCTGTGAGCCTAACGATATCGGGGGAGTACCGGGTGATTAACCTGCAACTCAGCGGTGAAGAGGGATTTACGCCTCCTGGCGTTAAGGATTTTGATCTCCCACCAATTCTAGAGAGCCTTCCTTATTTAACAAAGGTAAATCTTCTTGTATTTCTCGCAGTATTGATTATTTCAGTATTTTTTATCGCAGCTTCACGCAAAGCATCAGTTGTCCCTAGCAAGCTTCAATTCTCAGGCGAGCTGGTCTACAGCTTTGTTCGTGATGGATTGGCCAAAGATATTCTTGGGCCAGAGTTCATGCGCTTCGTTCCATATCTCTTCACGCTATTCACTTTTGTTTTGGTTAACAATGTCTTTGCAATCGTGCCTGGTCTTCAATTTTCATCAATGATGCACGTTGGCTTCCCATATGCGTTAGCGATTCTGACTTATCTCGTTTACCACTTTGTTGGCATGAAAAAGCAAGGAGTAGGTCACTACCTCAAGGGCATTGCGTTTATGCCAGGCGTTCCAAAGCCCATTTATGTTCTACTTACTCCAATTGAGATTGCGACATTTTTTGTAGTCCGCCCATTTACATTGGGACTTCGACTCTTTGCAAATATGTTCGCGGGTCACTTGCTTCTTCTCGTTTTTATCCTGGGTGGAGAACATCTATTGGCAGGAACAATTGGACTTAAATTAGTGAGCCCATTCGCCTTTGCAATGGGCATCGCGCTTACATTCTTTGAATTTATGGTCCAGTGCCTACAGGCCTATATTTTCACTCTTTTGACCGCTCTCTATATCGCTGGCTCACTCGCCGACGAGCACTAAACAATAAATTTGGAGAAGTAACTTCGCTTCTTCAAGCAAGAAAGGTAGAAACATGACAGGCTCACTTAACGTCATCGGTTACGGCATCGCTGCAATCGGACCTGCAATCGCAACTGGCTTGATCTTCGCTGCTTACATCAGCGGTGTAGCTCGCCAGCCAGAGTCACGCAGCGTCCTCCAGCCAATCGCGTTCCTCGGATTCGCTATGGCAGAAGCGCTTGCACTCTTCGGTCTCGTTCTCGCATTCGTTCTCTAATCGGTTATCCAAGAAACATTCGACAGGTAACTCCCTAAGGAGAACACAATGCATCTATTTAACTTTGCGGATGAAGCAGTACTTGCTGCGGAAGAGCTCAACCCTCTGATTCCTAATCCAGTTGAGATTGTGGTCGGCCTCGTTGCCTTCATACTTCTCTTCCTCGTCTTGAAGAGCAAAGTCGTTCCTATGTTTGAAAAGGCATATGCAGA
>CAZXVL010000049.1:0-8843 GCA_964644425.1 uncultured Candidatus Planktophila sp.
GGCGTGACCAGTTTGTTGGCTCTTCTGTATATGGCTGGCGCAATACGTTAAATACGCGATCGAGGCCAGCTGAGTCGACGACATCACGAACGCCAACGAGATCTACATTATCTGCAGGAACTCGGACGGTGAGATCACCTTGTGCAACCTTAAGAACGAGATAGGTCTTCTCTTCACCCTTAATGACGCGGGTTTCAATCGCCTCAATAAGAGCTGCTCCGTGGTGGGGATAAACAACGGTTTCGCCGACCTTAAATGTCATGGATTGCCCTTTCGGTGCGTCTACTGAAGGTCCAATTCTACCAGCGTTCCTGGAATGTAGAAACCCCGAATAAGTGGGCTGAAATAGGCGTTATTAAATGCTTTCAGGTCATGAGATAATCGCGCCATGCGCCAAATGAAAAAAGTTGCATCAACAACTATTGCAGCAGCACTTGCAGTGACATCTACTTTAGTTTTGTCATCATGTAGTGGTGCAGGTCCTAATGCTGAGACTCGAATGACTACTCAGGTGACCGATGGTGCTGAAGCAGTGATCAAGAGCGAGAGCGCAGATATTCGCGTCAGTAACTTCCTTCTTGTCGCAACTGGTGATGGAAATTCTGTTGTAGTTGGCCATATCGTCAACCGTGCAGCTCAAGCAGATGAAATTGATTCCATTAGCATCGCTGGAATCTCTGCTCAATTAACAGGGACAACTACGCTGACAACAAATGTTCCGGTAATTTTTGAAGGAACTGCGGCGACTGCAAAGGCAGTACTTGTTGGAGCCAATCTCGCAGCAGGTACAAATGCTCGCGTCACGATTGTATTTAAGAAAGCCGGCGTCGTAACCGTTAATGCAATTGTTCGTGACACCTCAGATTTATATGCTGGCGTTACTTCAGGTGCGAAGTTGGTTTCACCAACTCCTGCGCCAAGCAATTAAGCAATAATTAGTTAGCTCTACTTCTCCATCTTGTAACCCATACCGCGAACGGTCTGGATTAACTCAGGATTAGTAGGGTCTGCCTCAACCTTTGCGCGCAAACGCTTGATATGAACATCAAGTGTTTTGGTATCGCCCACATAGTCGCTGCCCCATACGCGATCAATTAACTGCATGCGAGTGAGCACACGGCCAGCATTGCGCATCAAGAATTCGAGAAGCTCGAACTCCTTAAGAGGTAATGAGACCTGCTGGCCATTGACGCTAATGATGTGGCGATCTGCATCAAGGTGCACTGGCCCAACGGTGAGAACTCCGGTATCCAAGCTTGGGTCAGACATCTCACCTCGGCGCAGTACTGCGCGAATTCGAGCAATGAGTTCGCGTGATGAGTAAGGCTTAGTGACATAGTCATCAGCGCCGATTTCCAGCCCCACAACCTTGTCAATCTCTGAATCCTTGGCTGTGAGCATGATGATGGGAACTGGTGATTTGCTGCGAATCTGGCGGCAGACCTCAGTGCCCGACAAGCCAGGCAACATGAGGTCGAGAAGAATGAGATCGGCTCCACCTTTATCGAAGAGTTCTATTGCCGATGGCCCATCTGCTGCAATTGCAACATCGAAGCCCTCTTTGCTCAAGAGAAATGAGATTGCCTCAGCTAGTGACTCTTCATCTTCAACGACAAGAATGCGTGCCATTAACTCTGCCCTTCTTCTATGCCATCATCAGTAATCGGAAGACGTATTGTGAATGTACTACCAACGCCAGAAGAACTCCATACAGAAACCTCTCCACCATGGTTTCCAATAACGTGTTTCACGATTGAAAGACCAAGACCTGTTCCACCCGTCACACGAGAGCGTGCAGGGTCAACTCGATAGAAACGCTCAAAGATTCGTTTCTGATCGGCATCTGAAATTCCAACACCTTGATCGATCACAGATATCTCTGCTATCTGATCAATTGCAGTTGTATTGACGTTGACTCTAGTCTTATCAGGACTGTAGTTAATGGCATTTTCAATCAGATTGTGAAAGGCCATAATCAAGTGGGTGCGATCGCCGATTACTTCAGCGTTGATTCGCGGTCCTCGGTTAATTGTAATTTCACGTGTGCCTGCTAAGAACTGGCATTGATCGATGGCTTCATCTACTGCCTCATCAATATCAACATGTAGAGCGTCAAGAAGTGGGTCAGCATCTTGCAATCGTGAGAGGTCGATAATCTCTTGCACCAAGGTCGAAAGACGCTCAACCTGTGATTGCATCATGGAAGCAAACTTATTGAGTTGTGGATCATCTGTTGCAACAGAGACGGCTTCACTTAATGTTCGAAGTGCGCTAATTGGCGTCTTTAGCTCATGAGAGATATTTGCAACGAAGTCACGTCGCACTGCATCGATGCGCTCTGCTTCGGATTCGTCGGTAAAAGTTGCAATAGTCACATCATCTGCATCGAGAAAATTAATATTCGCTGCAAGTTTTCTAGTTCCTTCACCGATAGGACCGCGTGGAACTTCAATTTGACCTGATTGTGGAAGACCTGTCTTGCGTGCTTTACGAATAAGACTGAGAAGTGGTTCGCTCACAAGCTTCTCGTCGCGAATAACTCCAAGAACCACAGCATCTGGTGAGTAGTAATCGATTCGATTTCCAGGACCAAAGACCACGGCTGGTATTTCTAACACTTGAAGGAGTTCTTGCACCTCAGCTGTAGCAAAGCCCTCGACAGGATGCGCTGCGTTCTTCTTGCGGCGGAGCGCTTTAACCATGGTGCAATCGTAGGGCTTTCTTCATGAGGGCTAAATAGAAAGCGGAGCTATCGATAGCCGATTTACCCACAATTCACGCTCCGGATAGGGCGTGTTCACCTTATGGGCTAGGGAATTAGCGAGAACCCTAATATTCTTGCGCACATGCGCGACGCCTTTCATGAAGACCTAGATTCAATCAACCAGACTCTCGTTGAGATGTCCTCCCTTGTGGCTAACGCGATGGGTAATGCAACAAAGGCGCTCCTCCAACCAAACCTTGAGCTCGCAGAAGAGGTCATCGCAGACGATGATCGCGTCGATGCTATTCAGCATGAGCTCGACAACAAGACTCTCGATGTCATGGCTCGCCAGCAACCTGTTGCTAGCGATCTCCGCAACTTGGTGACTTCACTTCGTATGAGTGCGGACTTTGAGCGCATGGGAGATTTCGCTCACCACGTTGCTCGTATTGCACGTATGCGTTATCCAAATTCAGCTGTACCTGCAGAGCTTGCTCCAACAATTCAGGCGATGGGCGATACAGCCGTTGCTCTGATCAATAAGGTGACAGGTCTATTGCAGAGCCGCGATACAGAAGTTGCTCTCGAAGTTGAGCGCGATGATGATGAGATGGATCGCCTGCACCGCAAGCTATTTGAGGCTCTTCTTGATGATGCCTGGGCACATGGCATTGAGACAGCTATTGATATGACACTTCTTGGTCGCTACTACGAGCGTTGTGCAGACCACGCAGTTTCAGTTTCTCGTCGCGTGTATTTCTTGGTCACAGGCGAGTACGCAGAGAAGCAGTCCTAACTGCTTCTTACTTCTTTCCCTGATTTGCTACAGCTTCGATAGCAGCTTTTGCTGCCTCTGGATCAAGATACTTTCCACCAGCAACTACCGGTTTAAAGTTTGCATCAAGCTCGTAATAGAGCGGAATACCAGTTGGAATATTAAGTCCCGCAATTGCCTCATCGCTGATTCCATCGAGGTGCTTTACAAGTGCGCGCAATGAGTTGCCATGCGCTGTCACAAGTACTGTCTTACCGCTCTTGAGATCAGGAATGATTGACTCTTGCCAATAGGGAATCATGCGGTTAACAACATCCTTAAGACATTCAGTCAGTGGCAGATCTGCACCGAGATCTGCATAACGTGGATCCTGATCTTGTGAAAATTCAGAACCAGCGACTATCGCAGGTGGTGGTGTGTCATAAGAGCGACGCCACAACATAAATTGCTCTTCGCCGTATTCAGCCAGAGTCTGGGCCTTGTCCTTGCCCTGAAGTGCCCCGTAATGGCGCTCATTGAGGCGCCATGAACGCTTTACCGGAATCCAATGGCGATCACATGAATCGAGTGCGAGCTGGGAGGTGTGAATAGCGCGACGCAATAGTGATGTGTGGAGAACATCAGGAAGGAGGTTGTTCTCAGCAAGTAGGAGACCACCCTTCTTCGCTTCAGCTTCCCCAGCTGCAGAGAGTCGGACATCTACCCATCCTGTAAAGAGATTCTTGGCATTCCATTCGGATTCGCCATGGCGCAGGAGGATGAGTTTGAAGTTAGACATGTGCCTATCTTGCCATGGATTGCTCTAAATTTAAATTAAGTGAGCAAATGCTTCAAGATTTGAAAGTGATTCACCGCGAGTTACTCGCCAAGCCCATTCGCGACGTATTGCACTTGCAAAACCTAATTCCAGTAGCGGATTAAATGATGAATCAGAATATTGAAGAACAGAGCCAATGACCTTATCGAGCTCTTCTGCACTTACTGCTGCAAGTGGCAATCTGCCTACAAGGTAGATGTCACCGAGCTCATTGATGGCATATGCCACTGAATACATAGAAGCATTCTTTGTCATACACCAGTGGTGAACTTGATCTGCATTCTCATCCGGCTTTCGAATTACAAATGCGCTTATCATCAGCGAATGTTGGCCAACAATAAGAGCACAGTGAGTCTGCAGTTTCTTCTCACCTGGCAAAGTTAAGAGAAACTTCTTCTCTCCATCTTTCTCATAATCAATATTTGATGATGCAAGAAAGTCCTGAATTACCTGCACAGCAGATGACATTTAGCCGACGCTCTTTGCTTTCTTTATTGATGCATCGAGAACACGATCGTAGATATCAAGTGTTCCACGAGCTGTGGCATTCCATCCGAAGTGGGATGCATGCTCGAGAGCACCCATGGAAAGAAGTACGCGGCGCTGAGGCTCTTGCAGAAGACGCGCCAGCACTGAAGACCATGCACGTGGATCGTGTCCATCTACAAGGACGCCAGAGATACCGTCTGCAATAGCGGTACGAAGTCCGCCCACAGCACTGGCCACAACAGGTGTTCCGCACGCTTGTGCTTCAAGGGCTACGAGTCCAAAACTTTCTGAGTAACTTGGAACGCAGACAAGATCTGCTGCGCGATAGTAATCAGGAAGAGCATCACGTCCTGCAGGTGGTTGAAACTTTACGATGCTATCGATTCCGAGCCAGGAGACGAGTTCGCGCAGGCGATTGACCTCAGCTGAATTACTTCCAGATGCTCCACCAACGACGAGCACGGTGAGATCTGAACGAAGTTGTGGTGAGTGTGTGACCATCTCAGAGATTGCGCGAATCAAAATCTCTGGCCCCTTATGTGGCTGAATTCGGCCAACGAAAGCAACAACGCGACCTTGTGTTGCTATGCCAATGTTTTTACGAGCAGCCTCACGTCCCTTACCCGGTGTGAAGTTAGCCAAATTAACTCCAGGGCTCACAACAAAGACGTTATCGGGACATGCGGCATAGAGAGATACCAGGCTTGCCGCCTCTGCATCTGTATTTGCGATGAGCGCATCTGCTGCTTCAACAACTTGTGATTCGCCTTGAACGCGAATCATTGGCTCTGGTCGTTCTCCTTCTGCAAGGTTGAGATTTTTTACCCGCGCCATTGTGTGCATCGTATGGACAAGTGGAATTCCAAGTTCCTTCGCAACTGGCATCGCAACTTTTCCTGAAATCCAATAATGAGAATGAATCACATCGTAGGAAGTACCGGATGTCAGCGCCTCTCTAAATGCCTTTGCCATATCTGGTATCAGCCCGGGGAGTTCTTCCTTTGTCACTCCATCAACGGGTCCCACATTCAGATGAATAACACGCACTCCATTGCCTAAATCAACAATGTCAGGATGATCATTATTTGCCCGTCGCGTGAAGATATCTACTGAAATTCCTTGCGCAGCCATCTGATTTGCTGTTTCGCAGACATAGATATTCATGCCGCCTGCATCACCGGTTCCCGCTTGATCAAGCGGAGAGGTGTGCACCATTAAGGTGGCGATGCGGCGATTCACTAATGAAGGATAAGGCAGTAGCTATAGCTATGGCGAGTTAAAAAGTAGCTCGAATTGAGCCAATAACCTTGCTTCCGCCTAAAACCTTCTCCTCTTCGAAGCTGTTTTCAACTCCGAGACGAGTAAGACCTGCATGTAGAAGTGTTTTAAATGGACGTAGTGAGCCATCGCCGACCTTAAATACAAGAGTACGTCCATCTGGCATTGAAGCAATATTGACCGCCTCGGCTCCATCTTTCATATAGAGACCAGGGATTGCTTGCATCATCTCTGTAGTTAAACGACCTACGCCTGCAACCATTTCAGGAAATTGGCGAGAAGCTGAAAGAACAGTTGAGTGAATTGGATCTGCAGAGATAGTGATTGCGCGAATTGCACGAGCAAGTCCTGCCACAGAGATTAAGAACAGTGGTGCGCCGCATCCATCAGTACTTGTCAGCGTGATTTTCTCACCCGAGAGATTTTCGAGCTCTTCACGACAAGCAACCTGCAAAGGATGTTCTGGATCAAGATAATTCTCAATTGGCCAATTATTTGTGACGCATGTGAGCAACATGGCCGCATGTTTTCCGCTGCAATTCATTGCAATGCGGGTAGGTGCGGCATCCCCGTATTCGCGTCGTTCTTTCTCTCCCAAAGGTCGATCGAGCATGCACTGCAAAGCGTTCTCATCGAGTTTTGCAATAGCAAGAATCTCGCGGACTGCTGCGATATGTGCCGCAGAGCCTGAGTGGCTTGATGCAGCAAATGCCAATAAGCGCGGCTCGAGTACAAGACCATTTCGTACCATCGCAGATGCTTGAATTGATTTCACGGTTGAGCGTGGATAGAAGAGATGTGAACTATCACCGAGCTCTAGGTTGGTGCTTCCATCTGCATTGAGAGCGACTAAGTAACCGCGGTGTTGTGATTCAACGACGCCGCTACGAACAAGCTCTGCTAATACTGCATCTGACATTACGCCTCGTTCGCTCGCTCTAGTGATGACCAAATATGTGCTTGTAGCTCTTTACCCATCGCGGCCATGTCATACGAGGTAAAGAGTTGTCCTTCGACCAGACCATAGAGACGTGCACCATCTGTCACGCCCTTTGCAGTGGGTGCAATGTATGCGTGATCTAGCGCTAGCTGAATAGATGGACGATCCTCGCTGATCTTGCCAAGCCATCCCTCTGAAATTCCAGTGCTATGAACAAGTACCAATTCAATGACCCGATTAGGTTTGATGCGCCAATATCCCATCTCTGCCGCACCTGGACGAATGTGGTTGCCTTCGCCATCGATGATCCATGACTTAGATGTGTACTCAAGAAATGGACGGCCGTCATGGCGGAAGGTCACCTCTTGAACGAATTCAAACTTCTCGGTGCCAGGCCATTCGCCCATACCTCTGCCACCCCACTTGCCGACCATCCATGCAACGGGATAGAGGTCTTCGTGAAGACCCTCAGGGATTACGAAAGCCATTAAATTCTGCCTCTCTTATAGGTACGAGAATCTCGCGCCTGTGATTGTCGGCGCCCACGGATTCCGTAGATAACGAGCCCCACACCAATAAGGATTGAGATCAATCCCAACAATACGGTTGTGAGCAGCTCCATAGTTGCATTGTAAGGGTTAGAGCTTGCGGTAGACCCACATAATCACCCAACAGGCGAGGAGTACGATGAAAACCTGCCCTAAGAATTTCATCGAGTGCCCGCAACAATGATCTCTTGAGCAGCTGAGATTCCATTTACAGTCAGCGTTGCATCAGTTGGTGTTGAGCGCTTCACAAGTGCGAGTGCAATTGGACCGAGCTCATGATGTCGAGCGACTGTGCCTAAGAAGCCCACTTGCACGCCGTTATTTTCAACTGGTGTTCCTGGTTCTGGAAATACAACTGCAGATCCATCAAGATGCAACATCACAAGACGACGTGGTGGCGCACCGAGATTAAAGACCTTTGCAACTGTCTCTTGACCGCGGTAACAACCTTTATTCATGTGAACAGATTTATTGAGCACACCAAGCTCATTAGGAATCACTTTATGGTCAGTATCAATACCATGACGCGGACGACCTGCTGCTACGCGTTCGGCATCAAGTGACCAGGTGCCGATTTCGCGAGCATGCTCATTAAATGCTCTCTTCATCTGATCAAGTTCATCACGTGGGACAAGTGCAAAAGGTCCACCGATATCAGTTGATGCACCAGGGGCTCGCAGAATCGAAAACTCAGATGATGCATCACGCGCATCAACGCGCAACATAAAGCGCATCTTTAACAAGTATTGAAGAAGTGGAGCTGCATAATCTGGATCCATCACTAGGTAGGTAGCAGTTCCATCATCGACAAGATTAAATTGATACTCAACATGACCGTTGTGATCAAGAATCATCGCAGGCAACCATGTGCCAGGAGTAAGTTCACTCAGATGTTGAGTTGTTAAATCATGTAACCACTTTGCACGGTCTTCACCACTGACTGCGATGATAGAAAGGTGTGAAAGATCTGCCCATGCTTTACCTTCGGCGAGAGCACGCTGTTCTTGTGCTGGTTGGCCAAAGTGCCAGATTGCACCGCGATCAGGACCTTCTTCAACGCGGACAGCAGTCATGTTTCTATTTTACGCAGGCTGCGCAGGTTCCGTAGATCGCAAAGTGAGTGACATCGGTTCGGAAACCGTAATCATCGCTCAGATTTTGAACAAAGTTGGCAGCAACATCAATCGGAGCATCTCCCACAGAGCCACAAGTTCCGCATACCAGATGCAGGTGTGTGAGCTCTTCGGCTGCGTGATAGGTCGCACCGCCATGGCCCAAGTGTGTGTGTTGCA
>CAZXVL010000050.1:0-2478 GCA_964644425.1 uncultured Candidatus Planktophila sp.
TCCATGGTCTATCTCGGTCTTTCATATGATCACCGCGTAGTCGATGGTGCAGATGCAGCTCGCTTCTTGGTCACTCTCAAGGAGCGCCTCGAAGGCGGCGCATTCGAAGCTGATTTAGGTCTCTAACCTTGAGCACCCCTCAACGTATTGCCATCACCGGCGCCTCTGGGCTAATCGGTGCAGCGCTAGTCGGTTACCTGAAGTCAGAGGGACATACGGTCCAACGCCTTGTGCGTCGCACACCCATCTCTGCAGATGAGGTGCAGTGGGATCCAAAGTCCGGATTTGTCGATCTCGAACCACTTCGGGGAGTAGATGCAATCATCCATCTTGCAGGCGTTGGCGTGGGCGATAAGCGTTGGAGTAAGAAGTACAAAGCTGAAATCTTAAACTCTCGCCTTCTTGGAACAACCGCTATTGCTCATGCTGTCAGTGAGCTCAAGCCACAGGTTTTCATCTCAGCTAGCGCAATCGGTTGGTATGGCGAGTCTGGCAACCGCGCTGTTGTTGAAACAGATCGAGCTGGAGATGATTTCCTTGCAGCTGTATGTCGCGAATGGGAAGCGGCTGCAGATCTTGCTGAAGGAGTTCGCACTGTAAAGCTTCGTACCGGACTTGTCTTAGATCCCACCGGAGGAGCTTTGGGGCGAATGCTTCCCCTCTTCCGCTTTGGCCTTGGTGGAAAGCTAGGAAATGGTAAGCAGTGGTGGTCTTGGATCACACTTCATGACCAAATTCGCGCAATCGCTTTCTTGCTAGAGAACCCAATTTCTGGCCCAGTAAATCTCACAGCGCCAAACCCAGTGACCAATCGTGAGTTCACCTCTGCACTGGCACGTGCAATGCATCGTCCAGCGCTTTTTCCAGCACCTGCGATCGCTTTAAAGATCGCACTCGGTGGCTTCTCTAGTGAAATTCTTGGTTCAAAGAAAGTTATTCCAAATGCATTGTCTGAGGCTGGATTTGAGTGGGATTACCCACATATCTCTAGCGCTCTATCTGCCTTGATCGAGGAGTAACTCCATCGCCGCCAGGCGTCCCGATAAGAGTGCGCCATTTTGCGACCCTGCACTCATGTAATCACCTGCACGATAGAGCCCCTCTCGAACTCGTGCGCTACCTACCTTTGGCAAACCCTGAGATGTGAATATTGGCAGAGAGTTTTTGATGTCATATCTCTTAACAAGCTCAAACTCAGCAGAATTGATTCGCCAAAATTTTGAGAGCTCATCCATTACCTGTCTATCTGTCAGTGAGGTAATCGAAGTCGTTGAAATCAATGTGCGCCCATCAAGTGCATACTCGGGAATGAAATTACTGATTGCAATTGAGTTCACAATTGGAGTCTGAGCACTTGAAACTCGAAGTCGTGATGCACTGATCTCTCCCTCAGGCACGCTGTGATACCACGTGGTACTAGATGCGAATGCGCGATCTTCGCTGGTGCCCAATAAAGAATCAGCCGTGAACGCATCTGTTGCAATGATTACATGTTTACCGTCAAATTGATCGAGAGACGTTACTGGTGTGCTCAGCTGAACTCTCTCAATGCGCGCTGCGAGTGCTTCTGAGAGAGTGCCGACGCCCGCCTTAGGCAGGCCGGACTTTCCAAGGACAAAACTTCGAATAATCTCTCTTCCGTAATACTTCTCGACTTGAGATGGCTCTATGAGAAATACTCCTGTGAGAAATGGTCGCAGGAGATTGTGATAAAACTCCCCTGCTCCAGAGGCAAGGAGTGCTTCCTCAAGATTGTTACCTTCAATCGACTTAGCGCCAATAAAATTTAGGATGGCAACCTTCTCTGCCAGCGAGCCAAGTGGAGAGCGAAGTGCTTTTACTGGATGCACGCGTGGATCACCGATGGAGGTGATGCCAAAGGGCGTGAGAACATCGACGGTGCGATCGAGTGCCTGAAAATCAATCTCACCAATGACTCCAAGGCGCTTGATCTCTGGGTAACCTGCATTGATTAACTGGAAGCCTCTATCGAGAATGTAGCCATCGATAAAGTCAGAACGAACTCGTCCACCCACTCCATCTGATGCTTCGAAGAGCTCAACTTCTTCCCCAGCCTCTTGAAGAGTAAGTGCTGCACTTATTCCAGCTAAGCCAGCACCTATGACAACTGAACTCATGAATTATTCAGGTCGCTTTGAGAGCTTAGAAGGCCACCAGACTTTGGGACCAATTTCATGCACGAGGGCAGGCACCAAGATAGATCGAACAACAATCGTATCTAGGAGAACACCGAAGGCAACTGCAAAGCCAAGTTGTGCAAGTGGCACAAGTGGCAGGAGACCAAGAACAGCAAATGTTGCTGCCAAGACGATTCCCGCCGAGGTAATCACTGCGCCAGTAACTGTTACTCCTCTCGTAACTCCAGCTCGAGTTCCCAATTTTGTTGATTCTTCTCGCACGCGTGTCATCAAGAAGATGTTGTAATCAATGCAGAGTGACACCAAGAAGATAAAGGCA
>CAZXVL010000050.1:2488-8693 GCA_964644425.1 uncultured Candidatus Planktophila sp.
GCAAAACCAAATACATGGTTGAAGAAGAGCGCGCATACTCCTAGTGTTGCAAAGAATGAGAGCACTACTGTACCTAGGAGTACTAAAGCGCTTACCAAACTGCGCAGAAGAAGTCCGAGAATGATCGTAATCACGATCAGGATAATCGGAATGATTGTTCGATTATCCTGGCTATTTGCAGTTCTCACATCGAAATAGACCGCAGATGTTCCACCCACCAGGGCTGAAGGATCAGCGCTCTTCGCAGCAATACGAATTGCTGGAATATCTTCTCCGGCTTCAACGCTATCCGGTGCCTTATCCAAAGTGACAAGAAGAATTGCCTTACCGTTAACAATCTGGACTGGAGGCAATGGCTGACCAGGAATCACCTGTCCTGCTAATTGAGGTGTCACGGAGGTAACACCCTTTTCATCCTTTACTGCAGCTGTAACAGCATCAATCTTTGAAGCTGTTACTACTATCTGAGTCGGATCTCCTTCTCCGCCCGGGAAGTGCTTAGTAAGCACACCTTGACCGATGACCGACTCTGGATTGCCAGTAAATGAATCAACAGTCCCAAGTCCATCTGTCTTCAGGGTCGTTGCG
This sequence comes from uncultured Candidatus Planktophila sp., assembly GCA_964644425.1. GTDB lineage: Bacteria > Actinomycetota > Actinomycetes > Nanopelagicales > Nanopelagicaceae > Planktophila. The sequence goes on from CAZXVL010000050.1 coordinate 3,077, forward strand.
TTGAAGGCGAGAGCGAGGAGAACGACAAGAGTGATCACCCAAGATTTACGTGGGTTTCGTGCAATTGTATTCGCAACCTTTGACCAAGAGCCTGAGAGCACATGATCATCACCATCGTTATTTGGAATTCGAGGCCAGAATAGCCATCTACCTGACTGAATCCGGTTCTTATTGAGTGGACCCCACTCTGGCTTACGCAAGCGCTGTATGCCGAAGAAAATCGCAGTAAAGAAAATACCTGAAGTTATTCCTGCGGTGACAAGTCCTGCAAGCAAACTGGATTCACTGTTTGCCAGAGCTGCAAGTCCAATAGCAAATTGAATGATGAGAATGAGCCATACAACCAAGCTAGGAATAAGCATTAAGGCGGGTAGAAGTGTAAGGATCGTGATGACAGAAACAGCAATACCGATTGCGCCAATTGGACCAAGGCTTGCCGTATTTGTTAACTGACTAAAGAGAAGAATCAAAAGCGAGATGGCAACTGTTGAACCAGATGCAAGAATCGGCTCCCATACTCCCTTGTATGCAGCTCTCATCGCATCAAAGCGATTTTCATGATGGTGAAGCTCTTCACGATATCGAGCTATCAGCAGGAGTGCATAATCGGTGGCAGCACCAATTACAAGTACTGAGAGGATTCCTTGCGATTGGCCATCGACATCAAGTATGTCTCTCTTTGCCAAGATGTAAATCAATCCGCCTGCCGTGGAGAGAGCAAAGAGTGAGGTCAGTAGCGGAATGATCCAGAGAACTGGTGATCGATAAACAAAGATCAAAATGATTGCCACTACCGCAAGAGTTGTGAGAAGAAGAGTTGAGTCGATTGAGCCGAAGGCTCCGAAGAGATCTCCCAGAAGGCCTCCTGGGCCAGTGACATATGAGTCCATCCCAATTTTCTCAGCTAGAGGTGCAACCTCTGCGCGAAGTGCCTCTACAACTGCTGGAAGAACTGGCTTCTCATTGGGAAGAACTTCACCGATCGCCTCACCGTCGAGGGGTACATTCACCAGAATGGCTTGACCATCTTGCGATGGGAATGCACTAACTGCCTCGCCCTTGAGAAGGAAGTCGCCAATCTTGGCCGAGGTGCCATCAAGTGTGAGAGCTGGGATGCCAGCAAGTTCAGCATTTACTGTAGCTAGCGCCTCCGGCGTCACCTTTCCTTCAAAGAGGATCAGTGTCGGAAAATTAAATGCCGTTCCTTGTGTGAACTTCTGGATCTCTTCAGAGGCAAGAGTCGCTTCTGCACCTTTGGGCAAGAATGAAGAGTTGTTATTCTCCTGAACACTGGTGAGCTTGCCAAAGAGAGGGCCGAAGATTCCAGAGATGACAATCCAGGCAATTACGACAATCAGTGAGAGAGCAAAGGGCTTACGCGACTTAATTAGCATGAGAGCAAGTCTACCTTTAGGCTTACTCAGTGCCCGTATCTAGCCCCTCTCCCCTTGCTCTCAAGCGAAGCGGCGTTGTTGAGTATTTAGAGGCACTTGCGATTCAGCGAGGCCTCCATGCAGAGGTCGCAGCCGGCCATGAACCCAATACATTAATTCTTCTCGAACATCCCTCCGTCTATACAGCCGGTAAACGCACCCTTGCAGAAGAGCGCCCCGAGAACGGCTCTCCAGTGATCGATGTCGACCGCGGAGGAAAGATCACATGGCATGGCCCGGGCCAATTAGTGGGCTATCCCATTGTGAAGTTAAAGAATCCTCATGAACTCGTTGGTTTTGTTCGAGAGATTGAAACTGGTCTCATCAATGTCTGTGCAGATTTCGGAATCAATGGAGTTCGCATTCGGGGCCGCTCTGGCGTCTGGGTTTCTGACACCCGGGGTGATCGCAAGATTGCCGCTATCGGTATTCGTGTGGCCTCTGGCACCTCAATGCATGGCTTTGCCTTAAATGTCTGCCCAGACCTTTCAGCCTTTGAGGCGATCATTCCATGCGGGATTTCAGATGCTGCCGTCACCTCGATGGCCCTTGAACTCGGCCGCTCCATTACTATTGATGAGGTAACTCCGGCGGTAGAGAAGCATCTCTACGAAGCACTAGCAAAGGTGAGCGCATGACAATCGCACCAGAGGGGCGCAAGCTCCTTCGTATCGAGGCGAAGAATGCCGAGACTCCTATTGAGCGCAAACCAGAGTGGATTAAGACTCGCGCCAACATGGGCCCTGAGTACACACGTCTTCGCACATTAGTGAAGACTGAAAATCTTCACACCGTCTGCCAGGAAGCTGCATGTCCAAATATCTTTGAATGTTGGGAAGATAAGGAAGCTACTTTTCTTATTGGTGGCGAACGTTGTACTCGCCGTTGCGATTTTTGCAACATTGATACCGGTAAGCCAGAACCAGTAGATCGCGATGAACCTCGTCGTGTTGCGGAATCTGTTGCATCGATGGGCCTTAAGTACGCAACTATCACGGGTGTTACACGTGATGATCTCGAAGATGAAGGTGCATGGCTTTATGCCGAGACTATTCGAAAGGTGCATGAGCTAAATCCAGGTACAGGTGTTGAAATGCTCGCTCCAGATTTTGGCGCGAAACCACACCTTCTCAATCAAGTCTTTGAGACTCGACCTGAAGTCTTTGCACATAACCTGGAGACAGTCCCCCGCATTTTTAAGCGCATTCGTCCAGCCTTTACCTATGAGAAGTCACTTAATGTCATTACTCAAGCCCGCGAATATGGATTAATTACAAAATCCAACCTCATTCTTGGCTTAGGCGAGGAGATAAGCGAAGTGATTCAGGCCCTAGAAGATCTTCATAATGCAGGTTGTGATCTCATCACAATCACGCAGTATCTGCGTCCGACAAATAAGCACCACCCAGTAGAGCGTTGGGTTAAACCAGATGAATTTGTTGATCTTGCAAAACGTGCCGAAGATATTGGATTCAGCGGTGTCATGAGCGGTCCGCTCGTGCGTTCTTCCTACCGTGCAGGCCGCCTCTATCGCCAAGCACAAGAAAAGCGCGCACTTAATGGCTGATCTTGTCTACCCACCGGTTGTCGTTGCGATAAAGACATTTTGGAAATATCTTGGTCTTACATTTGATTTCCGTGGAGTAGAGAACTTACCTGATCGCACTCATGGTGGTGCAATTCTTGCAATCAATCATGTGAGCTACCTTGATTTTGCACTAGCCGGAACTGCAGCACTTCCCATGAAGCGCTACGTCAGATTTATGGCAAAGAAGGAAATCTTCGATAACAAACTGGCTGGACCATTAATGCGCGGCATGCACCATATCTGTGTTGATCGCTCCAATGGATCAGCATCATTTGTTGCCGCCCTTCGTGCGCTCAAGAAAGGCGAGATAGTTGGAATCTTTCCTGAAGGCACTATCTCAGTCTCCTTTGAAATTAAAGAGTTAAAATCAGGTGCAGTTCGCCTGGCACAAGGTGCTGGTGTTCCTGTCATTCCCACAATCATCTGGGGATCGCAGCGCTTATGGACTAAGAAGGTAAAGCGAAACCTGCGCCCAGGACAGCGGGTTCCAATCAGCGTCACTTTCGGTGAACCAATCTTCTTTGACAAAACCATGGATGTTGAAGCTGGTGAGAAGTTGCTTCGAGAGACGATGCTCACAATGCTCCACGAAGTCCAGGAGAATTACCCTGATTCTCATGTTGGAAAGCGCTGGGCGCCTGTTCGTCTTGGAGGTAGCGCGCCCGCTCCCCTAAAGTAGCCCCATGGCTAAGAACAAAGAGAAAAAAGAGAAAAAAGAGAAGAAGGTTAAGGCTCCTCGATTTAAGGAGATCCGCGACGCCTACAAGATGACCAAGAGCGCTAAGCCTTGGATTGGCGCTGCACTACTTTCAATCGTAATTGTGATTGAAGTGATCGCTGTCGGAATCGGCGCCCTCACCGGTCACATTATCTACGGTGGATTTGTCGGACTTCCTCTTGCACTTCTCGCAGCCCTTATTACATTTACTCGAATTGCTAGCCGCGCTGCATACACCTCGATTGAGGGACAAATTGGCGCTGGAGCATCTGTGTTGATGTCTATCCGCAAAGGATGGACAACAACTCCTGCAGTTGCAGTGAACCGAAACCAGGATATGGTCCATCGCAGCGTTGGCCGCGCTGGAATCGTTCTCACAGGAGAAGGCACAAGCTTTGCAACAGTACGTCAGATGATTCAAGATGAGCGCAAGAAATCAGAGCGCTACGCACCCGGTGCTCCTATTACAGAAGTTATTGTTGGAGATGGTGAGGGACAAGTTCCACTTCATAAGCTTCAGAAGACACTCAATAAGTTGCCGAAGAAGCTCACAGCTCATCAGATGCGCGAGCTTCGTATGCGACTGAAGGCTGTAGGCGGAATGTCATTGCCTATTCCCAAAGGGCCAATGCCTAAGGGTGTAAAGATCCGCTAAAGCTTAACGAGCACTGAATTCGAAAGTCGCTCATTAATGCCGCGGCCATTTTCATCAAATGTAATTGCGGTAACTACTGCAAGCATCAAGATGGTTCTGATAAATGCTTGCTTTGGAGTCAGCGCTCCCCCGTCACTAAAGCGCACAACCTTGAGACCAACAATGCGGTGGCCAAAAGATGCCCCTGCGAATGTGACCAGGATCAGATATTGAGCTCCAAGGATCAAGATTGGCCATGGTCCGACCTGGCCACTTCGGTCAAGGAAGCTTCCTCCCCCTGCAAAGAAGCCAAGTGCGATGGCATATGAGGTGAGCCAGTCAATCGTGATGCCTATAAGGCGCCGACCCTGACTTACGCGTGGATACATGGGTCAAGTCTATCGAGTACTCCAGCCTTGGCTATTTGTTACATAGACGTAACACTCAGATTCGTACCTGTAACCGGTCGGGACTTAAGGTTACCCACATAGAAAGGCTCAAAGCCGAGCCCTTTCGACTTAAGAGACTTATTGGGAGTCATCTATATGTTTAAGAATTCAAGCGAGATCTTTGCTTATATTAAGAAGGAAGATGTCAAGCTCATTGATGTCCGCTTCACAGACCTTCCTGGTATCCAGCACCACTTCAACGTTCCAGTGGAGTCATTTGACGAAGCAGTCTTCACCGACGGATTGATGTTCGATGGTTCATCCATCCGTGGATTCCAGTCAATTCACGAGTCAGATATGAAGCTTTTACCAGTTCCATCATCTGCATATATCGATCCATTCCGTCTTGAGAAGACTCTTGTCATTATCTTCTCTGTTCACAATCCAGCAGATAACACTCCTTACTCTCGCGATCCACGCGGTGTGGTTGCAAAGGCTGTTGATTACTTAAAGTCAACAGGAATCGCAGATCAAGCGTTCTTCGCACCAGAGGCAGAGTTCTATATCTTTGATGCAGTTCGCTTTAAGACTGGCATCAACGAGGCTTACCACCACATTGATTCATATGAAGGTGCGTGGAACACAGGCATCGTTGCAGATCCTGATGGAACACCGAACCGTGGATACCGCACTCGCGTGAAGGGCGGCTACTTCCCAGTTTCACCAACAGATCAGTTCGCTGATCTTCGTGATGAGATGGTGATGGAGCTCGGTCGCGCCGGTCTTCTTGTTGAGCGTTCACACCACGAGGTGGGCACGGCAGGACAGATGGAGATCAACTACAAGTTCACCGAC
>CAZXVL010000051.1:0-8309 GCA_964644425.1 uncultured Candidatus Planktophila sp.
TCTGTGCAACTTCGTACTTGTACTTTCCGAAGTCCATGATCTTGCAAACGGGTGGGTTGGCCTCAGCTGCGATCTCAACGAGATCGAGTCCGATTTCATCTGCCATCGCCAAAGCAGTCTCGATATCTACAACTCCAACCTGCTCGCCTGTGTAATTGATCAGACGAATTTGTGGTGTGCGGATTCGATCATTGATGCGTGGGTCAGTGGTGATTTCTACTCCTCTGTTCGGTTAACGTAAGTAGCTACGACGCCTGCAGGAAAAGGCGCACCGAACAAGAAAACCCCGATAGGAGTTTTACCTGACAAACCAATCAGCCGAGGCCGTAGAGGTGGGAGTGCGAACTCCTCTTGCAGCAGCCGTGGCTACTGGTCTGGGGAAAGGATAGCGAAAGAGGGCAAAATTACGAAATTAGCGCAGATCCACGAGGGCGTTAGGGGCAAGGGGTGGGCAACTCTCCCCTGGTGCGATGACGCCTTCAAAGTGCCACCATTCATTGGCATAGACGCGGCAGAGTCCGAAGCGGGATCCATTCCTCTCTAGCCACGCAGCTCCAGCACGATCCCCCGGATAGTTCACATCGATAGCAAGGCCATCAGGGTGGTGCGAACTCTGAGCAGGCAAGACCCACTTTGCCGCCTCTGTCTCACTTCCATACTTCTTCACTGCCTCTTCAAAGAGAGTGGCCTGCCTGGCCTCATCACGAAATCCAGATGAGATGTAGAGATTGACGCCAGCTCGCTCTGCCACGATGCGGGCAGCCTCAAATCGATTGAAGAGAATTGGGTGGAGCGCAGTGACGGTTTCACTCTCCTGGCTGAGTGCACTGCTACCTAGTGAAATGAAAGATGGTGGGCACTCTGATGTTGTTATCACTCTTATGGTTGCGGTGACATCTTCAAAACAACTAGTAACAATTGTGGGCTCGTTCTCGATAACCTGTTCAATTCCAATCATCTCACTTCGAAATACCACTAGATAGGAGACGAGTGCGATTGCAGAAAAGCCAGCGAGAAGCTGTTTCTTAACCGCCCATTCCATGAACACCACCATCGACATGAATGATCTCTGCAGTTGTCTTTGGGAACCAATCGCTTAAGAGCGCAACGGCGCCCTTTGCTGCCGGAACCGGGTCGGAGATATCCCAAGAAAGCGGGCTTCGACTTGTCCACACCTCTTCAAATGCAGCGAACCCAGGAATGGATTTTGCTGCAACAGTGCGGATGGGGCCAGCTGCAATCAAGTTAACGCGAATCTCCTCGGGGCCAAGATAGCGAGCAAGGTATCGCGTCGTGGATTCAAGTGCAGCTTTTGCAACACCCATCCAGTCATAGAGTGGCCAGGCAACTTGAGCATCAAAATCGAGACCAACAACAGATGCACCATCCTTAAATAGAGGACGGCAAGCAAGTGTCAATGACTTAAGGGAGTATGCCGATACATGAAGGGCAGTAGAGACATCCTCCCAATTTGTATTGAGGAAATTTCCGCCGAGAGCTGCCTCAGGTGCAAATCCGATTGAGTGAACCACGCCATCGAGGTGTGGCATATGTGCACGCACCTGATCTGCAAGGCCATCAAGATGTTCCTGATTTGTTACATCAAGCTCAATGATTACAGGCTTCTGTGGAAGACGGTCGGCAATTCGAGTGGTTAGGCTGAGGCCGCGACCAAAACCGGTCAGGATGACGTTTGCACCTTCTTCTTGTGCAAGACGAGCAATATGAAATGCGATTGAACCGTCTGTGAGTACACCCGTAACAAGTATGTTTTTTCCTTGAAGAATTCCCATGACTTAATGCCCCATTCCTAATCCGCCATCAACAGGAATGATTGCACCTGTGATGTAACTTGCCTGTGGTGATGCGATGAATGCGACTACATCTGCAATCTCATCTGCAGAACAAAAACGCCCCAACGGAACCTGTGATGCAATCTCGTTACGACGTTTCTCATCGAGCTCGGCGGTCATATCTGTCTCGACAAAACCTGGTGCGATTACATTTGCTGTAATACCTCGGCTGCCAAGTTCGCGGGCATAGGAACGTGCCATTCCAACAAGACCTGCCTTTGATGCAGCGTAATTTACTTGCCCAGCAGCTCCTACTCCCCCAACTACTGAACCAACAAAGATAAGACGTCCCCGCTTGAGCTTTAGAAGGCCTTTCGTTGCACGCTTTGTCACACGAAATGCTCCAGTGAGATTAGCATCGATGACATCTTCAAAATCTTGATCACTCATACGAAGAACAAGAGTGTCTTTGGTGATGCCTGCATTGGCGACGATAATCTCTGGTGTTCCGACCTCGGCTTCAATCTTAGAAAATGCTGCATCAACAGATTCTGAGGAAGTCACATCCATAACTACGGCCTCAAAGCCTTCTGGTGGAGTTCCGTTCCGATAGGTAATGACTACTCGGTGACCTGCGCCACGTAGCGCCTTAGCAATCGCTAGGCCGATCCCTCGATTGCCGCCTGTTACAAGGGCAATGGACTGATTCGATTGACTCATGAGAGCAAACTTACCCGTTACTTATGCGTAACCGTGATTTTCAGGGTGCTTTTAAACTCCGCGCCTCTTACTCTTAACCCATGGCCACTGGAGCAAAGTCAGAGAATGAGAATTTTGATATTACCTCTGCTCCTAAGAGATTAAGTACAGACCTTGGAGCCAGACAGCGACGCTACCTCATCTCTATGATTATTCGCACCCTCTGTTTCTTGCTCACAGTCGCACTGCCGAGTCCATATCGCTGGTTCGCTCTCGCTGGTGCGATGGTCCTTCCCTACATAGCTGTCGTAGTCGCCAATGCAGGTAGAGAGACTGTTATACCTGGCTCTCATCTACTGAGTAAAAAACCTCGAGGTCTTGAATAAGTGCAGGTAAGCAGCAGTCGCGTTGTTAAAGAAGAACTATCCATCTTCAAAAGTGCAGTAGCCCTATTACTGATCGCCGGATGTTTATTTGCCGCACAATGGCAATTTGAACGAGGGGTAGAGCGCAAGGATCGTAATCAATTAATCGAGGCTCAATCTGCCTTAGCTCCAGTTGCACTCAATGAAGTCATTTCAAGCGTTGAAGAACATGAGTGGAAGAGCGTGACTGTTCAAGGAACATTTGATGTTAATCGACAGATTCTTCTACGTAATCGATACTTTGAAGGTCAGTACGGTTTTGAAATTCTGACAGCCTTTACCTCAACCGATGGCACTTTGTTTTGGGTTGATCGTGGTTGGGTAAAGGCTGGAGCATCAGCGGTCATTACTCCGGATGTTCCGGTGCCACCACAGGGCGTAGTTGAGATTCTCGGTCGAGTACGTCTTGACACATCACTGCCGCAAGGAAACTTCTTCGCTCTTCCATCAGATGGAACAGGTTTGATTTCAGAGGCAAATGCACAGTCGAGTAACTCTGAGATTGGAATAGATTCAAAGTTCTATCTCGATCTCTTAAGCGGAAGTCTCCCAGAACTGACTCCAGCGGTTCCGGCAGAACTTCCAGAACTCAGCGATGGACCTCACTTTGCTTACTCGCTTCAGTGGATCATCTTTGGTGGCTTAGTCGTGTATGGGCGCTTTCTCATTCGCCGTGAGGTCTTGACGCGAAAAGAGCTCTGAGTAAAGTCCTGAACTCTTCATCAGTTCAGTATGAGTACCTCGCTCTACGATTTGACCACTGTCCATCACAAGAATTTGATCTGCATCCATCACCGTACTGAGTCGGTGTGCAATTACCAGAGAAGTGCGACCTACCAGGGCGCTCTTTAGCGCCGCTTGAACGAGTTCTTCGTTCTCTGAATCTAGGTGTGCGGTGGCCTCATCTAGAATCACGATGGCTGGAGCTTTTAGCAACATGCGAGCTATAGCTAGACGCTGCTTCTCCCCACCAGATAAGCGATGTCCGCGCTCTCCGACCATGGTGTCCAGCCCGTTAGGCAGCGATTCAATGAGGCTCCAAATCTGAGCAGACTTACAAGCTGCCACCAGCTCTTCATCTGTCGCATTAGCCTTTGCATATCGGAGATTTTCGGCGATGCTTTCATGAAAAAGATGAGGATCTTGTGCGACTACACCTATTTGATCTCTTAACGATTGCAATGTGAAATCTCTAATGTCTTCACCGTTAATTGAGATGGAGCCATCCGTTACATCATAGAGTCGAGGCATGAGCGCTGAGAGCGTTGTCTTACCTGCACCTGACGGACCAACAATTGCCGTGAGCGTTCCGGCCTCTGCCGTGAATGAGATCCCCTTGAGAATCTCCCCGCTCTCAATCACCTCTTTCTTCGCCACTGACTCTAGAGATGCAAGTGAGATTTCATCTGCGGTTGGATAAGCAAAGTGAAGCTCTTTCACCTCAATAGTTGCAGAGCCAGGTTTGAGCTCCTTTGCATCCACTTTATCTTTGACCATCGGCTTGAGATCGAGAACTTCAAATATTCTCTCGAATGAGACAAGCGATGACATCACATCTACGCGGACATTGGAGAGCGCCGTTAGCGGACCATAAAGTCGAGCCAATAGGGCCGAAATAGCAAGCAACGTTCCAACCGTGATCGATTCAGAGATGGCCAGATGGCCACCGACTCCATATGCGATTGCAGTTGCAACTGCAGCGATACTCGTCAATGAGATGAAGAAGAGGCGATTGAGCATCGCCATTTGAATTCCTATATCGGCAACTTTACGTGCCCTAGTTGAAAAAAGAGAGGCCTCTTTCTTTGGCTCTCCATAAAGGGAGACAAGAATGGCACCTGACACGTTGAAACGTTCCGTCATGGTGCTCGACATCTTTGCATTTAGATCAAATGACTCGCGGGTTAGGGCCTGAATTTTCTTGCCGACCCATTTGGTGGGATAGATAAAGAGTGGAAGCAGAACTAGTGAGATTGCAGTGATCTGCCAGGAGAGAAAGATCATCGTGCCTAGAACAAGAATGAGGCTAATTACATTGCTCACGATGCTGGAGAGAGTTGTTGTGAAAGCGTTCTGTGCGCCAATCACATCTGAATTGAGGCGAGAGATCAGCGCACCTGTCTGGGTGCGCGTGAAGAAGGCGATGGATTGTCCTTGAACATGCGAGAAGAGCTGACTGCGAAGATCGTAGATCAACCCCTCTCCTACCCGAGATGAGAACCATCGACCAACAATGTTGGTGAGTGCATCGAGAATTGCCAGCAGGGCAACTATTGAGGCCAGGATGGTTACAAGCTGGCCATTCTTCGGGATTACTCCGTCATCAATGAGCTTCCTAAGGAGCAGTGGAGTGCTCACGATCAATACAGCATCGATGATCACAGTAATCAGAAAAAGTGCGATGTAGCGCTTATAAGGGATTGCATATTCAGCAATTCTCTTAAGGGTGCCCTCTTTGAGTTTTTGAGACTTTACAGATTGGTCAGCTGTGAGTGATCTGTGGGTCATCCACATTACATGTTGTGACATCGCTACAGGCTATTGCACTGGAGGGTCAAACTGTAAAACCGAGTGCACGAAGCTGTTCGCGCCCATCATCTGAGATCTTATCTGGACCCCAAGGCGGCATCCACACCCAGTTGATTCTGACATCATCAACGAGAGGTGCCAAGGCTTGACGTGTCTGATCTTCAATAACATCTTGAAGCGGGCATGCCGCAGATGTCAGCGTCATATTGAGAACAGCAATATTGTTCTCATCAACCATAGCGTCGTAAATCAGACCGAGGTCAACAACGTTAATTCCGAGTTCTGGGTCGACGACATCCTTCATCGCCTCTCTTACATCATCAATCTGAGCTGCCATATTCCTATCCTAACCGCATCTCTCGTTTAACTGCTCTGACCGGCCTGCGCTTGCAGACTGGCATCCTTAAAAGCCATCCATCCCAACAGGGCACACTTAATTCGCGCTGGATACTGTGAAACACCAGCTAAGGCAACAGCATCTTCAAGAACTTCCGGATCTCCCTCGAGAGCGCCTTTGCTCTGCATAAGTTCTAGAAAATTCTCAGAAATTGCAGAGGCCTCTGTCAGCGTCTTGCCTGTCAGCAAATCTGTCATGATCGAAGTACTCGCTTGAGAGATTGAACAGCCAACTCCATCCCAAGTTATAACGCTGACACGTTCTCCATCAAGAGAGACAGCCACCGTTACCTCATCCCCACAGCTCGGATTGATATGCAAGACCTGGGCGCCGGGATTTTCGTGAAGATTCTTATTTTGAGGATTCTTGTAGTGATCTAGAATCACTTCTTGATAAAGATTATCGAGTTGCATCATCTACCAAAGTACTTCTGAGCATCGGCTATTCCTGCAACAAGAGCCTGTAAATCTTCTTCAGTGTTATATAGATAGAGTGAAGCGCGAGTTGTTGACTGCACGCCCATCTTCTTATTTAGAGGCCACGCACAATGATGGCCCGTGCGAACAGCGATTCCATTGTTATCTAGGAATTGACCCAAATCATGAGGATGAATTCCATCAACTGTGAGGGAGATAGATCCTCCACGGTTTTCCATAGAGGTAGGACCGACGATAGTGAGTCCAGGCAGAGAAGAAAGCTGTGACATTAATGATTTCGTGAGGGCGATTTCATGGCGGTGGATGTTATCCATTCCAACTGTGTTGAGGTAGCCAATCGCGGCTGCAAGTCCAGCTGCTTGAGCCATATTAGGTACTCCTGCTTCAAATTTGCGAGGTGCAGGTGCCCAGGTCGCACCCGACATTGTGACGCTTTCAATCATCGAACCACCGGTAAGAAATGGTGGAAGTTCTTCTAGGAGTTCAGCTCTCCCCCACAGCACTCCAATACCTGTTGGTCCTAGCGCCTTGTGTCCTGAGAACGCGAGGAAGTCAATCTTGAGTGCATCAACATCAATGGACATATGTGGAACGGATTGGCATGCATCTAGTACAACAACTGCCCCAACAGAATGTGCTTTCTTTACAATCTCTTCAAGTGGATTGATGGTTCCCAACACATTGGATTGATGAGTCAGTGCAACAACCTTCGTCTTATCAGTGATCAAGCTATCAATCGCACTGAGATCTAAACGCCCTTCAGGGGTTACCTCAAACCAAACCAAAGTCGCACCTGTGCGGGCAGCCAATTGTTGCCAAGGAATGAGATTGGCATGATGTTCCATCTCTGTCACAACAATCGTGTCACCTGGTTGCAGGAAGAAGCGATTGCCCGGCTGAGCGTTGCCCATACCGTATGCAACTAAGTTAATTGATTCTGTAGCGCTCTTGGTGAAGATCACTTCATCGCGACTAGCACCAATAAAGGCTGCAACAGAATCACGAGCACCTTCATAGATATCCGTAGCCTCTTCAGCAAGCTGATGAGCACCGCGATGCACTGCCGCATTGTGGAGGCGATAGAAATCTACTTCAGCATCAATGACAACCTGTGGCTTCTGACTTGTCGCTCCAGAATCTAGGTAGACAAGGCGCTTGCCATCGCGGATCGTCCTATCAAAGATAGGAAAATCACGACGAATAGCTACAGGGTCGAAGGTCATTCTTATGCGCCTACGTACTCCGCATAGCCGTTTGCCTCAAGCTTCTCTGCAAGTTCAGGTCCGCCCTGTTCGACAACCTTTCCGGCTGCAAACACGTGGACGAAGTCAGGCTGGATGTAACGCAAGATGCGTGTGTAGTGTGTGATGAGAAGTACCCCGAGGTTATTGGCCTCTTTAGCGCGCACAACGCCTTCTGATACAACACGGAGCGCATCCACATCAAGGCCTGAGTCGGTTTCATCGAGGATTGCAAACTTTGGCTTGAGAAGTTCAAGCTGCATGATCTCGTGGCGCTTCTTCTCTCCACCAGAGAATCCTTCATTGACATTGCGTTGAGCAAATGATGGATCCATCTTGAGTGCTTCCATCGCACCCTTAACTTCTCCGACCCACTCGCGAAGCTTTGGTGCTTCACCGCGCAGTGCAGTCGCAGCTGTACGCAGGAAGTTTGATACTGAAACTCCTGGAACCTCTACTGGATACTGCATCGCAAGGAAGAGACCTGCCTTAGCGCGCTCATCAACAGACATTTCCAACACATCTACTCCATCAAGTGTGACTGTACCGCCTGTGATGGTGTACTTAGGGTGGCCAGCGATGGAGTAGGCAAGCGTTGACTTACCTGAACCATTTGGCCCCATGATCGCATGTGTCTCACCTGACTTAATTGTGAGATCGACTCCCTTGAGAATCTCCTTGACGCCCTGCTCTGTATCTACTGTGACCTTAAGTCCACGAATTTCTAGTGTGCTCATTACAGACTCCATTACTTCTCAATCGTGACGGAGTCTCCGTCAACGCGTACT
>CAZXVL010000052.1:0-8226 GCA_964644425.1 uncultured Candidatus Planktophila sp.
CGCGCAGTTTGTGCGAAAGAGCTCTCCACCTTCTGCAAGTGAACCATCACGCTCGTAGTTGAGCATCTCATCGGTAGGAATCTCAGGTCCTGGTGCCAACGAGGCAACATAAACTGCAAGGGCATTGATCTCTTCAGGGGTGTAAACAACTGGCTTTCGCATCGCCTGCTGGCTCATATCAGCCATTGGCATACGACCTGTTCCGACCTGGAAATCCACAGATGCCGCACCGACGCCAATGAGTGAAGGTGCAACAACGCCACCTTCTGCATTGAGTCCATGACATGAAGAGCATCCCTTGAGGAAGAGCTGACGCCCTTCTTCAATCGTGACGGCGCGATCAGCCTCTGTCACGGTCTCTGTTGTTACAGCACTAGCCACATTGAATGTGGTGCCGATGGTGAAGAGAGCAAAGACCAAGAGAATTGGACCTGCTGCACGGTGTCTGCGTAAACGCGATAGACGCTTCACTGATTTCCTTTCGAAGAGGTATTACTTAATGAGATAAATTGCTGAGAAGAGTGCGATCCATACAACGTCTACAAAGTGCCAGTAGTACGAAACGACGATAGCTGTAGTTGCTTGAGCCTGAGTAAAACGACGAGCCTTCGCTACACGGACCATGACGATCAGGAATGCAATAAGTCCACCCGTTACGTGGAGACCGTGGAATCCAGTTGCGAGGTAGAAAATTGAGCCATATGCAGATGAGGAGAGGGTGAGACCTTCTTGCACGAGGTGTGCGTACTCATAGACCTGGCCTGCGATAAAGAAGCTTCCCATGAGGAAGGTTACTGAGAACCACTCGCGCATTCCCCAGCTCTTCACATTAAGTAAAGAACCTGTGCGACGTGGTTGGTATCGCTCTGCTGCAAAGACACCGAACTGACATGTCACTGAAGAGAGAACGAGAATTGTTGTATTAAAAACCGCAAAAGGGATATTCAGAATCGATGCTGCCTCACCCCAAATTGTTGGCCCCTGCACTGCGCGGGTGGTGAAGTACATTGCAAAGAGAGCGGCGAAGAACATCAGCTCTGAAGAGAGCCAGACGATCGTTCCGACCGCGACCAAATTTGGACGGGTTATCTTGTGGTGGGTATTCACACTGGTGCTGGTCATGGGGGAGATTATTCCCGACAATGCGCATTTAGACCTACTTTTAGGTGGCCAGGACCACCTGATTTCGACCCTTTTTAAGGTGAAAAGGCTCACCTCTCCGGTCTACACTTTCGCCATGGCAACGACTCGAAAACTCAACTTCGTTCTCTACTCTGATGATTCAACCACTCGAGCAGCTATCAAAGCTGCCCTGGGAACAAGGGTCTCACCGGAGCTGGGAGAGCACGAGATTCGTGAGTTTGCCACCGCCGATGCGATGCGACTCTATGTGGATTCGGTGAAGCCTGGCTCAGAGCGTCCTATCGATCTCTTCATCCTCGATGGCGAGGCTGCCCCTGAGGGTGGCATGGGAGTTGCCCGTCAGCTCAAGGATGAGGTCTTTAATTGCCCTCCAGTTCTCCTCGTAGTAGCCCGCAAGGAGGATGCATGGCTTGCCGCGTGGTCACGGGCCGAAGCCAGTGTGACTCACCCAGTAGATCCATTTACTTTGGCAAATACTGTTGCAAGCCTTGTGATTGCACACTCAGTAACTCCGGCGTAGAGATCAATCTATGACTGCGCTCTGGAGCGATTTCATTGCGCGGATGGATTCAGGTCTAGACCTTGAACCTTCTGAAATTCAATCGGTGTTAGATGCGATCCTTAATGAAGAAGCCGATATCGAATCCATTAAATCTTTCTTACTCTCTCTTCATCGAAAAGGTGAGAGTGCAGATGAGGTCTCTGCTCTCGTTGCCCAACTCTACAAACATGCAACTCCAATCAATATTGCAGAACGCGCCGTTGACACCGTTGGCACAGGTGGCGATGGGGCTCACACAATCAACATCTCATCGACTGCAGCGATCATTGCCGCCGCCGCTGGCGCACGAGTCGTAAAGCATGGATCACGCGCTGTCTCATCGAAGTCAGGTGCATCAGATTTCTACGGCGCGTTAGGTATCGCCTATGACTTAGACGCCGCAGGGGTAGAGCGCACTGTTCGTGAACTCGGCATCGGTTTCTGTTTTGCTCCAGTCTTTCATCCTGCAATGAAGAACGCAGCACCTGCAAGGAAAGCGCTCGGCACACCTACTGTTTTTAACTTTCTTGGCCCGCTAGCAAATCCAGCAAAACCCAAGGCAGTTGCTCTTGGAGTCGCCGATGATCGCATCCATCTAGTTATGGCGCAGGTAATGGCAACAAAGGGATGTGATGGTTTTGTCTTTCGAGGCGATGATGGATTAGATGAGATAACCCTTGATGGAACCACATCAGTTCTATCAATTGGACGAGATGAAATCCGCAGTGATCGTATTGATGCGAAGGACTTTGGCTTGGATAACGCTCCCATCAGCGCCGTTGTGGGTGGAGATGGTGAAGAAAATGCTCAGATAACCCGACGAATCTTCGCGGGTGAACGTGGCGCATATCGAGACATAGTTCTGCTCAATGCCGCTGCGACTATTGCAGCATTTGATGGCGAGCTAGAGCTCAGTCTTCATGAGCGTATCGCCAAGTCGATGGATCGAGCAGCTACCGCAATCGACAGTGGCGCGGCTACTGAGCTCCTTCTGAAGTGGGCTTCTTTGTCGACCGAGATTTCTTTGGGCCGCTAAAGCTCAACGCTTCTTCAATTGTGTAGACGTTAAATCCTGAGAGTCGCTCGAAAATTCCGTGAAGAACATCCACTGTTGCCTTTGCATCATCGAGTGCTCGGTGATTGGGCGTGACCTGCGCACCAAATACTTGAGCCAATGTTGCTAGCTTGCAATTAGGCGCCTCTTCTCTATCGAGAACCTTGCGAGCAAGTATTGCGGTATCTAAAACCCGCAACTTCGGCCACTGATATCCATGAAGCTTCGCTGCTGCTTTAAGAAAACTTAAATCAAAAGGAGCGTTCTGTGCGACAAAGACGGTGCTTTCATCTCCGAGAAATTCAAAGAGATCAGGAAGTACCTGTTCAATAGAGGGAGCATCGTTGACCAGTGCGCTATCGATACCGGTCAGCTCGGTGATAAATGCAGGAATCGGATGGCCGGGATTTACCAAGGTAGTGAAGGTGTCAATGATTTCCCCGCCTCGCACCTTTACGGCACCGATCTCAGTGATTCCTGCACCAAGATGAGGAGCTCCACCGCTGGTCTCTAAATCCAGAACGACAAAGGTGACATCAAAGAGGGGAGTTCCGAGCTCTTGGATAGATGATTGCCAAGAGGTCTCTTCCATGAATGAAGAGTAGTAGAAGCCGCAGTTTTCGATTGCGACCTTCTATCTCAGCCCTTACTCTTTTGCTATGAGCGTTCACGATGCACCTTCAGGATCAATGCAAGATTGGCGTGCCACAGGCAGCGGAAAGAAGGCATCGATTGGCATCATCTTTGTTCATGGATTCACCGGTTCGCCCATCAGTATGCGACCTTGGGCGGATTTCTTTCATAGCAAGGGTTACACCGTCTCTGTTCCACTTCTGCCAGGACACGGAACCAAGCCAGAAGATTTGAACCACACAAAGTGGCAGCAATGGCCGGCCAAGGTTGAAGAAGAGCTTGAATGGATTAAATCTCACGCCCAGACAATCTTTATCTTCGGGCTATCGATGGGTGGGGCAACAACTTTGAATGTTGCCATGAAACACGGTAAGGACTTGTCGGGAATCTGCCTCGTCAATCCAATGGCGCATGTGAAATTTGTTCCTCCACAGGTTGCCTGGTTTATCTCTCGAGTGCAGAAGATGCGTGATTCAGTAGGAGATGACATAAAAAAGCCTGGAGTCACAGAGCATGGATATGACTCACTGCCTGCAGTGGGTGTTTATCAATTACTCAAGATGCTCGCATATAACCGCAAGAGACTTCATGATGTCACTACCCCTTTGATGCTCTTTCATAGCAAAGAGGACCACACATTGCCCGTTTCTAATACTGAAATCATTATGAAGGGTGTTGGATCCCGCAATAAGCAGCGCATTGATCTGGTCAATAGTTATCACGTTGCAACTTTGGATTATGACGCCGAAATAATTTTTGAGAATTCTCTGAACTTTGTAGAGAGCAATTCGCTGGCTCGATGAATTTAGTACTTCGCGCCTTAGGTGGCAATGCGATTGCCTCTGCCTTTCGTAAGACTGTTTCGGGTGATCCAAGCGGAATTCCTCAGTGGGCGCTGCAAATGGCAGAGGGAGATGATGCGGGTTTTTTTGGGCCCGATAGTGATGTCTGGAAGGTCCATGGCTCATTAGCAACTTTGGTCGGGGGAGTGCGCGCACTTCTCATGCAAGCTGCATATCCGGCAGCACTTGCTGGGGTATCTCAGCATTCGCAATACGACACAGATCCTCTGGGTAGACTCGAACGAACAACTCGATGGCTTACCGTGACTTCTTTCGGATCTACTGAAGTCATTGAAAGAGAAGCACGTCGAGTTAATGAGCTTCATAAACGCGTCACTGGCTCATTCGAAGATAAGGCAGGGCAGGTGAGTGCCTATGCGGCTCAAGAGGCGCGACATCTTCTCTGGGTCCACTGTGCTTTTACGGATTCATTTCTTACTTCATATCGAATATTTGATAGGGCAACAGATCGTTCGGCAAATAACTACGTAAGAGAATGGGCGCAAAGCGCAGTGCCACTGGGTCTTACCTCCGCACCGCAAAGCGATGAAGAGTTGAAGCGTGTAATAGAAGAGTTCATCGACAAAGATTTGGCATCACTTGAGGCAACAAAGCGAGTAGTGCACTTCATTCTCCATCCGCCATTTTCCTGGGCAGCCATGCCCTTCTATCGTGTGCTCGCTAATGCAGCAATTTCAACAATGGATCCAAGGATCCTCGAAATTTTGGGAGTCCAACGGCGTCGATTATATTGGCGAGCTTTGATTAAACCTGCCCTTCGAGTACTCCAAGCACTTCTTGGTCAAGAATCTCCTAGTCAGAGTATTGCTCGTGAACGAATTAGGCGATTAACATCATCGCATGAGTGAATGCCTCTTCTGCAAGATCGTTGCCGGCGAAATTCCTTCCCATAAGATTTATGAAGATGGCGAGCATCTAGCCTTTCTGGATATTTTCCCAGCCTCTTTAGGTCACACACTTGTCATCCCTAAAGAGCATCATGTGGATATTCATTCGATTCCTGCAGAAAGATACGGAGCTCTGGCATCGCGTGCTAAGGAAGTCGCAGATCTGCTGATGGCCAAGTTAGGCTCTGAAGGGACCACCATCATGCAGATGAACCGAAGCGCTGGCTGGCAGACAGTTTTTCACGCACATATGCATGTCATTCCACGCTGGGAAAGCGATTCACTTCATAAGCCATGGGATATCGCCCCGGCGAGTGGTGAGCATCTTTTAGCCTTACATAAGAAGATTACTGAGTAGCCTTATCTCCATGAGCGAAGACCTTCAATCTGCACTCCTAGCAGTTATCGCGTTGGCCCTGGTTATCGCCAACTACTCTCTATTTAGAATAGCGAGACGAATTCGCAATAACGCTAACCGTAACTCTCGTGAAACAAAGGGTCAGACAGCTCAGATACTTCGCGAGATAAACCACACTTATCACCAGATTGAAGCGCTCGAACAACTACTTCCCATCCTTAAGCTCACCGCCCCTCTTCCAGCTTCACGTGGATGGGCTGCATCACCAGATTTCCTTCTGACTCTGGCCGAAGTCACACGCAAGGTGAAGCCAAAACTTGCAGTCGAGCTTGGTTCAGGTGTCTCGACTTTAGTACTAGCCAAATCAGGTGCGAAAAAGATCATTAGCTTGGATCACACAGAAGAGTTCGGTCAGGCAACCCGAGAACTACTCAAAGATCATAAAGTGAGTGGGGTTGAGATTCGCATTGCACCGCTAGAAGACTATCCAGCTGGATATAAATGGTACGCGCGCAAGACAATCGATGGAATCCGAAACATTGATCTGCTCGTCATCGATGGTCCACCTAGCTCCACAAATCCAGGTGCTCGTTATCCAGCACTTGAGTTTCTTCTTCCCGTTCTTTCAAAGAAAGCAACAATCATTCTCGATGATGCAGATCGCGATGACGAGAAGAAGCTGGCAGAAGATATCGCCAAAGCGCTACCGCAACATAAGTTGACTTTTCTTCGTCATGAAAAGGGCACAGCCCTTATTCGTCCCCTTTAGGAGAGATTGATGAACACCTTTGGCTCGCTCACAGAAGATGAGCAGAAGAAGCTCGTATCAACACTGGCAAGTGAGGTTGCTACTCGATACATCTCGGATGTGGGTTCGATTGAACTGATTAACTATGAGTACAACGCAACTTTCAAGGTCGAGGATTCAGATGGAGTTAAGTTCGCGCTTCGAATGAACATCAATTCTCTTCGCAGCAAAGAGAATCTTCAAGCAGAGCTAGATTTCATTGCTCATCTGGCCAGCAACTCAAAGGTGAGAACCCCTCAGCCCGTGAGAACACTCGAAGGAGAGCTCTCAACAAGTATTCGCTTGAATGAGGCTGACCGTGATCTGCATTGCGTTCTATACACATGGATTGATGGAGAAGAGCTGGGGGATGAGCCCACTGAGGAGCAACTCTTTGCACTAGGCGAGGCGATGGCTCAGATGCATCTTGCCTGCAAAGATTTCACTTTACCTCACGGTGCTAAGGCACCTCGTCTCGATGACTTCTTCTGGGGATCCCCAAATTTGCTCTTCTCTCCAGAAAGTGAGCTGGAGGAGCAGACCCAACTCAAACTCAAAGCTGGTATCGATTCAATTAACCTGATTGTCGCTGACTTGTATAAGAACTCTTCACCAATTCTTATTCATGCAGATCTTCATGGGTGGAACCTCATATGGAATGAGGGAGCTCTTACAGTCTTTGATTTTGATGATTGTGGACTAGGTCTGCCAATTCAAGATTTGGCAACTGCCCTTTACTACCTTGATACGCCAGAACAGGATGATGCGCTCAAGAAAGGGTATCGCTCCATTGCGCCATTGCCTGAGGCTTCAGAGCGAACACTTAAAGCACTTGCGTTGCATAGACGAATTCTCCTGCTCAACTACATTTTTGAGACCAGCAATCCAGAGCATCGCGAGATGCGCCCGGCCTATCTTGAAGAGACCCTGAGGCGCATAGATCAATTTATCTCAGGGCCTTCCGAATGATTTGCCCCAATCTTCAAAGCCGGTGACCACAGCAACACCTGCATCTCTTATACCCGTCACCACATCCATTGGCGAGATTGTGCTTACTGCTAAGCCAGCTATTCCAGCGGGTAGACCGCACTTTAGTCCACAAATATTCGAGCCCACGTGAAAAGCAACGCTACCTATAACAAACTCTTTTACCTTCGTTAACAGAGAGTCATGTGCATCTGCTGGGGATTGAATAAAATGGAAACTCACCAATAAGAGTGAGAGCACGGAGATTCTTGAAAGCGTTGTAGATAGTTTCTCTGAATTGGCTGATTGATAGTTGATCTTCATTTTTCGAAGATATTGGGAAATCGTTACGTGTTGCTCACTCGCAATTCACAATTGATTCAAGATGGTGAACTGCTGAGATAAGTGGACGATACTGGGATCGAACCAGTGACCCCCACAATGTCAATGTGGTGCTCTACCGCTGAGCCAATCGTCCGGGTCTTATTAAATTATTCCGTGCTGCTTCGTGGGAAAGTGTAACCCACTTTAACTAGTGCTTCTTAGCGAGCGTAGTCATCCTGAATACGCTCAATATCGTCCTCTCCGAAGTATGTGCCGCGTTGGACTTCAACGAAGATCATTACCTCAGAGCCTGAATTGCCGATGCGATGGGCCTCACCGATTGCTACCTCGACAGAGCCGCCTGCTTGGACTTTGAACTCTTTATCTCCGAGAACAACATCGGCCACACCTTGGACTATGTACCAATGTTCTTCGCGCTTTTGGTGGCGTTGAAGAGAGAGACGGTGACCAGGCTCAACCCAGATTGTTTTCACTTTGTAGGTTGGCGTATCAGAGAGAACTTGATAGCGACCCCATGGGCGCTCCGGGCCTTCGAGATACGGAGATGACATAAGTGAAAGAGTATCCGTTTCGTTGTTCATTCCTGAGGAGAGGCCCAGGTTTTTTCGCAGGATTGCTGTTGAGGTGGAAACGGGATTTAAACCCGTGT
>CAZXVL010000053.1:0-8086 GCA_964644425.1 uncultured Candidatus Planktophila sp.
TGGGGCAAACCAGTTCCTGGCTTTGGTCCTTCTGATGCCCGCATTGTCATTCTTGGTTTGGCGCCAGGCGCACATGGCGCCAATCGAACCGGACGAGTCTTTACAGGAGATAGCTCGGGGGATTGGCTCTACAGAGCTTTGTATAAAGCTGGTTTAGCAACAATTTCAACAAGTACTTCAGCACGAGATGGTCAAGAGTTAATAGACACACGAATCCTCTGTGCGGTGCGATGTGCTCCGCCTGATAACAAACCTTCCACCGAAGAGAAGGCGGCCTGTGCTCCGTTCTTTGAGAATGAAATTGAGTTACTACTTCCAACTGCGCGCGTTTATCTCGCACTGGGCAAGTTGGCTTGGGATTCTATTCTCAGCACATTCAAAGAATTAGGGATTGTGATTCCATCACCGCGTCCTCAATTTGGACATGGTGCAGAGTTGGTTGTCTCTGGAAGTGACGGCATCAAACGTAAGGTGATCGGCAGTTATCACCCCAGCCAGCAAAACACATTCACAGGCAAGCTAACAGTCCAAATGCTGGACGAAGTAGTCACAAGTGCGAAGAAATTTGCAAGAAGCAAATAGTTATCGTATAGAGTGCGCCCGTGAGCAAAATCAATCTCTTCGTCACGGTCGATATTCGACCTGAAAACTTTGACGAGTATCTTTCAAAGCTCACTGACCATGTGGAAGTAATTCGTGGTGAAGAAGGTTGTGAATCCATCGAGATATTTACTGAGGTCGATACGCGCGACCAGATTCACCTCTGGGAAGTGTGGAGCAGCCGTGCTGATTGGGATGCGCATATGACTAATGCAAACAGTGCATCATTTAAATCAGCAGTATGTGATCTCGTAAGTGGCGAGACAATAAAAGTTCTTCACAGCGCTCGATAAATCAGTCTTACTCGAGTCTCGTCTGAGTCTTGTCGCAGTCTCTTTCGAGTCTTGTTCAAGTCTCGCCCGAGTCTTGCCTAACCAAATCTCGAGTTTAAATCAGATTTTTCGATACCAAATCGTTATCTACTTCAGCCTCATTACCCGTTGACACCTATAGACCCCTTACGGGTATCTTTCGCGACAACGTTGTCTCAGGTGACTGGGGCGCAGTTTGAGGGTCGCACTCACCCGAGGTCGACTAGATGTCTTGAAAGGACACATTCAATGGCAACATTTCGCCGCAATGCTGTGAAGGCAATTGCTGCAGGTATCGCTCTTGCATTTGCATCAGCAGGCCTCACAGTTCCAGCACAAGCAGCTAACAAGTACACAATCGCATTCGTAATGGGTGCAGAGTCAGATCCATTCTTCCAGGCTATGAAGCTAGGTGCTGAAGAGCAGGCAAAGAAGAGCGGTGTAACACTTATCTGGCAGGGAGACCCATCACAGTACTCACCTGCAACACAGATTCCTGTTCTTGATCAGGTTCTTGCACAGAAGCCAAACGGTCTTGTTTTGATCCCAACAGATCCAACAGCACTTCAGGCAGCACATGACAAGGCAATCGAATCAGGTATTCCAGTTGTCAACGTTGATACACGCGTTAACGACATCTCAAAGGCAACTTCATTCATCACAGGCGACAACGCTGACGGTGGAGCAAAGGCTGCAGACACACTTGCTAAGGCAATTGGATACAAGAAGGGCAAGACATACAAGGTTGTTGTTGGTCTTACATCAGCAACTGCTACAACAAACGTAGGTCGCCTCAATGGCTTCACAGCACAGATCAAGAAGAAGTACCCAGGTATCAAGATTGTTGAGAAGGCTTACTCACAGTCACAGCCAGAAGTTGCAAACACAAACGTTGCTAACTGGCTCACAAAGTACCCAGACCTAGCGGGTATCTTTGCAATCGACGGAACAAATGCTGCTGGAGCAGCAGCTGCTCTTCAGGCTAAGGGCCTCGTCGGTAAGATCAAGCTCATCGGTTACGATGCATACCCAGCAAACGTTGACCTCATCAAGAAGGGCGTATTCACAGCTCTGATTGCTCAGGATCCAGCTGCTGAGGCACGCCTTGCAATCGATTACTTGGTTGCAACACTCAGCAAGGACAAGGCTGCGATCGCAAAGATCAAGAAGAACGTCGTTATTCCTAACGTAGTTCTTACAGCTAAGTCTTCAGCTGCAGATCTCAAGAAGTACACATACGTATCAAAGTAAGTAGATCCTCTAAGGGGAAATAGGGACGGGCTGGTCCAGAGTTTGCTCTGGACCAGCCCAACTCCTAGGGGTAGGTTTTCTTCAAGTTCTTCACCATCAAATTTCATGAGATAACAATCAGGAGTAATAGTGAATCAAGTTGCATCACGAGCAAGAGCGCTAGCTGGCAATCAGCAGGTGCTTCTACTCTTCGTACTCCTGGCGATGATTGCCTTCTTCACTTATCGCAATCCAATCTTCTTCTCAAATGCCGTCTTCGGAAACATCATGTCCGACTTCTCTCCAATCATCTTGATTGCTGTGGGTCAGACCTACGTCATCATCTCTGGCGGAATTGATCTCTCCGTTGGTTCAACAGTTGCAGTCTCTGGTGTGACAGGCGCACTTGCCGTGCGCGAGCTCACAGAGAAGGGATACAGTCCAACTGCAACCCTTACTCTTGGTTTCTTAGCATGTGCTGCCACAGGTTTGCTGGTCGGTGCAATCAATGCATTCTTGATTACAAAGACAAACGTTGTTCCTTTTATCGCAACTCTTGTCACAATGGGAGCAGGTTCAGGACTTGCGATTGTCTTTACAGGTGGCGGACCAATCGGCGGAGGACCGTCTGAGGCGATTCAACTCAGCGTCCCCAAGATTGGTCCATTCTCATACCCAGGACTGGCAATTGTAATCCTTGTAGTTATTCTTGGATTAATTCTTCATAAAGCAAGGTTTGGCCTATACACATTTGCAATCGGCTCTAATGAGTTCGCAGCACGCGCAGCAGGTATTAACACAAAACGACATCTCGCAAAGATCTACATGCTCTCTGGTGTATTGGCTGGAATGGCTGGTTACTACTACTACCTTCGTCTAGGTGCGGGTGCACCAACATCAGGTCTTGGTGGCGAACTACAGGCAATTGCAGCCGTTGTTATCGGTGGTGCAGCACTTACCGGCGGACAAGGTCGAATTTCAGGAACGATCCTCGGAGCATTGATTTTGACAACTGTTGCCAGTGGTCTGATCATCATCAATGTCGCGGCGAACTGGAAACAAGTAGTGGTTGCAATCTTGATTGCAGCAGCGGTATTGCTACAAGAGGCGCGAACTAAGAGCTCCTCTTCTAAATTCTTCTCTCGTCTACTTAAGAAGCAGAACTAGGAGCGTTCATGTCTACAGCACTCTATGAAGTTCAAAACGTATCCAAGTCCTATGGCTCAGTAGTTGCTCTTAACGATGTTTCTCTCAAGATTCATGCCGGTGAAGTAATTGGACTTGTTGGCGATAATGGAGCGGGCAAGTCAACACTCGTCAAGGTGTTATCAGGAGCGCATCAACCAAGTGAAGGCACTGTCATCCTTGATGGGCAGCCACGCAAATGGAAATCCCCCCATGATGCACTCGAGGCAGGTGTTGAAACCCTGTATCAGGACTCTGGCCTTGCCCCACATCTATCTGTGAGTGCAAATGTATTTCTTGGTCGCGAAAAGTTAGTACGTGGTCCACTTGGCTGGTTTGGATTTCTCGCACGTAAAGAGATGAACCTCAAGGCGCACGAGAATCTAGAGCGTGTAGGAATCGCAGTGCCACAATCAAATCGCTCTGTCTCACAGCTTTCAGGCGGACAGCGTCAAGCAGTTGCAATTGGCCGCGCTGTCTCATGGGCAAGCAAAGTGATCATCCTGGATGAGCCAACAAACCACCTCGGTGCACGCCAGGCTGGTGAAGTTCTAGAGGTTATCAAGGCGGCAAAGGCGCGCGGTTTGGGCGTTATTTTCATCTCCCACACATTGCCTCACGTGCTTCAAGTGACTGATCGCATCGTTGTGCTTCGCCTAGGCAAAATTGTCGCTGATGCTCCAACTTCAACATTCGACGCAGAAAGCCTTCTAGGAACTATTACAGGCCTGATCGACTAAGACTTGTAAGGTACTAACTGTGAATGCAAAGAGGGTCTCGCGTCCAACAATGCGCGAGGTCGCCTCTCTATCGGGAACAAGCCTTAAAACCGTCTCGCGCGTCTTTAACTCAGTACCCACTGTTGATCCTGTTCTTCGCGATCAAGTTCTCAAAGCGGCAAAGAAACTCAATTACATTCCAAATATGACGGCGGGTTCACTGCGTCGCACAAATGGAAAGACAAACACAATTGGGATCTTGCTTGAAGATATTTCAAACCCGTTCTCATCTGCCCTATATAGAATTTATGAGGACTTCGCTGCAGAGCATGGCTACATAGTCCTTGCAGGAAGTCTTGATGAGAATCCGGAACGAGAGCTAGAACTCGTAAATCTCTTTATCTCTCGCCGAGTAGATGGTCTCTTGCTTGCACCTTCTGGAACAGATCATGCATATCTGAAGCCACAGGTTCGCAATGGCGTTCACATTGGTTTTGTTGACCGACCACCAGTGAATTTCGAAGCAGATGTAGTTCTCTCAACAAATGCCGAAGGTGCCCATGAAGCGGTGCAACACTTGATTAGCTTCGGGCATACGAAGATTGCATTTCTTGGTGATGATCCTCAGATTTACACTGCCCGTGAACGCTATGAGGGCTATGCCAAAGCACTCAAAGAGGCAAAAATTGCAATCAATAAGAGCTACATATTTCGCGGTTTCGAATCTGAAGAAATTGCAATTGCAACTATTCGTGAGTTACTGAGAAGTCCAGATGCCCCGACAGCTTTTTTTGCTAGCCAAAACTTGCTGACCATGGTTGTCTTAAAGGCTCTTCGTGCAGAAGGACTTGAAAAGCAGATTGCACTTGTCGGATTTGATGATCTTCCTGCAGCCGAGCTTCTTACTCCCGGAGTGACATTGGTGAAGCAGGATATTGGTGAGATTGGTCGCCGCTCCATTCAGATGCTTTTTAATCGCATTAATGGAGAATCCTCAAAGTACACAACAGAGGTCGTGCCAACCACCCTCATCACAATGGGTTCAGGAGAAATCAGGCCGAGGTAGACTTCCCTCCCTATTGGCCCCCATAGTCCAATGGCAGAGACAGAGGACTTAAAATCCTTCCAGTGTCGGTTCGAGTCCGACTGGGGGCACATCGTGCGGGATGTTTTGTCATCTTTGTGCGTGATAGCACCTTAAATTGATCACTCATATCTCCGTTACCCTTGCTGAATGAGAGCGCACCTCAAGAAACGCGGCAGAAATTCAGCTGCTTCTGAAGTATCCCGCGCTCATAAACCTGATTCCTTGATTATCAGAATCGTCTTGGTCACTCTCATTCTTATGGGAATCGCTACCCCTACTGCACATGCAAACGCCCCCACCGTCACAGCATTGACCTTCACCTCTGACTCAATTTTGGGTGGCACTCTCGACACAATTACCGGCACCAATCTTGCTGGCGCTATCTCTGTCACCGTCGGTGGTGTTGCAGCAACTCTAGGAAACAATACGAGCACCAGCTTGGAGTTCTATATACCTGCAGGAACTGTTGGAACTCAGAGCGTAGTTGTGACGACCGCTGCAGGCTCTGTGACTAGTGCATTCTCCATTACGTATTACGAGACACTCACTCCCGCATGTAGCATCTCCGGATCCTTTACGATCAATCGAAACAACTCTGTTGTTTCCAACTCTGCTTGTAAGGGTACTGCTGTTATTCCTTCGGGAGTAAAGTCGATTGGCTCCAGCGCCTTTGTGAGTAACGCAAATATGTTCTTTTTAGATATTCCAGCAACGCTGACTAGCTTTGGAATCGCAAATAACTACGGCCCATTTAAAGGCTCTGGCTTGACGGGAGTCACCTTTCAGCCGAATAGCCAATTGACCACAATTACTCCGGGTGCATTCCGTGAGACACCACGACTTCAATACATCAAGATTCCAAATTCTGTTACAACGATGCAAGCGCTCTCTTTCTCTGATTATGTTTCAACAAACGGTTTGAGATGGATTGAAATTCCTGAAACCGTCACGGCAATTGATATGACCCAGCCGTATGGAGCAATTCACAACTTCGTTCCTCTGACTTGTATCGTCACTCCGGTGGGTTCTCACGCAAGAACTCTCGCTGGAAAGTTCACAACAGGCAGTAGCAACAGCACCGCAGGAGCTGCAAATCCGATATTTGTCACAAGCATTATGGACTGTCCTGCACCTACTATTTCAAGCATCTCTTCAGCTCAGGGAAGCTCAAACGGTGGAGTATCTTTAACAATTAACGGCACAAATATGTGGAACGTCAATAGTGTGACCATTGGTGGGGTACAAGCTCAAATTACTTCATTTCCAAATACAGGATCAGTAACAGTTCTAACGCCAGCGGGTTCTTTAGGTGCCAAAGATATTGTTGTTAGCACACCTGGCCCAAGTGCGACATCTGCTGCGGCATATACATATGTTCCGGCTCCAACAATCACATCGCTCTCTGTCACATCAGGACCTGTTGCCGGTGGCACGGTGACTGTAATTACCGGTACCAACTTAGGATCAGTTACTGCTGCAACTTTAGGTGGAACTACTGTAACTCGCGGAACGAATACATCAACATCATTAACAATTACAACACCTGCTTCAACCGCGGGTGCAAAGACGTTATCGATTACCAACGCAAATGGAACTGTGACACTCAATGATGCGTTTACCTATGTGGAGCAGATCAGCTCCTTTAGTACCTTTGCTGTCACGGGAAGCCCATTAACCGTTTCAACCGGATCATCACAGACAGTTACGGCAACCGTTGCATATGCATCCAAAGTCACCTTTAGGTATCGCAATGTTCGCATCCCTGGTTGTATTTCCTTGAGGACTCCTACGACCTCACCCTTTACTATCACCTGTACTTGGAAGGTTTCTCGCATTGGAGCAGGGCAACTAACGGCAACTTCGATACCCAATGCTGGTGGTATTAACACAGGAATTGCAACGCCAATCAACCTCAGTGTCGTCAGTCGCTCTACTCGCTGATATGACCAGTTATTAACCATTTTCACTGTGCAATAACTGGGCCTGTGCATAGGCTTACACCATGAAATCAAAATCAATCCTCGTACTCACAGCAGCCCTCGTCCTCTCATCTCTTAGCACACCTGCATTTGCAGCGGCTAAGGCCGGTGCAAAGTGCGCAAAGGCAGGAGCAACAGAGACTGTCGGCTCTACAAAATTCACATGTATTAAGTCCGGCAAGAAGCTTGTCTGGAACAAGGGCGTAAAGGCCTCATCATCTAAGGAGACCGTTGCACAGAGCAATGCTCGTCGCGCAGCGGGAAGCTACCTTGCATTAACAGCATTCTCTCGCTCAGGTTTGATCGAACAGCTTGAATTTGAGGGCTACAGCACAGCAGATGCAACTTACGGAGTTGATGCGCAGAATGCTGACTGGAATGCAATGGCAGCAAAGGCAGCGAAGAGCTACCTTGCACTTACATCATTCTCTCGCTCAGGTTTGATCGAGCAGCTTGAGTTTGAAGGTTACACACCTGCACAGGCTGCTTACGGCGCAACAGCTGTTGGCCTCTAATACCAATTAAACAAGAAGTCCCTTGCAATCGCATGAGTCGGTTGCAAGGGATTTCTCTTTCCAATTCGATTGAAGAAAAGTAGGATGTTGCAATGGGTATCTTCTCTAAGAAAACACAGGATGAAATTGATGCTGCAAAGGTAGAGCATCTCGCAAAGAGTGAAGGCAAAGCCCGTATGAAGGCGGCGAAGAAGGGCTTTGACGTTACTGGTGCGATATATGTTCTAGAGGCGATGTATCCCAAAGATGATAAGTCTTCGGCGAATCTGAATATGCCGCTAGTGGCGATTTTTCCAGACAAGGTTGTTCAAACAAGAAAAGGAATTTTGAGTTCAAGCCTTGAAGAGATTCCACTTAAGAACATTAGCTCTGTTGAGATCACTTCCGGTTTACTCCCAACGGTTAATGTGTATACCAGCGGAAATACCCTCACCTTCCGGACCGACGTTATCGATGGCCC
>CAZXVL010000054.1:0-8034 GCA_964644425.1 uncultured Candidatus Planktophila sp.
TGCATTAAACACAGCTCAAATCGCAGAGCTTCTTGCTGTCGAATTCACGAAGTAAGCGCACGGTAGACTCCGGGCCATGACAATCGTGGTCGCAGGGGGCACAGGCTTAGCTGGCTCTGCAATTGTTCGTGCCTACCAGGCTGCCGGCGAAGAGGTAATTCCAGTCAGCCGCAAGGTTGTCGATCTCCTGGATCGCGATGCGACCTTCGCCTTTATTGCGGATGTAAAGCCAACGCTGATTGTTGATGCCGCTGCCAAAGTTGGCGGAATCGGGGCGAACAACTCATTTCCTGTTGAATTCTTGGCAGATAACGTTCGCATCCAGAGCAATCTCATGGAGGCAGCTCACGCTGCAGATGTAGAGAAATTCATCTTCCTAGGCTCAAGCTGCATCTATCCACGCGATTGCGCACAGCCGATCAAAGAAGAGTATTTGCTAACTGGACCGCTCGAGGAGACCAACTCGGCTTACGCTGTTGCGAAGATCGCCGGAATCGAACTCATCAAGTCATTTCGTAAAGAGTATGGCCGCACATGGATCTCTTTGATGCCGACCAATCTCTACGGAATCAATGACAACTTCGAACTTCAAGGCTCACATGTTCTACCAGCATTTATTCGCCGCTTTGTTGAGGCAGCAGAGAAGAACGCCCCAATTGAAACATTGTGGGGAACGGGATCGCCTAAGCGTGAGTTCTTGCATGTTGATGACCTTGCATCCGCAGTCGTGCACCTTGGCAAGAATTACAACTCTTCTGAGCACCTCAATATTGGTACTGGCGAAGACCTGAGTATCAAAGAACTCGCAGAATTAGTGGCTGAATTGGCAGGATTTAAGGGAGAACTGGCGTGGGATTCATCAAAGCCAGATGGAACTCCTCGTAAGGTTCTCGATGTATCTAAGGCAAAGGCTCTTGGATGGGCACCAAAGATTTCATTGCGCGATGGCATTGCATCAACTATCGCTTGGTATAAAGATGCAACAGCAAAGGGAGAAGTACGACGATGAGTAGAAAAGTAGCCCTCATTACGGGTGTCACAGGTCAAGATGGTTCATACCTTGCAGAGTTTTTGCTTGCCAAGGGCTATGAAGTGCACGGCCTCATTCGTCGTTCATCAACATTTAATACTTCTCGCATCGATCACATCTACCAAGATCCTCATGATTCAAACCCAAAGTTGATTCTTCACTATGGCGATTTGATTGATGGTGTCGGACTAACAAACCTTATTCGCGAAGTTAAGCCAACTGAGGTCTATAACCTTGGCGCTCAGTCTCATGTGCAGGTCTCATTTACTATGCCTCAATACACAGGCCAGGTAGATGCCGTTGGCGCCGTTGGCCTACTTGAGGCAATCCGTAGCGCAGATATTGATACACGCTTCTACCAAGCATCAACATCGGAGCTCTTCGGTTCAACACCGCCACCTCAAAATGAAAACTCTGTCTTCCGCCCACAATCTCCATATGCGGCTGCAAAGTTGATGGCCTACTGGTGCACAGTTAATTACCGTGATGGTTACGGAATGCATGCAACCAACGGAATTCTTTTCAACCACGAATCTCCACGCCGTGGTGAAACTTTCGTAACTCGTAAGATCACACGCGCAGTCGCTGCAATTAAAGCCGGCCAGCAGAAGACAGTATTTCTTGGAAACCTTGATGCCGTGCGTGACTGGGGCTATGCAAAAGAGTATGTCGAATCAATGTGGTTGATGCTCCAGCAAGATAAGCCTTCTGATTACGTCGTTGCTACAGGAGTAGGCGCTACAGTCCGCGACTTCGCAGAGGCAGCATTTGCTCATGCGGGAATGAATTGGCAAGACCATGTTGAGACAGATCAGAAATACATTCGTCCAACAGAAGTTGATGCACTCATCGGTGATCCATCAAAGGCAGAGGCTGCACTTGGTTGGAAGGCGAAGACACATTGGAAAGAGCTTGCTCAGATTATGGTCGATGCTGACATCGAAGCTCTCGCGAAAAAGGGCTAACTACTTCTTCTCAGTAAGTGTCACCAGAGAAACTTCTGGTGGACTTGCAACGCGAATTCGTGCAAAGGGACTTGTGCCCATTCCTGCAGAGACATGAAGGTAAGGCTCTTGTGCAAATCTAGTGAGTCCACGTGCACGCCAATTTGGTAAATCGCAATTAGTTGTCAGTGCGCGTGAGCCACCTGGTAGCGGAAGTCTTATCTGTCCGCCATGTGTGTGGCCAGCAAAGATTGCATCAAGACCATCATCGGCCATCGCTTTTAGGATGCGCAGGTATGGTGCGTGTGTTACGCCGATTGCGATATCGCACTTACCTGGAGCACCTGCAACGAGTGAATAGTCATCAAAGTTCAGGTGAGCATCATCTGTGCCACGGGCCTCAATAACTGTGCCATTGATTTTGATTGTGGCGCGAGACTTATTGAGATTAATCCATCCACGTGCCCGCAACCCACGATCGAGCTCTGGCCATGGAAGATCCTGGCCATGAATGCGCTTTCCATGATCAGGCAAGAGATATTTCAGTGGGTTCTTTGGCTTAGGTGCGTAGTAATCATTGGATCCAAAGACAAAGAGACCTGGAATATCTAAGAGATAGTCGAGGGCATCGAGAACCACTGGGACTGCCTTCATATCTGCAAGGAAGTCACCGGTTGAGATAACAAGGTCTGGGGCTAACTTTGCAAAGGATTTGATATCGGCAATCTCGCGCCTGCGAGCAGGAGTCAGGTGAAGGTCGGAGAAGTGCAGGATGCGGATGGGTGAGTGGCCAGTAGGCAAGATTGGGATCTGCGCCTCACGCAGCTTGTAACTCATGGAGTAGAGGTTACAGGGGCATGAGAAGATACGCCCATGACTTTAAAAGAGACACTTCATGCAGATCTCACTGCAGCTATTCGCAGCAGTGACAAGCTCGTTTCAGGAACCATTCGTATGGTCCTTACAGCTATTACCAATGAAGAGGTAGCAGGTAAGGAAGCGCGCACACTCAGCGATGAGGAGATCATCACCGTTCTCTCTCGCGAGGCGAAGAAGCGCCGTGAAGCAGCGGAAGAGTTTGCAAAGGCTGGTCGTGACGATAAGGCAGCTGAGGAGAAGGCTGAAGGCGAAGTTATTGCCAAGTATCTTCCAGCACAGCTATCTGAAGATGAGATTAAGAAGATCATCGCTGATGCAGTTGCATCAACTGGCGCTGCAGGTCCTGCCGATATGGGCAAGGTCATGGGCGCAATTAAGCCACTTATTGCAGGTAAAGCAGATGGTGGAGTTGTTTCATCACTCGTAAAGTCAACGCTCGCTGGAGGAAACTAATGAAGTTTGAATATGCAACTGTCCCACTACTCTCACACGCAACAAAGCAGATCCTTGATACATGGGGCTCAGATGGATGGGAGCTCGTGCAAGTTGTTCCAGCTCCAGGCGGCGAGCAGCTCGTTGCTTACATGAAGCGTGAGATCAAGTAAATGTCAGTCGATGTTCGTGCAAAGCTATCTGAAAAGGGCTTGACCCTACCTGTTGCTACTAAGCCACTTGCTGCATATGTTCCAGCAGTTCGTACTGGCAATATCGTCTTTACTGCAGGCCAGCTTCCAATGGTGGATGGTGCAATTGCAAAGACCGGCAAGGTCGGCGCAGATGTGACCGTTGAAGAGGCCTATGAATTAGCAAAGATCTGCGCCATCAACGCACTTGCTGCAGTTGAACTTGTCGCACCTGTTGATTCAGTTGTCAAAGTTGTTCGAATTGTTTGTTACGTCAATGGTGCGGCAGGTTTTGTCTCACATCCCGCAGTTGCTAACGGAGCTTCAGAGCTCTTTATGCATATCTGGGGCGATGCAGGAGTGGCAGCCCGCAGCGCGATTGGCGTTGCAGAGCTGCCACTTAACTCACCTGTTGAAGTTGAGCTCACAGTAGAAGTTGCTTAACCAAAGAGATAATTCCATATCTGTTTTGCTCCGCTAGTTACTTCTTCTTTGTGGGTCGCTACATATATCGGACCGATCATTGGGTTGAAAACAACTGCAGTTTGAATTGCCGCAACTGGGTGTTGAATAGTTTTTGTAACGACCGTATAAGTTATTGCCGAGACTACAACTCCAGCTGCTGCAGCAGCGCCAACTGCCATAGCCCCTGGTGGCCCCCCGAAGCTTCCTAACACCGCCCCACCCGTGGCTGCACCTGCTGCCGCCGCTGCTAATGAACCCACCGCGTTTGTTACATTATTTGAATTGATTACACCAGCATAGGACTGAGATGTTTGGCCAAAGGTTAAGGCGATTAATGCACCAAAAAGTCCAGCTATTTGTCCCACTTTTCTTCTATTGGCTAGAACGTTCTCCATTTTTAAAACACCTAACTCTCACAACGAAGAGAGTTCTTCGATGTGAGAGTGAGGTTATATATTAAGAAAAAAGGAGTGATGAAAAGGGCATCACGACAAATTCACATTAAAACTACCAAGAGTAGTTTGAGTTACCTACTTGCCGCGCTTTTCTAGACGCTCGATATCTGTAATCAATACTGCGCGACCATCAAGCTTGAGCCATCCGCGACCAGCAAAATCAGCAAGTGCTTTATTTACAGTCTCACGTGATGCGCCAACAAGTTGAGCAAGCTCTTCTTGTGTGAGGTCGTGGTGAACGAAGAGGCCTTCAGGGCTCTCCTTACCAAAGCGAGCACCAAGATCAATCAGTGCCTTTGCAACGCGACCAGGAACATCTGAGAAGACAAGATCTCCAACAGCTTCATTGGTGCGACGAAGTCGCTGTGCAAGACGGGCAAGAAGTTCAAGTGCAACCTCTGGATTATCACGAAGCCAAGGGATTAACTTCTCATGGCTAAGAGATAGGAGCTTTGCATCAGTGACTGCAGTTGCAGTCGATGTGCGAGGTCCTGGATCAAAGAGTGAAAGCTCGCCGAACATTTCACCTGGACCAAGAATTGAGAGCAAGTTCTCGCGACCATCACCGCTAGAGGTTCCGAGCTTGAGCTTGCCATCGACAATCACATAAACATGCTCGCCTTCATCGCCCTCTTTAAAGAGGACTCCACCCTTTGCAATCTTTACTGAGTCCATTGAAGCGCGCAATGAGCTCGCAGCTGCATCATCTAGGGCAGTAAAGAGCGGGGCGCGACGTATAACTTCATCATCTTGAGGCACGCGGGTACTTTACTCCTGTGTCGGGCAATACGGAAAATCGAAAAAAGGCGAGGGCGATCTATCGCGTCCTCACCAAGACCTACCCCGAGATCCGATGCGAATTGGACTTTAGGAATCCCCTTGAACTCATTGTTGCGGTAGTTCTCTCTGCGCAGTGCACCGATAAGAGAGTAAACCAAATTACCCCACCTCTCTTTAAGAAGTATAAGAGCGCGAAGGACTATGCAAAGGCGCCACTGCCGGAGATTGAGGAGTACATTTTTTCAGCAGGTTTTTATCACGCAAAGGCGCGCCACCTCAAAGGGTTGGCCACCAAGTTAGTTGAAGAGTTCGATGGAAAGGTCCCTGCAACTCTTGAAGAGTTAATTACCCTGCCAGGAGTTGGTCGAAAGACTGCCAATGTTGTCCTAGGCCACGCATTTGATACTCCAGGCATCACGGTAGATACACACTTTGGACGATTGTCTAGACGCTTTGAATGGACGAAGTCACAAGATCCAGTGAAGGTGGAGTTTGAAGTGGGGGATTTGATTCCACAACCTGAGTGGACAAACTTGTCACAGAGAATGATCTGGCATGGTCGTCGCATCTGTCACTCACGCAAACCTGCATGCGGTGCCTGCCCAGTAGCTAAACTCTGTCCATCCGTTGGTATTGGTGAGATGGATCCTGAGAAGGCAAAACTTCTCGTAAAGACAGATAAGGACTTCCGATGAAGATGAAAGCGCTGGTCTTTGCAGCTCTTTCATTGGCGCTGATCACGGGCTGTGGCGATGAGGTAATACCTGTTGCAATCGGTGAAGTGATCTCGTGTGACTCTATTCAGGTGCTGAAGGCTAATTCTCAATCGCAGAATGTTTCAGAGTGCCTCGACGGCGGTACAGGTGTTGATGTGCGAAACATTAAGGGCCCTGCAATCATTAATGTTTGGGGTTCCTGGTGTGGGCCTTGCAAGGAAGAAATCCCTTATTTTGTTGAGTTTTTCGAGACTTTAGATCCCTCCATTCAGCTCATTGGAGTTGATGTTGAAGAGAGCTCAATAGAAGATGGTCGAGCCTTTGTCATTGAAAACGGAATCACTTGGCCAAACCTCTTCGACCGTGACGGCAGCACAGATTCTTACTTTGGAATGGGTGTACCTGTGACCTGGTTTATCGGGGCAGATGGGCAAATCCTCTATAAGAAGATTGGTGTCATAAACTCAGCAGATGAGCTTCGAGAGCTCTCAGAGAAATACTTAGGAGCGTCATGATCTTTGATATCGCAGTAGCCCTCTTCTTTGCTGCTCAGGTTTTCAGTGGATATAAGCAAGGTTTTCTCAAGAGCGTTCTTAAGACAATCGGATATATCGCAGGTGCAATCGCTGGTCTCTACCTTGCAATTCAATACGACAAGAGTGCCTGGGTTGTTCTTGCAATCTTTGCAGGTGCTGGATTGGGTACTCTGGCAGGAGTTCTCATTGCTAAAGCCCTGAAGTTAACAATTGTTCGTGGCCCTCTTGCATGGGCTAACTCTCTTGCAGGTGCTGCAATAGAGGCGATTAAAGTTTTGGTTCTGGCATACATTGTTGGAACCGTTCTATTAATCGCTCCATGGCCGACAGGTCAGAATGCAATGATGGAGAGCAAGGTCTATCTCAAACTCGATAGCTATGCACCTTCGCTGCTCTCCAATTTGCGTGACAATATTGAAGAGCTTTTCATTAATCCTCTGAACTAGAGCTCTTAAGTCCTTCAGAGATCAACTTCATCACATTGGGATCTGCCAAGGTTGTCGCATCGCCAACAGCGCGGTTTTCAGCTACATCTTTGAGTAAACGACGCATAATCTTGCCGCTGCGTGTTTTTGGTAGTTCATTCACCACCATAATCTGACGCGGCTTTGCGATTGCACCAATCTCTTTAGCAACATGATCACGCAGTTGCTTAATGAGAGCATCACCTTCGAGGTGATCAACGCCTCCACGTAAAATCACAAAAGCCACGATTGCCTGGCCGGTCATCGCATCAGCTGCTCCAACAACGGCAGCTTCAGCAACGGTTTCATGTGAGACAAGTGCAGATTCAACTTCAGTAGTTGAGATGCGGTGGCCAGAAACATTCATCACATCATCTACGCGACCCAGCAGCCAGATAGCACCGTCGTCATCAAGCTTTGCACCATCTCCTGCAAAGTAGATTCCATCAAAGCGAGACCAGTAGGTCTCCTTGTATCGATCTGGCTCGCCCCAAATGCCACGCAACATAGATGGCCATGGTTTATCAAGAATTAAATATCCGCCATGACCGTCACCGACAGGGACTCCATTGTCATCGACAACTTTTGCGTTGATGCCAGGAAGAGCTCGCATCGCAGAGCCTGGCTTAGTTGCAGTGATGCCTGGCAGAGGAGAGATCATGATCGCACCTGTCTCTGTCTGCCACCATGTGTCAACAATCGGACAACGCCCGCCACCAATAACATGTCGGTACCAAATCCACGCCTCAGGATTAATGGGTTCACCCACCGAACCCAAGAGACGAAGTGTGGAGAGATTGAATTTATTGGGATGTTCTTCGCCCCACTTCATCCATGTGCGGATCAAAGTGGGTGCTGTGTAGAGAATGGTTACCCCATATTTTTCAATGATTTCAAAGATGCGTCCCTGGTGAGGAGTATCGGGAGTTCCCTCATACATCACTTGCGTTGAGCCATTAATCAATGGGCCATAGACCATATATGAGTGACCGGTAATCCAACCGACATCGGCTGTGCACCAATACACATCTGTGCGAGGTTTAATATCAAATACAACTTTGTGTGTATAAGCCACTTGAGTGAGATAGCCACCGGTTGTATGGAAGATTCCCTTTGGCTTTGCAGTAGTACCTGATGTGTAG
>CAZXVL010000055.1:0-7544 GCA_964644425.1 uncultured Candidatus Planktophila sp.
CAGTGGGGTGATGAGGGCAAGGGTAAAGCTACCGACTTGCTCGGAGATCGCGTCGACTACGTTGTTCGTTATCAAGGCGGCAATAACGCAGGACACACAGTTGTCATTGGTGACCAGAAGTACGCACTCCACCTTCTTCCATCAGGAATTCTCTCTCCTAACGTCGTTCCTGTGATTGCAAATGGCGTCGTGATTGACCCAGCAGTTCTCTTGCAAGAGATCAATGGACTTACAGAACGTGGCATCGATTGCAGCAAGTTGGTTATCTCAACGAATGCTCACTTGATTACTCCTTATCACCGCACAATCGATAAAGTTTCAGAGCGCTTCTTAGGTAAGTCAAAGATTGGAACAACTGGTCGCGGAATCGGTCCAGCGTATGCAGATAAGATCAATCGAATCGGTATTCGTGTGCAAGACCTCTTTGATCCATCAATTCTGCGCCAGAAGCTTGAGGGTGCGCTGCGCGATAAGAACCAGATCCTTATCAAGGTCTTCAATCGCAAAGAGATGAATGTGGATGATGTTCTCGCTGAATACCTTGAGTATGCAGAGATCTTACGACCATATGTTGCAGATACTGTCTTGCTCCTCGATGAAGCGTTGAAGTCAGGAAAGCGCGTATTGCTAGAGGGTTCACAAGGAACTCTTCTCGATGTTGATCACGGCACATATCCATTCGTAACTTCGTCTAACCCAACTGCAGGTGGTGCTTGCACAGGATCAGGAATTGGTCCTACAAAGATCGAGCGCGTGATTGGCATCGTAAAGGCCTACACAACTCGCGTTGGATCAGGTCCATTTCCTACCGAGCTCTTCGATGAAGATGGCGAGAAGCTGCGCACAATCGGAGGCGAGGTTGGCGTGACTACAGGTCGCGCACGTCGCTGCGGTTGGTATGACGCACCTATTGCACGTTATGCGGTGCGCGTAAACGGCCTTACAGACTTCTTCCTGACAAAGCTCGATGTCCTCACAGGCTGGGAGCAGATTCCAGTATGTGTGGCCTATGAGATTGATGGAAAGCGCGTAGAAGAACTTCCTTCATCCCAAACTGACTTCCACCATGCAAAACCAATCTATGAATATCTTCCAGGTTGGAAGGAAGATATCTCCGGAGCTCGCACAATTGCAGAACTTCCAAAGAATGCTCAGGACTACATCACTTTCTTGGAGAAGATTTCAGGAGCACCTATGAGCGCGATTGGAGTTGGTCCAGGACGCGATCAAACAATCGTGGTGAAGGAGTTCATCTAAACCATGAGCATCCTGGCCGACCGCTACGCATCAACTCAGATGCGCAATCTTTTTGCACCAGAGGCAAAGATCATTGCGGAACGTCAATTATGGATCGCTGTGGCACGAGCACAATCACAGTTGGGTCATGAGATTGATCCTAAAGTTATTGCGGATTACGAAAGCGTAGTTAATAAAGTTGATCTTGCCTCAATCGATGCGCGAGAGAAAGTCACACGCCACGATGTAAAGGCGAGAATCGAAGAATTTAATGCTCTTGCAGGTCATGAGGCGATTCATTCAGGAATGACAAGTCGAGATGTCACTGAAAACATCGAAGCGATGCAGATTCGAGATGGCCTCAATATCGTTCGAAATAAAGTCATCGCACTTCTTGCTCAACTTGGCGCACGTGCTACAGAGTTTGCTGATCAACCCATTGCTGGTCGCTCACATAATGTTCCAGCACAGATAACGACTCTTGGTAAGAGGTTTGCCTCTGCTGCAGAGGAGTTGCTCTACGCATTTGAACGTCTAGAGTCATTGCAGCAGCGCTATCCCATGCGCGGAATCAAAGGCCCTGTTGGGACCGCCCAAGACTCCATTGATCTCCTTGGCTCTGCCGCGGTGCATAACAAGTTAGAGAAGCTCATTGCTGATGAGCTTGGTTTTGAGCGAGTTTTAGACTCTGCAGGTCAGATTTATCCGCGTTCTCTTGATTTTGAGGTAGTGAGCACCCTTGTTCAGATTGCAGCTGCTCCTTCATCACTAGCGACTTCTATTCGCCTCATGGCAGGAGCAGAGCTCGTAACAGAGGGATTTAAAGCAGGTCAGGTGGGTTCTTCTGCGATGCCTCACAAGATGAATACGCGCTCATGCGAGCGAGTAAACGGCCTCGCGGTGATCCTTCGCGGGTATTCATCGATGGTGGCAGAGCTTGCAGGTGATCAGTGGAATGAGGGCGATGTCTCATGCAGTGTTGTGCGACGCGTTGCTATCGCAGATGCCTTCTATGCCATCGATGGATTGCTTGAAACTATTTTGACCGTCGTTAAAGAATTTGGTGCATATCCTGCAGTTATTAGCGCTGAAATTGAGAAGTATCTTCCTTTCTTAGCAACTACAAAGATCTTAATGGGAGCAGTGAAGGCTGGCATCGGTCGCGAAGTAGCACATGAAGTAATTAAGGAGCATTCAGTTGCTGCGGCTCTTGCCATGCGCGAGGGGGGCGAGAACAACCTACTCAGCTTGCTTGCTGCAGATGAGCGAATCCCGTTCTCTCTAGAAGAACTTCGTAATTTAATTGGCTCTCCAATCGATTTCACTGGTGAGGCAGCAGATCAAGTCTCACGTGTTGTTGCGCGGATTCAATCTCTTGTTGCAAAGTATCCAGAGGCTGCCAACTACTCACCTAGCGCAATTCGTTAAACGAAAAGCATTTAGCGATGCGTGATCCTGAAGTACTTGAAAAGGTAAAGAGCTCACTTGCGCTGTTAAGCCAGAGGTATCCAGGAAGAGCGATCGAGGTAAGAATTCCTCCTTATGCGGCGACACAGTGTGGAGATGGCCCAAAACATACGCGGGGGACACCACCGAATGTTATTGAGATGACTGCCGAAACATGGTTGGCACTTGTGGAAGGGCGAACTTCCTGGAACCAGGCATATGAAGCAGGGTTGATTATTGCCTCTGGAGTACGAGCGGATTTAAGTCATTTATTGCCGCTTCTTCCGGACAAATAGAGTCCTACTCATCCATACTTTACCCCTGAACTTTTTTACCGCTAGTACATAATGCAAGAACAGGAATCAACCCATGGCAAGTAAGTCCAAGCAGGTACGTCAGGCTCAAGGTAAGAAAGATCGCAATCTCTTAATCTGGGCTATTGCCATTCCCGTTACAGCCTTCTTTGTAAAGATGATTGTTGCAGGCAACATCATTCCTTTTGGAAGCTTCGCTGGAGTTGAGCAGAAAGGTGGTTGGCTCGGAGCCGATGGCGAGAATTATCTCAATGCCCTTGCAGGCTTGATGACAGATGGCTTCTCATCCCAAGAACACCTTCTAACCTATTGGCCCGCGGGATATCCACTCTTACTATGGATTCTTACCAAGATCTCTGCAGCAAATCTTCTCTGGCTTATCTCCATCACGCAGAGCGCTTTCTATGCCTATGCCAGCTATTACTTTGTAAAGCAATTACTCTCAACAAAGATAAAGAAGTACGCCTTTGCCATTGCTCTCATCTTGGCCATCAACCCAACGCTCTCATTGAGCTCACTTGCAGTGGGATATGAAAGCCCAATCGCAGCCTGTATGTTGATGATTACAGGGCTTATCTTGAAGTCACAGATTAATCCAGTAGATAAGAGATTCTGGATTCGCGTTGCTGCTGTAGGTGGCTTCTTCGCACTTGCAGCTTTAATGCAGCCACGATGGTTGCTCACTACGGCAGTAGTCGCACTTATTTGGGTATTAGTTCAGAAGAATAGAAAGCATCAGGCAGCAATTCTTGTAGCTGTAATCGCAATCATGGCAATAGCTCCTGCAACTTTGATTGCACGAAATATCTCTGCAGATAAGGGCGCTGTGATTTCAACAAACCTCGGTGTCACAATGCGCATTGGTGCAGGAGATGAAACAGATGGTGGCTACGGAAGAAAAGGTCCTGAGGTCCCATGTGATCCAGTTCCTCCGGCTACGACGGTTTCTGATAATGAGATCGTTAAGTGTGTAATCAAGTGGTATGCAACTAATCCAACTAAGGCTGCAAAACTTTTTGTAAACAAGAGCCTCTTCTACTGGTCTCCTTGGTCTGGTCCATTGGTAAATGGCACAATGGCACGCAATCCATGGCTGAAGATCAATCCAGTAACCAGCACAGCTAAGAACAGCCAACAGGGATATGACTTGGTCCATGGTGGTTTCGGCAAGGCGATCTCTTGGGTCTGGCTACTCGGTGGAATCTCACTCTTCTTTACAGGCTTCTTCTGGCTCAGATCCCTTAAGGGTGAGTACAGCCTCCTGGCCTGGCTCTTGGCAGCCCCTGTGGTGGTCTCATGGCTCATCGGTATGGGCACGATCGGAGATCATCGCTTCCGAATCCCTACGATGTCACTTAGCCTGGTCCTTCAAGTACTTGGCATCTATGCCCTTAAGAAGAAGGCTCTGACCGGCACCTTTGCCCACAGTGAGTAGTCCACACCCCCACTTCGCTTTGGAGCTCAGGGCTCTGGCGCGATAACCTACCCCCTGAAAGCTTAAATATGATGAGGAGGTCTCGCCCATGGGTCGCGGCCGTGCAAAAGCTAAGCAGACAAAAGTCGCTCGTGATTTGAAGTACAACTCCCAAGAGATGGATATTGATCGTCTCGCAAAGGAACTTCACGGCGAAGCGCCTCTCTCGCAAGATCGTGATGATGACGATCCATTTGCTGAGGGCAATTACATTCCACGTGCATAAGTCACGCGTGAATTACGCATCGCTAACGCAAATATAAAATGAGCCACTTCTCTTTGAGCTCAACACCTTATGTGGCATCGCTGCGAATATTTGAACCACTCTCCGCATTTCCAGCAGCAGATCGTTTGCGTTGGCAAGATCTAGATCCTAATGAAGATACGCGCGCTGCAGAACACGCCCTCGCTCTTCGTAGATTGATTGCGCCAGAACCTCCAGCGCTACGACCTGATGGCGTGCATATTCTTGAACATGATGGTCAACGATTTATCTCTCCCTGGTCGACAGCTCCACGTTGTTGGTCAGCACTTGAAGACTTTAAAGAGTCACTACCCTCTTCTGTTACTCCCTTTTTCATCTCTGCCGCACTTGAAGAGGTAATTACTTCAGGGATGGAGAGCGTTGAAGATCGAGTGCCACATATCTTGACTGAGACATGGATGGTGCCACCACGTTGGCTTGCACTCTATGAACCAGGTGATCGCAC
Source organism: uncultured Candidatus Planktophila sp. (assembly GCA_964644425.1). GTDB lineage: Bacteria > Actinomycetota > Actinomycetes > Nanopelagicales > Nanopelagicaceae > Planktophila. Next base: position 5,181 of record CAZXVL010000055.1, read on the forward strand.
ACGTGGTTATCTCGATGGGATCGCATATTCACGAGCACTTGCACCATTGGCTCGCGCAATAGAACGCAGTCGCAGCTCTTATGAGATTGTTCTTCAATCCTTTGGCGATGGAGTTGTTGCCCAAGAGATTGAGGTACTCATTGAGTGGATGGAGCTCTTCCACCCGCAATCTTTAATCGAACTCGATTACGGAGGGTTGGCCGGATATCTGGACTCAACCTTGAAATCTGAAGGGCTGTCGGGAATTGAAGATGATGGCTCAATTGAAGATGTCATCTTTAGCTTGGCAGGGCTGGCATCCGGTGATGGAGCGATCGCTGGTGAAGGCTATGAGCGCTTGGTGCGCCGCTGGCGCCCTGTTCAAGCCCTTGAATCGGCGATGTGAGCGGTAAAAGTAACCAATCTTTGCCCATCGCCCATATTGCCTTTTCACCCCATTCTCCACGATACTTCCCGACATAACGGAGCAATTCGGACATTGACCCGGGGTCGGAAGAGGAGAGTGGCTGTGAACCGTATTCCAGAGGCAGAGACACTTCTAACCCCTCGCGAAGTCGCTGACCTATTCGGTGTCGATCCCAAAACTGTCACACGTTGGGCAAAAGCTGGAAAGCTGACATCGATTCGCACTTTGGGCGGTCATCGTCGCTATCGCAAGTCAGAGGTTGATGAACTTCGTCAAAACTACTTTAAGAGCAAGAGCTAACTTCTTAATTTATGGAATATTCAATATCGCAATTCGCTCTCCTTGGCGCGCTCACGATGATCGCAGTCGGAGTCATTACCCCACAGATTCGTAAAGTCGCAATTCATTTTGATGCAGTAGATGCGCCTAATCTCGAACGCAAAGCACAGAAAGCTCCAGTTCCATATTTAGGTGGAGTCGCAATTGCAATCGGAGTTATCGCAGCATCTTACGGTTCACTCTTGGCTGCAGATTTCTCAATGGAGACCCTTCGTCTTGCAAGCACCGTGCTTGTTCCTGCTCTAGCTATCTCTGCTATGGGGCTCTGGGATGATCTGCGCGGCTTGCAACCTTGGCCACGGTTAATTGCTCAGACAGTCACCGGAGTTCTTGTTTCATCAATCTTGATTTCAACAGACACTATCGGAACAGCATTCGGCAGCACCTGGCTTAACTATCTCGTCACAACTATTTGGATTGTTGGCGTCTGTAATTCAATTAACTTCTTTGATAACCATGATGGTGGCGCAGCAGGAACAGTTGCTGTCATCACCTTCTTCCTCTTTTTTATCGCCTATGACCGCCAGCAAGTATTGGTAAGTGCTCTGGCTATCGTTACAGCTGGTGCCACGGCAGGATTTCTTATCTGGAATCGCCACCCAGCAAAGATCTATATGGGCGATGCCGGTTCACTCTTTCTTGGAATCATCATCTCAGTGTTGACGATTCGCCTTAGCCCAGGAGTTGTTCCGACCTACCTATCTCTAGCGATTCCCGTCATCTTGATGGCAACGCCAATTTTGGATACAAGCGTTGCCGTGATTTCACGTCTTTATCGAGGAATATCTCCATTTCAGGGCGGTCGAGACCACCTTTCTCATCGTTTGATGCGAAAGGGTCTTGGACGTAAATCAACGGCAATCACGTTGTGGGCGATGGCAGCTTTCTATGGAGCACTTGCCTTAGCGCTCTACCTTTGGCCAGAGACAGCTGGCGTGCAGATCTTTACTGTGGCCCTTGTAACGTGGGTATCGGCACTGATCTACTTCTTAAGAATCCCATCTGAGGGGTAAGCTTTCACTATGTCTACAACACCAGCAGGTTCATCAGCAGATGATGTAAAAGCAAAGATGCTCGCAGCCCTTGAAGCTAAGAAGAATAAGAAGAGCGCTCCAGGCACACAGAACCATGCTGACGGTGGATCAAAGATTAAGGGCGGACAGCGCTCTGGTGGAGCGCCCGCTGTTCAGCGTAAAGCTGGACCATCAGGTTCAGGATCTGCAGGCTAAATAATTCTTGCCCGTGCCATTTCTTCTTGAGATTCGGGTACGACCTAACTCTTCACACAATAAAGTAGGTGGATCTACCGGCGAACCCGCACGCCTGCTAGTTTCTGTTCAAGCCCCGGCAGTTGATGGAAAAGCGAATACAGCAGTAATCAAGCAGTTAGCTGATGCCTTTGATTTGCGCGCGAGGGATTTCACAATTGTCTTTGGTGAACTTGGTCGCGATAAGAGAATCGTTGTGAATACGACATCGCCCGAGCAAGAGAAAACTCTCCAAGCAAAGCTTGAAGAGTTGATGGGTGAACCAAAACTTTTTTAACGAGTGATTCCTTGTGGCTTGGGACAGGATCGAACTGTCGACCTCACGATTTTCAGTCGCGCGCTCGTACCAAC
>CAZXVL010000056.1:0-7062 GCA_964644425.1 uncultured Candidatus Planktophila sp.
TATTTTGTAAAAAACTACAAAACGATTTACTTACAAGACAAAAAGAATTGTCTATGGTTGCGAAGGCGAGCCTTCTCGTTTGTCTTAATACGCTTAATCTGCGACTTGATATTTGCCACGGCTTTAGACTCCTGAAAATGTGATCGTGATTGGCCAATCGGTGCGATTGAACAGGTGCGTAGGCTATCAGCGTGAGCCTAGGGAGCCAAAATCGAGCTAGCGGCTACGAGCTGCAGATATCGTGGCAAGCGCCTTTTCAAGGGCAAATATCGGATCTGAGCTCGCTCCCTTAACATCGGCATCGGCCTGGGCCAGAGCCTCGGTAGCGGCGGCTATCCCACGTGGAGTCCAAGCGCTGAGTTGGCGCCTTGCCTTATCTATCTGCCAGGGAGCCATTCCGAGCTCGCCGGCGAGTTCAAAAGATTTGGAGCCACGATTGGCGCCAGAGACCTTAGCTAAATTACGTAGCGATGATGCGATTGCTGATGTGACCATGACTGGATCAGTGCCGGTCTCAAGGGCGCTGCGTAATGTCACAAGTGCGACTGGAAGATTGCCATCAAGGGTGGCATCTGCAACATCAAAACCAGTTGTCTCTATGCGACCTTGGTGAAACTTATCAATCATCGCTTCATCGATTGCGCCAGCTGGGGCATCGAGTGAAATCTGTGAGACTGCTTGTTGAAGTTCGCGTAAGTCAGAACCGAGTGCACCGACCAGCGCTTTGACTGCACCAGCAGTTGCCTTACGGCCACTATCAAGGAAGAGCTCCTTCACAAATTGCTCTTTCTCTGCCTCTTTCTTGATCGCATCACATGCAACTATTTCAGGCTTTGCCTTCTTGATTGCATCAAGGAGAGCTTTTCCTTTGACCCCTCCCTTGTGAAGGAAGATAACAGTTGTTGTTGCATCGATCTCTTCTAGGTATCGAGTGATCTCTGGCTTGCACTCATCATCGAGATCTTGAAGGTCTTTAATAATCAGTGCGCGTCGTTCAGAGAAGAGCGATGGCGCAAGGGCGTCGGCGATATCTCCAACAATGACATCTGAGGCCGAAAGTGTTGTTGTCTCTGCTTTTTCATCTTTGAGTTGAGCCATCAACTTTGCAAGAGCACGGTCGGCCAGTGCGCCTTCGCTGCCCAGGAGCAGGTAGAGAGAGTTCATCTGCGCTCCTATCTAATCTGCCTTAGTTGAGACCGATCCATTGCCATCGCGAACGAGAGAAATCTACCGCGACTCTGTGGCCTCTGGCGCTGACTGCGATATTTCCATGAATATCGGTGCGAAATACCTCAGCGCCAAGGCGCTCAAGAGCGCCAATAGTCGATTGAGCTGGGTGGCCGTAGGTATTGGACTCGCCCACGCTAATGAGTGCAACCTGCGGAGAGAGTTCGCGCATCAAAGCAGGATCCTGAAATCGAGAGCCATGATGTGCGACTTTGTAGATATCGACCTTTCCCACCTTTCCTCTTAACTTCTCTTGCACCTCAGGTTCAATATCGCCCGATGCAAAGATGCTCAGATCCTGTGATCGAATTAATGCTGCAATGCTGACGTTGTTGGGGTTGGGATCATCAAAGCCTGCAATGGCTGGCCAGAGTAGATCAATTGTGTAAGGACCTATCGTTGCGCGAGAGCCTGCTGCAACATTTCCATACCACTGCGCCGCAATGGTGCGATTCTTCTCAGCTCCAATGAGCCCGCCCACATGGTCTGCATGGGGATGGGTCAATATCAGAAGTGCGATAGTTGAGATATCTAATCGTCTGAGACATTGATCTATCAACTCAGGCTCTGGTCCCACATCAATCACAATTGCGCTGCCACTACCAAGATTAATCACAGTTGCATCTCCTTGACCGACATCGCATGCAATGACCTGCCAATCATCAACGGGAAAACGATTAATCCAAAGCGTTGCAAGGATTAGTACGAGCATCACAATCGCACCAGTGCGGCCAAAGATGAGCAATATCGCAAGAGCAAGTAGAACAAGTGCCGAGCCAAGAAAACCATCGTGGAGTGTGAGAACAGGCAAGCGTGATGACCAATCGGCGATCTCCACTATTGCAAAGGCAAAGGGGCGAACAAGATAGAGAAGAGCCTGTGCAAGAGTGGGAGCAAATGGCGAGATAAGAGCTGCGATAAAGCCAATGACGGTAATTGGTGCAACAAAAGGTGCAGCACAGAGATTGGCGAGCACGGCGCTTAGAGATATAAAGCCGCTCAGCGCCACGATGACAGGTAGGCAGAGGGCAAGGGCTGCAATTGGTGGTGCAATAGCTGATGCAAGCCAGGGTGGGAGCCATCTACTACTCCAGGCAATTACCCTCGGTGCAATCACCAATAACCCAAGTGTTGCAAGAACTGAGAGGGCAAAACCTGGATCGCGCGATTGCCATGGGTCGATAAAAATCACTGCGGCAATTGCAAATCCCAGCGCTGGAAGTGATTCACTCCTTTGGTGTGTACGCATCGCTACCAACATCACCGCAGCCATGGCAGCAGCTCTTAATACAGATGGTGATGGGCGCACCAGTGCGATAAATGAGGCAAGTGCGATCGCGGTGGCCCAAAGCCTTGCTCTCAGCGAGCGAAAGATAAATCGCATACACCATAAGACAAAGGCCGAGACAATTGCAAAGTTAGCGCCACTGACTGCAACAAGATGGGTAAGACCTGCACGTCGCATCTCACCTTTAAACTCATCGCTTTGATTTCGAGTATCTCCTAAAACCATTCCTGGGATTAGAGCTCCCGCATCTCCCCCACCACTCGCCTGCGAAAGGCCGTTGCGAATTGAGGCCAGAGCTGCAGCCCATCGCGATGCTGGCGTTAGGACAGTAATCGGTTCTTCTGTAATCAAAAGCGCAGCAACTCTTCCTTCTCTGCTCTCTAGAACAAGGAAGCTGCTTGATATTTTCTGACCTGGAAGAAGTTGTGCTACTGAGAGATCTTCAGTAATGACTCTGACTGGACCAAAAGGACTCTTCGCCCTGAATGAGTAGCGAGGTGGAGAAAAGTTGAGCCCTCTCGCCTTTGACTGCGAGAGAATAGGATCGCTACGTAGTGCGACTTCAATCTGAATTACCTCGCCTTGAACTTGCTGGAGATAACTTCGCGACATTGAAAATTGATGCGCCGACATCAAGAGAGAGCCTGCAAAGAGCGCGCAGATAATCACAAGAGCTGTTGCTTTCTTTTGTATCAACAAGACAAGCAGGGCGATTAGAACTATCCCTGAAACGGTCCAGGCATTGAGATAACTTTGAGTGAGCGAGCCAATCCAGACCGCTCCACCGATTGCAAGAGCTCTGCTATCTGTTACACGCGCAATTTTGCTTTGAACTTCGCAAAGGTCGACTTTCCGATTCCGGCAACGTTGAGCAGATCCTCGATTGTCACAAATGAGCCATGTGACTTTCTATAGGAAACAATCCGCGAAGCAAGGACAGGTCCAATGCCATCGAGTGATTCGAACTCTTTAGCAGAAGCCCTGTTAATTGAGATGAACTGAGCCACAGATGGTTTCTTCTTCACCGAACCCTGGCTTCCTGATTGCTGGGAAGTGCTCTTTGCATAGATATAAATCTGCTCCCCATCTGCCAGGACTCTGGCTTGGTTCACATCTGATGGGTCAGCCACTTTGGAAAGTCCCCCGGCTGCCTTTACTGCATCGACTACTCGCGAACCCAATGGAAGGGTGTAGACACCTGCTTTAACAACGGCACCTTGGACATCAATCACAATGTCGACAGCTGCAACATCGACTAACAGAGGTGGAGCAATGGCGGGTTCTGTGGCCGAGGACGCCTGAAGAATAAAGAAGCCTGAGGTAGCGATGACAATTGAACCAACGATGAGCAGTGAACGCTTTTGAATATCTGTGTAGTGAAGATCTCTCCACCAATTCTGAATGTTTTCCATGGAGCAATAGTCAAAGGCCGCCCTTCTTCATGTGAGAGGGGCGGCCCTTAACTGTGGATTAGATTTCTAGCTGTGGAGATAGCCTATGAGGCGATAGATGCCGCCAAGGTGTCACGGAGTCGATCACAGACGCCTTGATATTTTCCCTTTGCGCCAACCATCAAGCCAAATCCCATAGCCTCATCAACTGCAATATTGACCAGGATTTTGCCCTCATGCGCAAAGAAGCCGATGACTATTTTGATGGGATAGTCCACATCATTTGCCAGTAGCGCACCTTTTCCACGGAAAGCTACCTGCGAACCACGTTTAGCTTCAATCAAAAACTCAGCATTGTTGGTGATTTCACATTGAGCAAATTGAAGTGCTCCAAAGAGCAGCTCCTTTTTGCCCTCGACTGAATCAACAACAATTTGAGCTGTTGCTTGAACGCGACTCAAAGTACAGCTGCTCCAACAATTGCACCGATGATAATTCCGCCAATAAGGCCAACGAGAGAGACAGCAAGTGCGATATTCGCACGTGGCTCTTTCTTTGACTTAGCGATAATTGCCATGATCACACCAACGCCTCCGAAGAGAAATGGGATGATAAGCAAGCCGATTGCACCAAAAACAATTCCGAGTGTTGAGAACACATTTGATGTTGAAGCCTGTGGTGCCTGGTTCTGTGGTGGGTATGACATGTACTTCCTCCTATGTGGTGTAGATGTGCATCAATGATGAACCTGCTGATGCTCTTCTCATAGAACTGAAGGTGTAGTGTCAAAAAGGCTGACTGGTCAACGAAATAGGAGGAATGGTCAGCGCCTTACAAACTACAGAACGATGTTTACAAGCTTAGGCGCGCGAGCAATTACCTTCTTAGGCGTTGCGCCAGCAAGCTCTTTCGCAATATCAGGATGTGCAAGAGCTGCAGCTTCAAAGTCGGCATCAGAAATCGATGGAGAGACATTGATGCGCCCCTTGATCTTGCCGTTAATCTGAATCACCGCTTCAACCTCATCGGCAACAAGAAGTGCTGGATCAACTGTTGGCCAGCCTGCCACAGCAATGGCGGGCTTATGTCCTAATCGCTCCCACATCTCTTCTGCAGTGAAAGGAGCAACGAGTGAGAGCATGATTGCAATCGCCTCTGTTGCTTCACGAACCGCAGGATCTGCGGCTCCACATCCAGAATCAATCGCCTTACGTGTGGCATTAACAAGTTCCATCACGCGAGCAATCGCCACGTTAAATCTGAATGACTCAACAGCAAATGCTGCATCATGAAGAGCCTTATGTGTTGCCTTACGTAATCCAAGATCTCCAGTTGAGAAATCAACACCGGGCGCTGATGCAACATCGCCGGATAAACGCCATGCACGGCTAAGGAACTTCACAGAACCTGCAGGAGAGACATCTGCCCAGTCCACATCATCTTCTGGTGGGCCAGCAAAGACCATTGAAAGGCGAATTGCATCGACTCCATGGTTTTCAAGCTCATCTGAAAGTCGCACTAAGTTACCGCGGGATTTAGACATAGCAGAGCCATCCATCAAGACCATTCCTTGATTGAGAAGGCGGGTAAATGGCTCGTTAAATCCAAGCATTCCCATGTCATTTAGAACTTTAGTAAAAAAGCGCGAGTAGAGAAGGTGCAAGATTGCGTGGGTTACGCCTCCCACATATTGATCTACCGGCAACCAGGTATCGATATCGGCGCGAGAGAAAGGCTCTTTATCGTTTGTCGACGATGGATAACGCAAGAAGTACCAGGAAGAGTCAACAAATGTATCCATCGTGTCTGAATCACGGAGCGCTGCTGCGCCACATGAAGGACAAGTTGTATTGACCCAATCAGTTGCAGCTGCAAGTGGTGACTGTCCCTTTGGCTTGAGATCAATATCTTTTGCATCAGGAAGTGTGAGCGGAAGCTGCTCTGATGGAACAGGCACTTCACCGCACTTATCGCAGTGGATGATAGGAATTGGTGTGCCCCAGAAACGCTGGCGAGAAACAAGCCAATCGCGCAGACGATAGTTGCGTGCTGATTTTCCAAGATTCTTCGCCTCAAGATCGGCTGTAATGCGAGAAATTGCCTCTGTCTTGTTAAGGCCATTAAGTGATCCAGAGTTAATAAGAACGCCATCACCAGTAGTTGCAACGCCTGTCACAGCTGGATCTTCTTCTTCAGATTGGACAACAACGCGAACAGGAAGGTTCATCGCCTTTGCAAAATCTAGGTCACGCTGATCATGAGCCGGAACAGCCATGATTGCGCCCGTTCCATAATCGGCCAATACATAGTCAGAGGCCCAGATAGGCAACTTCTCACCATTGACTGGATTAATTGCAAAACGCTTAAGATCAACACCTGACTTTGGGCGATCTGTTGCAAGGCGATCGATATCAGATGCAGCTTTTACGGATTCTAGATAAGAATTGAACTCGGCTTCTACGGGACCGCCTGCAGCAAGTTCAGCAGCGAGAGCTGAGTCAACTGCAACGACCATAAATGTTGCGCCATACAAAGTATCGGGGCGAGTTGTGTAGATGGTGACAGGTTCGTTACGACCTTCAATGTCGAATTGAACGTTGGCACCTTGTGAGCGACCAATCCAATTGCGCTGCATCTGAAGAACTTTCTCAGGCCACTTGCCCTCAAGTTGCTCCATGTCATCAAGGAGACGATCTGCATAATCTGTGATCTTGAAATACCACTGATTGAGCTTCTTCTTCGTCACAGCGCTATCGCAACGCTCGCACAGACCTGCAACTACTTGCTCGTTGGCAAGAACTGTCTGGCATCCTGGACACCAGTTGACCGCTGAATCCTTACGGTATGCAAGACCACGCTTATGAAGTTCGATAAAGAGCCACTGGTTCCACTTGTAGTACTCAGGATCACATGTGTTAAATACGCGATCCCAGTCAAAGGAACATGCATAGCGACGCATTGAAGATTTCTGTACAGCGATGTTCTCGTAGGTCCAATCGCGAGGATCTGCATTGCGCTTAATTGCAGCGTTCTCAGCAGGAAGACCAAAGGCATCCCAACCGATGGGGTGCATCACGTTAAATCCCTTTTGAATCCAGTAGCGAGCAATCACATCACCGAGGGCATATGCCTCTGCGTGGCCCATATGAAGATCAC
>CAZXVL010000057.1:0-6815 GCA_964644425.1 uncultured Candidatus Planktophila sp.
CATGGCCTTTATCTCATCATCATGGTGGGACCTCACCGCAACAACAGAGCTTGGATTTAACGCACGTCTACTGAGTGTAAACAATAAGAAAGTTGCTGCAACATCTGACTTTGGCGCAGATGGCGCAGTCAAAGAGAAGTCTCTTGCAGATATCTTGTTATTAGATGAAAGCGCTGCAAAGTCACTCGTTGAAGCACTCAAAGGTTCACCACTGACAGTTAAGTCAATGGAGGAATCCCCACGCACTGAGCGACCAAAGCCACCATTTACAACATCGACAATGCAGCAAGATGCAGGAAGTCGACTTGGGTGGGGCGCCCAAATCACAATGCGTATCGCACAACGTTTATATGAAAACGGCTACATCACCTATATGCGTACTGACTCAATTAATTTGAGCGAGCAGGCAATTAAGGCAGCGCGTGCTGCAGCAAAATCTCTCTACGGCGCAGATCATGTTTATGAGACAGCACGTCTCTATCAAGGCAAGACAAAGAATGCTCAAGAGGCTCACGAAGCGATTCGCCCAGCAGGAGATGTCTTTAAGACACCAGGTGAGCTAGCACCTGAACTATCTCGCGATGAGTTTGCTCTCTATGACCTTATTTGGAAGCGCACGGTTGCATCCCAGATGGCCGATGCAAAAAAGATGCAGATGCGTGTGGACTTTGATGTAAAGACGGCAGATGGCAAAGATGCCATTTTCCGCGCTAATGGCTCAGTGATTACCTTCGCAGGATTTCTTGCTGCATATGATGATGTTGCAACAGATGAAAACAAGGATGAGGAGTCTGTGGATCGCAGACTTCCTGCAATGGCAGTTGGCCAATCAATACCGGTCTCTGAGTACTCATGTGAAGGCCACGATACAAAGCCTCCTGCTCGCTATACCGAGCCAACACTTGTTAAGAAGCTTGAAGAACTTGGTATTGGTCGTCCATCAACATTTGCATCGATCATTCAAACAATTCAAGATCGCGGTTATGTTAATAAGCGTGGTCGCGCACTAGTACCAACATTCTTAGCATTTTCTGTAATAGGTCTCCTTGAATCTCACTTTACAAAACTCGTCGATTACGACTTCACCGCATCAATGGAGGAAGACCTCGACAAGATTGCAGGTGGACAGGCATCTCGTATCGATTGGCTCCGTGATTTCTATTATGGACATGATGGCCAACCAGGCCTTAACGAGCTAGCACTTGATCTCGGCAATATTGATGCACGTGCAACGAACACAATGAACCTCAGTGACACCATTGAGATTCGTGTGGGTCGCTATGGCGCATACCTGCAAGAGAACTTTGACGATGGCGAGAGAAAACTCGCCAATATTCCCGAGAACACCGCGCCCGATGAATTAACACTAGCAAAAGCGATTGAGTTACTCGCTGCCCCTTCAGGAGAGCGTGAACTAGGCCTAGATCCTGTGACAGGTCACGAACTTGTTGCCAAATCTGGTCGCTTCGGTCCATACATCACAGAAATCTTGCCTGAAGAGCCGGTAGAACTTGATGACAAGGGTGAACCAAAGAAGAAGCGTAAGAAGAAAGATGCACCAAAGCCTCGCACAGCATCACTTCTATCAACGATGAACCTTGACACCATTACTTTAGATGATGCGCTGCAGTTGATGTCGCTTCCTCGCACCCTGGGTACAAACTCAGCGGGTGAAGAGATCACTGTGCAGAATGGTCGCTATGGTCCATATCTGAAGGCAGGTGCTGATTCGCGCACCCTCACATCAGAAGAGCAGCTCTTCACAATCACACTAGATGATGCACTCGATATCTACTCAAAGCCCAAGGAGCGCCGTCGTGGTGTTGCGAAGCCTCCACTAAAAGAGCTTGGCCTTGACCCTGCATCTGAGAAGGCGGTCATTATTAAAGATGGTCGCTTCGGTATGTATGTCACCGATGGTGAGACCAATGCGACTCTTCGTCGTGGTGACACTCTCGAGGCGATGACCCTCGAACGCGGACTTGAGCTCCTTGCAGGACGACGTGCATGGGAGGCTGAGAATGGACCATCACCGAAGAAGTCACGCAAGAAAGCAGCCCCTAAAAAAGCGGGTGATAAGCCTCCAACTCTGACAAAGAAGGTTGTGAAGAAGGCTGCAACTAAGAAGAAGGCTGCAACGAAGAAAAAAGCGTAAGTAACACTCTTTATAGGGACTAGTCATGGCCTTTATGACCGAGAAGACATTGAATCCACGCCTGTAACAAACTAATCTCTACGCATGGCTTGCTCAATTGATCACTCAAAACTAGTAGGCGTTAGTTTCTGTACAGAGTGCGGGGCAAGCGTCACACCTTCAAAGAAATATTGTTCACAAGGTCACGAAAGTCCTGCATCGAAGAAATTCTGCGAGACATGTGGTGAGTCATTTAGTGCAGTAGCAGCTCCTGCAGCAACAGGGTTCACCCCACCTCCTCCACCACCAATGAGCGCGCCATTTAACGCAGCGCCAGCAGGTGATATGCCTGCCTACGATCCGTTTGCCTATGTTCCACCAAAGAAGAACAACAAACTCATTCCAATCATCGCAAGTATCTCTGCAGCCGCACTTCTAGTTGTTGGCTTCCTTGTCTATAGCGTGACAAAGGTCGAATACACCAATGTGCCGGTCTCAATGACTTTATGGGGAGAAGATTGTTGGGATATTGGATGGGGCTACTTCGATATCCCAGGTGGAGAGATTGTTCTCTCAGTAGATGGCGTTGATACTGCCTACGCTTCATATCCAAGCTACGGCGCAGATGCCGGTTACGGATGTAAATTTGAAACTACATTCTATGAAGTTCCAATGAATGGTGAGTACTACGAATTCTCAATGGCAAATGGTCGACGAGGAACACTCGACTGGAGCAACGCTGAAATGATTGAGAACGAGTGGTCTATCGGCGTAAGTATGGGTTACTAATATGAAGACAACCTGTCTGTTTTGTAATTATCCACTCGATGATGATCGCGCACCGCGCTGCCCATCATGTTCTGCTCGCCACCATCTTGAGTGTTGGGAAGAAAATGGTGGATGTTCACAATTTGGCTGCGATTCTGGGCCGAAGAGTTAAGGGAGAAGATAAATGGCAAGCGTGAGAGATCGTCGCCTCGAAAGCGACTACCGAGCACTCCGAGCAACATTTGAGGCAGAAGACCTTGTTGAGATTCGTGCTGTCGGAACGGCTCCCTTTGAGAAGTACATGATTGTCTACAAGGTGCCATCACTACGCCTTAACTCAACCGGACAACCAATGCGCGTAGATGCGACAGTTGTTGAGATTACATTGCCTTCTGATTATCCAAGAATGCCTCCTACAGCTCGCACAGTAGCTGGAGACGTTGTATTTCATCCAAACTTTAATGCGACAAAAATCTGCCTTGCAGATCACTGGTCACCATCATTTCAGTTAGTAGATATCGTCCGTGAAATCGGCGAACTACTCACATGGCAGAAGTTCAATATTCGCTCCCCACTTAATGCAACAGCGGCTGAGTGGAGCCAGCAGCATCTCAATGAGATTCCGCTTGCACGCGTCAACCTCGGTGGTAATTCAGTAGATATCAAGATCAATTAATTAATTTTAAAATCAAAGGAATAAGGAGCGAAAATGGCAGATAACGAGAATCGCATCGTCATTACCGATGCAGATCTCAATGCACCTAAGGTGGTTGAGAGCGTTCGTGCAATGCAAGAAGCTGCAGCATTTACAACAGTGCGCAGCGTTGGTGCACCAGCGCCATCAGGTGCGGGCTTTAAGGCGATCCTTATCCTCACAGGTGCAGGAATCCTCGGTGGACTTCTCGCCTACATCCTTCAGAAGGTTCTCTTTGATAGCTTCCTTGCTGAAGCTTCATCGACAGTAACCAACCTGACATTTACATTTATCTTGGCATTCGTGATTGGAACAACAGTTGCGCTGATTGATGCATCAACGACAAAGATTGCATCAAAGATCGGAATTGCTGCAGGAATCGCAATCCCTGTCTCAATTGTCTCTGGTCTTGCACTCGGAGCACTCGCTAACGCTTTCTACTCAAGTGCGACAACACGTATTTATACAGATGCTTATATGCGCCTGAGCAATGGCGAGAGTGAAGATATCGTCTATCAATCAGTACGTAACTCACTCCACCTTCCACGCGGATTTGCATGGCTTCTTGTGGGTATTGCAGCCGGTCTAACCGTCGGTGTTGCTTCACGTTCACTCAAGCGCACACTGCTTACCGTTGGCGGTGGCGCAGTGGGTGGATTTATCGGTGGATTCGTCTTTGACTTCATCCCTGACAATCTTGTCTGGCTCTCACAGGCTGCAGGTATCACCATCACAGGTCTTCTCATTGGCCTTTCGATGGCAGTTCTCGAGCAGGCAGCTCGTACTCAATGGATTGAAATCGTCGAAGGCGGCATGGCTGGCAAGCAGTTCATTCTCTATAAGAATGAAATCACCCTTGGTTCATCACCAACTGCTGATATCACCTTGATTAAGGACCCATCAATTTCAGCAATCCACGCTCGCATCTTTGCAGCAGGCGGTCGCACACAGATTGAGAGTTTGGATCCAAATCGTCCAATCTCAGTCAATGGCACAGTCGGTCTTCGTATTCAGCTTGAAGACTCTGTCTACATCACTATTGGTTCAACACAGGTTCTATTTAGAGAGAAGGCTGGAGCATCAAAAACCGTAACCGGCAACGTTGGTCGACTCTCTTAATCGGAGTAATGGCTAGCTCATTCATCTTGATCGCATCAGCCCAGGCTGATGATGTACAACTCATCGATCGAGCTGTCTTAATTACATGTGGCGGAGGCCAAGGCACAGGTTTCTACACCTCTGATACCAAGGTGGTTACCGCTGCCCATGTAATTGAAGGTTGTATCGATGTAAAGATCGAGAACAATGCTGGAGTATTTGCCGCTGCAACAGTCAGTTACGTAAATAGCCAGCGCGATATCGCAGTTCTTAATACTGCCAAGACTATTGCGCCGGTGAGTTTGCTCAATACAAATACAGTCACACCAGATCAAGCAGTTCAGATTGTGGGAGCACCTATTGCTGGCCTGGTTCTCTCTTCAGGAAAAGTTTCAAAGGTCTATAAGCAAGATGCTGAGTACAACCTACTTCTTGATATCCCAGGCGACTTTGGCAACTCCGGTGGCCCAGTCTTTAAAGATGGAGAAGTAATTGGACTGGTTAACGCCAAGGATGATTACGGCTTTATCTATGGCATGAACGCGATAGAGATCGAGAAGGTGTTAAAGGAAGATCTCGAGAAGAAGGAAGATAGCGTTGTAACCCTGATTATCAATAATGAGGGACCGCTTGCTTTCTCCATTCTTCTCAATGTCCTTCTCTTTATTCTTTCCTTGACCCTGATTATTGCCCGCAAGAAATCTAATTCTCGTCACATCGTCATCAACATCTAAAAAGGAGCACTAAAAATGAGTTCACTCGATATCACAGTTACAGATGCAGGTGGAGCAGTACGTAACTCGGTCACAGTTCCAAGCGGGGCAGCATCTGTAAAGATCATTGCAGCCCTTGTCGATCAGCTCAAGCTTCCATTGACTAGCCCAGATGGCACGCCAATGTCATATAAGTTCCACCACCACGAGTCCAGCCGACAGATCGGCGATGCAACAACACTTGCAGAAGCCGGCGTTCAAAGCGGCCACACACTTCGTCTAATTCCAGAGATCATCGCAGGCTAACCACAATGAGTTCAGACAAGATCATTGTCGATCCAACCTCGTATACAGCTCGTCAAGAGCTCATTACCTGGTGGGATCAATCAAAGCTGCGCGCTGCCAATGTATTGGTAGTAGGCGCTGGCGCTTTGGGCAATGAGATTGTCAAAAACTTAGCACTCGTCGGCGTTGGAAATATCACCATAGTTGATATGGATACGATTGAGCTTAGTAACCTCTCTCGCTGCATCTTCTTCCGTGAATCTGATGACGGTTCATATAAGGCAGAAGTTCTTGCGCGAGAAGCAGAGCGTCTTAATCCATATACAAAGACATCATTCTTTGTCACTCCTGTCCAAGAGCTCGGTGATGCCTACCTACAGCAATTCAATCTGATCATCGCTGGCCTTGATAACCGCGAGGCACGTGTGTGGCTTGGTGGCGCATGTCGCCGTGCCAATAAAGTCTGGATCGATGCAGCAATCGAAGGGCTGATGGGTAAGGTGCAGACCTTCACACCTGATGGTCCTTGCTATGCCTGCACAATGAGTGAGAAAGATTGGGAGCTACTTGCCCATCGCAAGGCATGTAAGTTACTTGGCACAGATGAGATCTTGGCTGGTCACACACCAACAAATGCGACTACATCTTCGATTATCGCCGGAATTCAAACTCAAGAGGCGATTAAGTATTTAGCTGAAGTAGATCCATCGATGCACGCTCTAGAAAATAAGGTCTGGCGCATGATCGGTGAACAGATGGCGACCTTTGCATCATTTATCGAAATTGATGAATACTGCCCATTCCACTTTGATCCTATTGAGACTTCACATCATGTGACACTTCCAGCAAGAATGATTGATATCTCTTGCGTCTTTGGTGTTGAAAACGAATCCGAGCTAAGTTTTTATGACGATTTCCTCTACATTCACGGATGTCCTGATTGCAAGACAGAACCAACATTTGGTTTTAAGGATTTGTTAAGAAAACAGGGGGTTTGCAGCAATTGCGGGATTGAGCGCATAGTCGACCGTGTCTCACGCGTTAATCGCAATGACGATATTGCTCGCCTTCCGATTGAGCCACATTTCTGGCCGCTTCACACATTTGCCCAGATTCGAAGCGC
>CAZXVL010000058.1:0-6758 GCA_964644425.1 uncultured Candidatus Planktophila sp.
ATGGCGCGTATTCTGCCGTGCGCAGTGGCTAAATGACGGTACCTACACGCGGACGGGCACCAACGATTGCAACACATCGAGCTGCAATCGCAGCACCTCGACCCAGAGCCCGCTCCATGTTCTTTGAATTGGCATATTCAGAGATAAATCCAGCTGCAAATGAGTCACCGGCACCGGTTGTATCAATCACCTCAGTGGGCAGGGCTGAAACCGTAACCATGATCGAACCCCGAGCCTTGCCGATAGCACCCTGAGATCCACGTTTGATTACAACTGCCTCGCAATCAAGCAGGAGCTGATCGATTGCTTTGGAGACATCGCTTTCACCGGTGAGGTAGATCGCCTCTTCTTCATTGAGCAAGATGACATCCATGAGAGCAATCCATGCCTTCACATCACTTATTGCAACTTGCATCATGCCGCCCACTGATGCGGGGTCAAAGTAGAGAGGCAGTCCTGCAGCTTTAATCACCGAAATCATCTCGAGCACTCCAGGGCGTGAGAGCGGATCAAGAGGGGAGTAGCCAGAGAGATAGACGGCATCAAATCCAACAAGATCGGGAAGGTCTCCAATGTGCAGACCGGAGTTTGCGCCATTATCAGGAAACATTGTGCGCTCACCTGTTGGGTCTACCAATACGACTACTACTCCAGAATTTCCTGAATCGACCATCAAATTCTTATGGCGTACGCCAAGGGAATCGAACTCACTGGTGAGAGCAGCACCTGCTGCATCATCTCCCACATGGCCAACGATTGTTGCCTCAACATCAGTTCGTGTCAGCCATGATGCGACATTGCCTGCAGCTCCACCACCATGTGTGGAAATCGATGATGGAGTATCGCTTCCGTAATGAATCTGATCTGGCATCACAGAAATCTTCGTGATGACATCGAGCATAACATCACCGATACAGAGAACTTTAAGGGACATAGAAATTACTTTGCTGATGCCACAGCGATATCAGCGGCAAGTGCTGAATTCGATTTAATGATATCGATATTGACCTTGAGAGATTCACCTTCAGATGCGGTATGGAAGTGCTCAAGCAAGAATGGGGTGACATACTTTCCATGAATGCCGTTCTTGGCAGCACCCTCAAGTCCTGACTTCAAGATTGCATCATGGCGAGCTCTATCCATCTCTTTGACAACAGGATTGGCAACAACAAGAGCTGATTTGTTGGTCTTAAGGGCTACTCGTTGAGCAATAATTGCAGCTATCTCTTGGGCGCTATTGACCTGGTGTTCTATTGTGAAACCTGAATCTGTGAGATAGAAACCTGGGAATGCTGTCGTTTTATAACCAACTAGTCCGATAGCTAACGTCTCCAAACGTTCAAGGGTTGCTCCCACATCCAAGATTGACTTCACGCCAGCACAGATGATGGTGATATCAAGTTGTGAAAGAGCGGTTAAATCTGCTGACTCATCAAATGTCTCGTTGGCACCACGGTGAACTCCGCCCAGACCACCTGTTGCAAAAACGTGAATGCCAGCCAGCATGGCAAGGTGGGCTGTTGCAGCAACAGTAGTTGCAGCAGATTTTCCAGAGGCAGCCACTATTGCAAGATCTCGGCTGGATGCCTTTGCAATGTCATCGCGATTTGCAATCTCTACAAGCTGATCATCGGTGAGACCAATATGAACAACGCCATCGAGGATGGCAATAGTTGCCGGAACCGCACCACGTGAGCGAACAATCTCCTCTACTTCGCGGGCAACCGTCAGGTTAGATGGGCGTGGGAGCCCATGGCTGATGATTGTTGACTCAAGAGCAACTATTGGCTTGCCTGTTTTGAGGGCTTCTGCAACCTCTGGCGATGTTTGAAAATCAGTCTGTGACATAGGCAGAACAATACTCATGAGATTATTCATCCGTGCATTTATCTCAAATCATGCCCTCAATATTTGCAGGGTTGCGCCTCGAGGGCACGACTGATTTTCTTGAATGTGGTGAAAGTCCCAGTGGACGTGAACTCCTCTTTCTCATCGATGGTTTTGGCGCAGATGTGCTTGAAACCTATGCTCAGTTCGCACCGACTCTGAATGCACTTGCTCGCCCAAAAGTTATTACGACCTCATTTCCATCAACTACTTCAACCAGCCTTGCAACTCTGACAACGGGGGCAATGCCAGGTGCTCACGGAATGATGGGTTACACGGTCCGAGTTCCTCGCAGCAGTGGAAGAATTCTTAATTCGCTCAAGTGGGATGAAAGAGTTGATCCTCACAATTGGCAGCCGATTCCTACTCTCTTTGAACGTGCAACTGCAGCTGGAATCACAGTTACCCATGTTGCTGCAAAGCGTTATGAAGATAGTGGCTTTACGAGAGCAGTATTTCGAGGAGCCCACTATCGGGGCGCCAATATCACCAGCGACTTGATTCGCGAAACCGCAGAGGCGCTGAAGAAGAGTCCCTCTTTTGTCTATCTCTATGTCAATGATCTCGACTCGGCTGGCCACTCCGACGGTGTGGGATCAGATAAGTGGATAGCTGCACTTACTGCTATCGATGCAATGGTTGCATCATTGATGCGCGAGCTGCCTCAGGGTGTGCGAATCTGGATTACTGCCGATCACGGCATGATCAATGTGGGGGAGAAGATCGTTTTAGGACAGGAGAATCAACTCCTTACAAATATTGCAACGATTGCAGGAGAGCCTCGTATGCGCCATCTCTATCTCAGCGATGGCGAAGATCATGCGATGGCACTTGATACACAAGCAATTTGGGAATCCGAGCTTGGTTCCAAGGTTCGAATTCTTACTCGAGAAAGTGCAATTTCCTCCGGACTCTTTGGTGAAGAAGTTTCATTAGATGCCGCAGAACGAATTGGTGATCTCATTGCAATTGCACAAGACACTGTTGTGTTATTGGATCCAGAGCGAGCAGAGAAAGAGGGGGAGATGGTTGGCCACCATGGCGGTGAGAGCCTTATCGAATCCTCAGTGCCGCTTCTGCAAAGTTCACTGTAGTCAGAGGCAAGTGTTCACGGATTGCAGAGAAAACACAGAGCTGCACCAATCGAGTCTCTGATCTGGGCGCCCTGAGTTGTGTATTCACAGCGTGAGCATCCAAGAATTTCCTCTTTGATTATCTCCGGATTGAGCTCACCGCACTCCTCACATGCGACCCCTCTCTGATATCCCACCTTTGCCCATCCTGGGCTGCCACATTCAGGGCAGAGCGCGCTTACGCGAGCAAGAAGTAATTGCACCGCCTTGGAGATGTTAATTCTGCGACTAGGAGAGAACATCGCGCGATGGTCGTTTTCAATCCTCACAGATTGATCTGGTGAGCCTTGGGCGCACTCTGCAATTGCCTCCTGTAGTACTCCACGATCTGTAATTCCCTTAATGATGATCGGGTTCTCTTCAGATCTCGATTGCACGATCAAGGCATGGCGTGGAAAGTCTGCTTTAACCAGAAAATCTGAGATGTCATCTCCCGCTTTTGAGGTTATGGAGGCTGCGATAATCTCATTAGATTTGAAAGTTTCTGAGATGACCATGTTGCGCTCTTCATCTACAAGGACCAGTACCTCAATGTTGCAGGGGATCCAAGGAATGTTTGGATCTGCGCCAATTGAGCCTTCAGAGGCGAAGCCCAACCCGATTCCAGTGGCCTTGATACCCATCCGCGCTTTAGCAATCGCAGTCTCTATCGGCGATGAGGTGCGCTCGACTTCGCCAGAAAAAGTTCCTAAGAGATCGGTATCAAGTGGCTCTTCAGTAATTCTCATTCCTAGTGCGTGATGAAATGGCTCTTGAAAGAGCGAGAGCTTGTGATGCTTACTTGTGAGCACTGCTTGAGCATTGTGATATGGATGATTACTCACGTGTGTAACCTTTGTAGATCCTTTATTTGAAAATTCTGAGCAGTTCACTCACAGATTTATCGGCCTCTGCTGGATGGCGAAATTTCTTCTTCGAATTCACCTGATAGGTATTTCGTCGCCCATTACGAGTGATCGTTATATAACCTGAATTCTCTAAGTCAGCCAAAATAGATTGGGTTCGGCGCTCAGTAATCCCAATGGACTCAGCCATCTCTTTGATCTTTGCATCGGGTTCGCGACTTAGGTGCACTAGGAGGTGGCCATGATTTGAGAGAAATGTCCACTTTGCATCGTGTGCTTCAGGTCGTGCCATGGCGAAACGATAGCAGAAATTTGATACCTGAATAATATTTCTGCTATATTTCCGCAGATTTAAGGGGGGTATATGGCTTCAGAGTCTGTGTTGGTGAGCAATCTTCTCTCCGTCCCCGTCCTGGTATTTGTCCTCGGAGTTGTTGCCGCGTTATTTCGGGGAGATTTGAGATTGCCCGAACCGGTCTATCAGGCAATATCTATCTTTCTTCTCTTTGGGATAGGACTCAAAGGCGGGCACTCCTTGAAGAGCGTCACAGCCGGGGAGTTCATCTCACCTGCTATCGCAGTCTTGGTGCTGGGAGCTTTGATTCCGCTATTGGCCTTTACATCGCTGAAGATCGTCAAGAGTCTTAGCCATAGCGATCGCGGTGCATTCGCAGCGCACTACGGATCAACCTCACTGGTTACCTTCACAGCTGCACTCATTTTTCTTGAAACGCGTTCTGTGGAGGTTGAACCATTTGCGACGGCGATGCTGACGATTATGGAGATTCCAGGAATTCTTGTTGGTATCTACTTAGGTTCCAGAATGGCCCATAGTCAGGTGAAGTGGAAAAGCACCTTTCAGGAGATCGCCACAAGTAAGACAATCGTGCTGCTCATCGGTGGGCTACTGGTAGGACTCTTTGCATCAGAGGCTGGATATCAGAAGGTCACACCATTTTTTATCGATCTTCAATCGGGAGCACTGACCCTCTTCCTTCTCCACCTTGGATTTATTGCTGGAAGTAAGGTGGGCGAGGCGCGCATCGCGGGTCTGCCCATCGCAATTTTCAGCGTTCTATTCCCGATCTTTGCCGGTGCACTCGGAGTCTTAGCAGGAAACCTTGCGGGATTATCTATTGGTGGTTCGACAATTCTCGGAGTCTTAGCAGCGAGTGCTTCCTATATTGCCGCACCAGCTGCGGTCTCCCTGGGCCTACCTAAGGCAAATGGCTCCTTGGCCCTCTTTGCAAGTATAGGAATCACATTCCCATTTAACTTACTTGTTGGAATTCCACTCTATCTTGAGATGGCTCAGTGGCTAGCTCTTCATCTCTAGTCTGGAAAAGTTATTGCGGATCCTGCTCTTGTGAATCAGCTGGAGACTTCTTTGTGCCAAACATGATTTCATCCCATGATGGAATCTTTGCACGTGCAACAACGCCATCTTCTGAATCAGCCGCTGTTGGAGTATCGCGAATTGCGACAAGGCGAGGAGTCTCAGCACGCTCTTCTTCAATCACAGGAGCAAAGAGTGAGCTCGCACCTGGAAGTTCAACTGAAGGCGCTGGCTCTTCGTGACGAGAAGGATGTGTTGGCTCTGCTGTTATAAATCCTGGCTCAATGACGCGGGCGGGTACATCTTCATCGATTAACCAAGCACCATTGTTATCTGTTGGGCTAATTGAATGGCGCGCTGTGTCGAAGTTCCAGGCAGCGATTCCGTTGCCATCGCGATTAGGAAAGTGAAGTTCGATATGCCATGTTGCATCAGGAAGTCGCCATGTGTTCCATGAGAGATCATCTGCATCGACTCCACGAGGAATCAACTTAGTTGTTACAGCATCAAGGAAGGTGATCTCGGTGCGCGCTGAATCTTTGCGAAGCGTTGCGCTGCGAGCAAGGGAGAGAATGTATTCACGCTCTTGAAGGATTGGACCTGAGAAGCGAGAGATTTTATCCAGAGTTGTATTTCCTTCGCGTGCAATTACCTCAGGCGCATCACCTGCGCGAAGTCGTCGCTGAATCTCTTTCACAGTGATAGTTGCATCAAGATCGCTAGTTGGCACCGAAGTAAGGCGAGGTTGATTTACAGTTGCTCGCAATGTGTCGCTGATGCGCAGTGAGAACTCGTGTCCATCGTTATCCACCAAAGTCAGGTGAGTGCCTTCACTATTCTTACCCTGTACGCGGAGCTCGCTCATGGGGGTGAGAATAACTGATACGGAAGGTAGAATCAGGGCTATGACCACCCATGACACTTCCGAACTTCTCGCCCTTGCCATTCGCATCGGGCGCGAGGCAGGTGCCATGTTGATGGATCGCCCTAAAGAACTTGAGGTCACCACAAAGTCGACCGCTATCGATGTTGTCACGCAGATGGATATCCGCGCAGAGGCATTTATTGTGCAAGAGCTCTTAGCTGCCCGACCTCACGATGGATTGGTCGGCGAAGAAGGCTCTGATCGTCCCAGTACCTCCGGCATTACTTGGGTTATCGATCCCATCGATGGAACGGTGAACTATCTCTATAACTTGCCCGGCTGGAATGTCAGCATTGCCGCTAAAGATGACCAGGGGCAGTTAATCGGAGTCGTCACAGCTCCATCGATTAACTCAACCTGGTGGGCAGTCCGTGGGCAGGGCGCCTTCTATAACGGCCAACCGATTAGAGCTAATGAACCCATCGAGCTCAATCGCGCCCTTATCGGTACAGGTTTCCAATATGACACCGCCCATCGTGGCCAGCAGATTGATCATGTCTCGCAGATGTTGCCTCAGGTCCGCGATATTCGTCGAAACGGAGCCGCCGCTGTCGACCTCTGCCATGTAGCAATGGGCGCCCTTGACGGTTACTACGAGCATGGCCTCAAAGAGTGGGATTGGGCAGCAGCTG